>QGNO01000011.1:5000-55537 GCA_003228195.2 Chloroflexota bacterium | reverse complement strand
CGTCCTGTTCATACGGGCAAGGGGAATTTGGAGGTATTCCCTCAAGAGACTCCGTATTTATGAATTCCTTAGTCTTGCTTAGGAATTCAACTACAGCTTCTTCGAAACTCTCTTGAACGGTCATGTTAACCTCCCTGAGTTTTGTTACTGCAACAGGTTATATGTACCGTTCGGATCATGCAAGAACCTATTCAAAGATATTAGGTCGATTCTTTATCTGTGCCCGCCAACGTTTCTTGCGCGCGCGTTTGAGAGCCGTTCATCCTAGCAATAACTGCCAGGGTGTATGTTAGGATTATCGTGGCGCCAAGACCGATGGCAACCGGCGCCCCTGTAATATTTGCTATTGAACCCGCTGCAAATCCGCCAGCGGGAGTAAAACCCCAGGTCATTCCGTAAAGCCCTAAAACTCTCCCGCGCATTTCGTCAATGGATATTGTTTGGAGTAGCGTATTGATCGCTGCGTCGTATGAGACTAAAGAGAAGCCAATAAATCCCACCAAGACTAAAGATAGTTCGTACCATGGAGATGTAGCAAATAATAGAATGCTCACTCCTGCACTCAAGGTACCTATGGTTAATAGTTTCCACTTATTTCTGTAGTCGCTGAGAGCCGCAACCACCGCCGTCCCTATTAAGGAGCCTATGCCCCCTGCAGCAGTCAAGTAACCAAGTCCTGTAGGCCCTACTTGCAATACCGTTTTTGCTATGACTGGCAACATTATTAAATAAGAAAAGCCAAACGCTTCGGTGAGGACACTGAGCAGTAGGAGAGCCCTGAGTGGAGTGCTTTTTGCTACATACTTAAAGCCTTGAATAAGGTTGAGCAGAATAGACTCCTCTCCTACTTGCCCAGTATTTGATGTTTGCATTATTTTAAGGAAAACCATGCTGATCAGAAAGGCAACAGATGCAAGTGCATATGCGACCCAAATGCCTGATGAACTGATCAAATGTCCAGTAAGGACTGAGCCGATTGCCCAGGTGATGTGAAATGCAGCCAGTACATATGCGATGGCATTCATCAATTTGGTAGGGCCAACGGTGTCGTAGATTAGACCGTTAAATGAAGGAGCCATCAATCCATCAGCACTTCCTTGAATGAAAGCAATTATTAAAACATGCCAGAGCTCGACGTTTCCGGTTAATATAAGAATTGCTAGGATCGCGAGAGTGACAGCTCTTAAGAATCTAAGGTTTACCAATACTAATTTTCGAGGGAACCGATCGGCCAGAACACCTCCCAAAATGGCGAATCCGATATGCCCTGCTCCGCGCGCGCCTGAAACGATTCCAACCCAAAGCGCAGAGTCTTGCGTTAGGGAAAGAACTAACCAGCCTTGAGCTATGAAGTCAGCGACCTCACCGATAACGCCTGGAAATGTACTAAGCAACAGAAGTCGAAAATCCCTAGCAGCCAGAGTGTTACGTATTTTTTGGATTTGGCTCATTGTGTGTGTGTCGACCATCCTGGAAATGAGCCAAGGAAGTCAGTATCAAAAACAGGAACTAATGATAGGAAAATCTGGAGTGCCAACAAAAAAACCATTACTATAATATACTCAAGGCGAGAATGCTTGCTGTCAATCTCAAAGTGTACGCTCCGCGTTCTTCCATGTACCTTGTTTCGTTGTGAACCCAGGAGAAATAGTTGAAATCACGTCATTTTTTGAATGTGGATCCAGTTGCCATGGAGATAGTGTTAAATGCGTTCATGTCATTGTGTGACGAATCGCAGGCGATATTGGTTCGATCTGCATACTCTACAAATATAAAGGAACGAAAGGACTGCTCCGCTTGGCTTTTAGATCATGAAGGTCAGCCGTTTTGCGGTGGCAGATTTTCCGGCGGCCAGTATAACAATTCTGGATATGGTCCAGTTGGAGCCCGCATCCTTGAAAAATTTGGTTCCACCATCCAGGATGGTGACGTATTCGTGATGAATGACCCCTATTTGGGTGGGCCCACTCACTTACCCGACATGTCGTTTTTGAAGCCAGTGTTCTACCATGGAAAACTCCTTTGTTTCGTTTGTAATCAAGGTCATTGGGCTGATGTCGGCGGAAAAGCGCCGGCGCAGGGCGTAGTAGGAGACGCAACAGAGATTTATCAGGAAGGTTTGCGGATCCCCCCGGTCGCTTTGTATCAGGGCGGTAAATTTAACGAAGATATTTACGAAATAATGCTGTCGAATATGAGAGGCCCGCATGAGCGAGCTGCTGACATAAGAGCTCACCTAGCGGCTTTGCAAATCGCCGAGCGGAGGATTCACGAACTTGCTGAGAGATTCGGTGTAGATGATTTAATTACGTATATGCGTGCCTTAATAGATTATTCGGAAACTCGACTAGAGAAAGCTATTTTGAATGGGCCAGAAGGAAGTTGGTGTGCTACTGACTACCTTGATGACGATTTAGGTAGTGATGATCCTATACCAGTAAAAGTCCAAGTATGCATTCAACATAAGCCAAAGCCAAACATAATCGTCGATTTCACAGGGAGTGGACCACCCGCTAGGTGGGGCATAAATGTGGCTGGTCATGGGACTTGGCAGATGGTCATTGGTGTATTTAGGAATCTATTGGTTGACGAGACCGTTCCTATAAATGCAGGATTTCTGAGGCCGTTCACTGTGGTGATGCCAGAAAATTCTCTCATTAATGCAAAACCTCCTGCAGCTGTAGGGGCACGTACTGAGACAACATATCTTGTAAGGGACTCAATTCTTGCAGCGGTTATGGATGCTTTTCCTGCGAAATCAAGGGCGCCCTGGCATGGAGTCCACGGGGTTGGTTTTTCCAACAAAGAAGGTGACAGATATTTTATTCATTACCAGACTGTTGGTGGCGGTGGTGGAGCCCGCACGTATAAAGATGGTATCGATTCTGTCCACGAGGTGTTGAATCTACCCGTTGAGCCAATGGAATTGCAATATCCAGTTAGAGGTCTAAGACTTGAGTATATTACAGACTCGGAGGGGGCAGGGACTTATCGAGGTGGCTTGGGAGTGAGGCAGGACTGGGAGGTATTGCAGGACGTATATCTAGCAACTCACTCTAATAGGCATAAGAAACCGGCACCAGGGGTATCGGATGGAAAACCCGGTGCCGTGTCGAAACTGATTTTGAACTACGATTCGGACAATCCTATAGTGCTACCAAGGGAAACCTCTAACTATCCGTTGACTAAAGGTGATGTTGTTACTGTGCTTGCGGGAGGTGGAGGAGGGTACGGAGATCCACTTAAAAGAAACCCATTAAGTGTTTTAGCCGACGTTCGTAACGGAAAGGTATCTATCTGGAGAGCGGCAGATATCTATGGGGTCGTGATCGATGCAAAAAGTTGGGCTGTTAACGAGAGCGAAACTGAATCATTGAGAGCCAAAGGAATAGCAGGTGACTAATTTTAGAGTGGGAGTTGATATAGGAGGCACATTTACGGATCACCTTTGGTACGATGAACGGACCGGTGAAATGTCTGTTATTAAGATACCTACAACACCAGGAGATTTGAGTGAGTGCTTTATCCAAGGGATTCAACGAATGGCTAAACAACTTGAGGCGAAAAGTCCTCACATCCCGTATGTTGCTCATGGTACTACCGTTTGCAGTAACGCACTTTTGGAGCGGAAAGGGGCTATGCTCGGATTCATTTCTACCAGGGGATTCCGTGACATTCTCGAAATAGGAAGGCAGGTAGAGCCTGACCAGTTCGATTTCACGGTCGATAGAGCGGAACCGCTAGTTCCTCGATATTTGAGGAAAGAAGTTGATGAAAGAATCGCTATTGATGGAACTGTAATCAACCCGTTGAGTGAAGCAGAATGCCGAAATGTTGCCCGAGAGTTGATTGAGGAAGGTGTAAATGCAATAGGGGTTTGTTTTTTGTTTTCTTTTATCAATAATTCCCACGAAATTAGGGCTAAGGCGATTATCGAAGAGGAATTTAAGCTAGCAGGCATAGAGGGATTCGTGTCTGTTTCCTCTGGAATCGCAGCGGAATTCAGGGAATTCGAACGTGCCAGCACGGTCGCCGTAGCCGCCTATTTGGCGCCAGTACTACAGGGTTATATAAAGAAGTTGGAGCACGATCTCACAATGATGTTTCCTTCGACTTCCAAGCTTTACATTATGGAATCTGCTGGCGGTTTGGTAGGGGCTGGCACTGCTATAAATAATGCTCACACTACTACCGAATCTGGGCCTGCTGCTGGAGTAGTCGCAGCCGCTGAGTTAGGGCGATTATTAGGGCGGAGCAATCTAGTTTCATTTGATATGGGTGGGACAACTGCAAAGGCTAGTTTGATGGAGGATGCCTCGCCTCGGCTTGCCTTCGAATTCGAAGTAGGAACTGAGCAACATGGGGCGTTTACTACTAGAAGCAGAGGTTATCCCGTGAGAACTGCAATGATCGATTTGGTTGAATGCAGTGCGGGTGGAGGAAGCATATCATGGGTCGATTCGGCCGGTGTTTTAAAGGTTGGACCGCAAAGTGCTGGAGCAATTCCTGGTCCTGCTAGCTATGGGCGTGGAGGCAAGCTCCCAACTGTAACCGACGCGCAGGTAGTTCTTGGAAAAATTAGTCCGGATCAGGCTTTGGGTGGAGAGGTGCTCATAGATCCTGTTAACGCCAAAGTTGCCATTGTGGCCGAAATAGCCAACAAACTCGGCATGACGGCTTTTCAGGCTGCCCAAGGCATCGTTGAGGTCGCTAACGCCCAAATGGAAGGGATACTTCGCGTTGTTTCTGTGCAGAGGGGTTTCGATCCCAGGGATTTTACTTTGGTTGCTTTTGGCGGAGCTGGACCCCTTCACGCCAACGATTTAGCTGATGCATTAGGAATCCAGGAAGTTGTAATTCCCAGATTTCCTGGACTTTTTTCTGCACAGGGCTTGTGCCAGGCTCAGGTGTCGAACGAATTTGTCCGAACTCAGGTCACCAGATGGAATGCAGGCAACTTGGAGGGAATGCTGGGTGCCTTCAAAACATTGGAAGACAGGGCTGTGACTTGGCTAAACAGTGAAGGGATCAGCAATGATGTCAGAATGATTACTAGATCTATGGACATTCGTTATGTGGGTCAAAATTGGGAATTAACGGTAGATTTGGACCAATATCCCGAGACAGAAGTTGAATTGGAAGAGGCAAGGTTGAAATTCATAAGATTGCACCAACAAATGTATGCACACTCTAGTGACACGGATCCGTTGGAAGTTGTGAGTTTCCGCATTCACGCTTATGCAAAATCGCCAAAACTGAAAGTGAGAAAAATCAGGAAGGGCAGTGAGGACAGTTCGAAGAGTTGTATAGGCGTTAGAGAGGTGTATTTCAAAAAAGTTGACGGCTCACTAGCCTGCAGCATATACGATCGTGTGAAGCTGCTGGGATCGAACGTGATCGACGGCCCTGCAGTGATCGAACAACTGGATGCTACGACTGTAATCAACCCTGGTTATGTTGGCAGGGTTGATGATTATGGAAATATCTATATTACACCTAGCCGAAAATCTTGATGCCAGGCTTATTAATCTTCGTAAAGTTTTATGATTTGCACCGCGCCTTCGGGGGCGGCTTCAATACATAGGTTACAGAGGGTGCATTCGTCTTGATTTTCTTCGACTATCAGCAAATCACCTTCATCCTCAGCGAATATATCAACGGGGCATACCTCGACCAATTTCTTTACTAGATCGCGACCGGAGATGGTACCTGGCGTTATCCGCACTTTGATAAACATATTTATCCTTTACGATTGGCCTTGATAGCCGATTTAACAAGGTTTGGTATTTCGGAGATGTTTTCAGCGACTTTTATACCCGCTTCTTCCAGTAGACGAATCTTTTCTATGGCAGTATCTCGTTTCCCTTCCACGATTGTGCCTGCGTGCCCAAATCTCATGCCAGGCATTTCATCCATAAAACGCCCTGCCATAAATGCCACAATAGGTAGAGAACTATTTGTATTTTTAACGTATTCCGCTAGCTGAGAATCCATAGGGCCGCCTGGTTCAGAATAGACCACCAAAGCTTTAGTCTCAGGATCAGCTTCAAATAAGGGTAGCAATTCAGCGTATGTACTGCCGATTATCGGATCACCTCCTATGCTGATTGCCGTGCTTTGACCAAGCCCATAAGCGGTCAAAGTGTTACATATTTCTGTAGTCATGCCACCGCTCCGTGACATTACACCTACGTAACCGGAAGCGTATGCTTTTTTAGTATCTATTGCAGTGCCCCCAATCCCCCCCATTTTTCCTTTCCCAGGTGAAATTATTCCCAAGCAATTGGGTCCGATAATGCGGGCTCCACGCATGCGGGCAAGCTCAATTAATTGAGCCACGTCGGCTCTTGGAATGCGCTCCGTTACTACCACGATCAACTGAATTCCTGCGTCTATGGCCTCAAGTACTGCGTCGTAAGCGAATGCGGCTGGAACAGTGACTACCGAGCCGTCCACCGACATCTGCTCGGTTATTTGTTTAACGGTATCGAATACAGGAACCCCGTAAACATCCCTCCCTTTCCTGCCCGGAGTGACTCCTGCTACTACTTGGGATCCGTAGTCGAGACACTCCCGAGTCATATTTACTGCTTCTCTGCCCGTGATGCCCTGGATTATAAATTTGAAATCGCGATCGATTAAAATTGACATGTTATTTTGCTTTTACCTTATTTACGGCTCTCAATGCCGCTTCGTCCAACGATACACTCCTGTCGACAAAGTCTACGCCGTACTTGGTCAAAATCTTGAAACCTTCGGATTCCCACGAGCCAGGTATTCTAAATATCGCAATTTTTTCAGCTGGGTCATGACCCTCATCAACTACAGCTTTTATGACTCCGCGAGCCATAATATCGACTCGAGTGTTGCTAACTACATTCATCATGACTGCAATTTTTGCTACCCCTGGTTTATTCAATATAAGCTTTGTTAGTTCGTAAGCCTTTCTGACACTTGGATTACCACCTATTTCGCAATAGTTAGCTGCCTGTCCGCCATGGTTTCTTATGGCATCGAATAATGTTAGGCTACCCCCGCCGGCACCGATAACCAGTCCAATATTTCCGTCGAATTCCACTACTCGCCCGGCAACTCCCCGTGGGTCGATGGAGTCGACCTCCATTCCGCGCACTTCGAAATCTGTTGCAGGCCGTCCTTGACGCACCTCTGTTGCAGGAATACTTAGTTCGTTTAGTAAGGCAAGTTGTCGACTTGTTGATTCATCCTCCATATCAACATGACAGTCTAGTGATACCAATTCGCCGGTACTTAGCTTGCCCAAGGGGTTAATTTCAGCTAGCGTCAGGTCGTACCGTCGGAAAAGAGTCACCAATTTAACCAATATGCTAGTCAGCTTCATAAGGTCACTACCAGTTAATCCAAGGGATGAAATGATTTCCTTAGCCTTATAGTCAGAGAACGGTTCAATGTTTGAGAGGTGTGTACGAGCGAGATGTTGAGGATAAGTGTTGGCTACCTCCTCTATATCAATGCCGCCCATGTCACTGAATAATATAATGGGGCTTTTTGCGATAGCGTCATAGGTGACACCCAGATAATATTCGTTGACCGTGGCAATTTTCCTCTCTACCAATAGGGATTGAGGCAATTGCCCCCGAATTTGCAATCCGAGGATTGTTGAGGCGGCGACCTTCGCTTCAGACGGGGTGTCAGCAAACTTTATGCCGCCAGCCTTCATCCGTCCACCACTTAGAACTTGAGATTTTATTACAACAGGGCCAGTGATTTCGCGAGAGATTTCCTCAACTTCGGAGTCAGTCTTGGCCACCTTCCCTTCAGGCACTGGTAATCCGTGTAGTTTCAGCAGTGATTTTGCCTCATGTTCATAAAAACGCATTGTTACCTTCTAGATATGTCGATAGTATCTGGCCCCCCAACTTATCAAACTGCTTTTTATCAATTGGAGGCTTCTAATAAGTGTCGAACATCCTTTGAATGTCCTCTGGGTCGTCAGTTTTTGTCAACGCGAGACGAAGGAGGATTCTGGCCTTTTGTGCGCTGAGATTGTCACCGGCTATGACTCCATGTTCCACTTGTTGAGATGAGCGAATCATTTGACCGGCGCCGTTACGGTTTGTAGCTACAATCATGACTCCTTTAGCTCTGGCTTCTTCTAAGGCCTTGCCGCCCGCTCTTTGAAAACCTCCTGTAGGAGGTCCACTCAGGCCACCACCTGCTTGACCTCCCGCTAAGACTATTCCTTTGGCTCCGGCTTCAACAAAAGCTTTGACCGCCACTCCGTCTGAATCTTGGTAAGCATAAACGATGTCAACTCTGGGCAGGTCTTCCAAGTTGGCCACGTTGAATTCGGTTTGATAAGTGTGTTTTCGAGTAGATTGGCGATAAAATTTTACCTTAAGGTCTGAATCAACGTATCCGAGCATGCCAAGCTCTCTCGATTGAAAAGTTTCTAGTCTATGGGAGTTAGTTTTTGTCACCTCTCTCCCAGCTTGAATTTCATTGTTGAACATTAACAGTGCCCCTTTCCCTCGCGCCTCGTCGGAGCCGGCCAATATGAGTGCATCAAACAGATTGTTGTCAGCATCTGTTCCCATGGCTGAGGGCGGACGTTGGGTTCCAGTTACTACCACGGGTTTTTCGCTTTTCACAGTCAGATGGAGCCAGTAAGTCGTTTCTTCCATAGAGTATGTACCGTGTGTGACTACTACACCAGATACTTCCGGGTCTTGCATCAAAGCATTGATTTTCTTAGCGAGAGGTAATAATTCGCTTGTTTTAATGCCACTGCCCACATTCCATAAATGCTCTGCTTTTGTACGAACAAACTGGGTGATTTCGGGAATTCGTTCAAGATTTTGATGGACGTCCAGATACTCTCCTGTCCCGTATTCAACATAAGTGAGGCGGGGCGAACCCCACTGTGCGATAGTGCCACCAGTTCCCAAAAGCCAGACTAATGGTAGTTTGTCATTTGCCATTTCTATGTCACCTCCGTATGGTTTTTAACCTGATGCTTGTTCCTTCGTAAGTATGCCGATAACCACTGCTTCGTTTATTAGATCGTTTGTCTCTTTTGAGTTCAAGGAGGAAAGAGGTGGCCTGGGCGTGCCAGTTTCAATGCCCAAGCGGGCTTGTACCAAAACTTTACAAGTGGCTTGCATTCCATACTTCCCAGCCAAGTCTACTAACTTAGCGCCCTTTTCTTGCATTTCTGTAGATTTAGTTACGTTTCCCTCTTTGAAGCTTGTGTAAGCCTCTACCCAGATTTCTGGAGCAATGGTTAAGGGCCCGTCAACTACTCCAGAAGCCCCTCCGATTAAGGCGGATAAAAATAAGGTACCACTGCCGGTTAGCACATCAATTCCGAGTTGTGAAAACTTCCGGATGTTGTGAAAATCTGGAGCTGAGTGTTTCACCCCCGCAACTAACGGGATTTCTTTGATAAGCTCCGCCATTAAGGGAGGTGTTATTTCGACTCCCGTGTATTTTGGCTGGTTATATATGAACAATGGTAATCCCGCAACGTCAGCTATTGCCTTGTAGTGGTCTATTATTGCCTCGTCTTTTGGTCTATAGAAGAATGGTGGCACACAGCTTATGGCCTCCACGTTGGCCTCACGCGCTGCCTTGGCCATATTAACAGCCCGTGCCGTGGTAGGGGCTCCAACATGGATAATATTCTGGATTCTCCCTCGTGACTGATCCGATGATATTTCGGTAACACGTATATTTTCTTCATCACTTAGAAGCACACTCTCACCCGTACCACCGTTAATCCAAAACCCATTAACTCCAGCCTGAATGCAGGACTCCATCACATCGCGGAACGCCTGTTCATTCAGGGTTCCGTCTCGATGAAACGGTGTGATCAGGGCTGGAAAAACGCCTTGGAATACAGTCATTGGGATCTCCTAGATAATATGCTATGGAGTCTACAATTACATCATTTCGGCGTCAATCTGGGTAGCTATAAACATATTAAGTAAATATAATCTCTTTTGTCTCTCTGTGTGAAAAATATCAACTTTTCAATTTAAGGAGCTATTGGAACCCATGCTGAAGAAATCTGTAGCCGAGTTTATTGGGACATTCGGTCTCGTGTTCGCTGGTACTGGCGCGATAATGATCAATGACATTACTGGGGGTGGGGTAACTCATGTCGGGGTGGGGTTAACTTTCGGATCGATAATAGCAGTAATGATATTCGCGACTGGCCACATATCTGGAGCGCATATTAATCCCGCAGTTACACTGGGGTTTGCAATAACTAAACACTTGCCGTGGAAACAGGTGCCGTATTATCTGGGTAGTCAAATCGCAGGCGCAATTTCGGCTAGCGTGGTGCTGCTGTTACTTTTAGGCGACGTTGCAGACCTGGGAGCTACAATCCCAGCAGGAACGGATTTACAGGCGTTTTTCATAGAGATTATCCTGACCTTTTTCTTGATGTTTGTAATCATGTCTGTTGCAACTGACATTCGGTCTGTAGGACAAATAGCAGCCATTGCAATAGGAGCTACAGTTGGGCTTGAGGCCATATTTGCCGGACCGATTACCGGTGCCTCTATGAATCCAGCTAGGTCACTCGGGCCTGCCATTGTAGGTTGGACTTGGACCAGCCAGTGGGTATACGTTCTTGCCCCGGTGATTGGTGCGGCGGCGGCCTCAATGGTTTACTCTTGGTTGCGAGGGGAAGAGAATTACGTCGGCAAGGATGCTTAATGTTGCCAACGCTAAGCGTATGGTCCTAAATGTATGCCCCCTAGAATGTGTATATGACCATGTTCTACGCTCTGCATAGCGTCGCCTCCAAAATTTGATAAGAGGCGGTACCCTTTAGGACATTCTTGTCTGCCTACCCTAGCTGCAACTGAAGCAACCTTAGACACAATGGTGCTGCTCCATAGTTGATCTTGAGTCATGTGTACTTTCGGGATTGCAAGTAGCATTATCGGGACCCATCTAAGGCGATTTCGAAAAACTAGTACGTCGTCATCTTGGTAAACGACTATGCTTGGCTCTGTTCCCGTGACAATGCTACAGAAGACACAGGGTTTGCCGACCGATTTAGTAGGCTTATCTTCTTGATTTGTAGTAATTTGGTTTAGTTCCTTTGGTTGATTTAGGATTTGCACCTTTGTCACGAAAATCCGGAGCTAGTATTGGGAACCATGAAACTATACTTATGTCTTTCAATCTAGACTGTACAGGCGCAGGCAGATGGTCTTCCATGAAGTCACGAAGTGTGATGATGGTCGGAAGCCTCGCCTCCTGTCTGTGAACTATAATTTGGTACAATTTTTCCTCGGCCCATGGAGTGCTGCTATGAGAGCCGAGGTCGTCCAGCACTAGATATGGGGATGTCCTAACATCTTCGAACAATTGGTCATAAGTTACTGCGCTCTGAGGGCTAAAGGTGTATCTCAGATGATCAAGTAAATCAGGCACGAATGCGAAACAGACATACTCGCCTTTACTTTCAATTTCTCGGACAACTGCAATTGCTAGATGAGTTTTTCCGCTGCCCTCTGGCCCAACGAACACTAGCCATCCAGATGGCTCTTGCGAAAATAATTTGGCTGCGCTAAACGCTCTTTGCAAACTTTCTTGCCCAGTGGGCTCAGCTCTGTTGCCCTTTGTGTCGAAATTACTGAATGTCATTCTAGACTTTAACGCTGACTTAATTCGGTCCAATTGCCAGTGTGTTGAAGTTACGCTTTGGTCACCAAGTGATACGTGCCCTACAACATTCTTGTCCTCAAGTCTGGCTCTTAATTGCGGATCTAACTGTCTAATTGGTACGCTCAAAGCTATGATAGTAGGTAGTTGACTATTAAATCTGTGGCTCAGTATTTGGTTGAGTTTTTCCTGTGCCCAGGGAGTAGTCGCATGAGAGCCTAGGTCGTCTAGTGCGAGAACTGGCACAGTGCGCAAGTGTTGGAACAGCTGGTCGTAAGATATGTCTGTGCTTGGAGTGAAGGTGGATCTTAAATGGTCTAACAGGTCTGGGACTGATATGTAGAAAGCTTGTAAATTATTCTCGATGACTCTTGTGATTATGGCTGCCAAGAAGTGAGTCTTCCCAGAGCCACTGGCTCCAGTAAATAACAACCACATATCCGGGTTGTCAGCGTATTCTATAGCGGCATTATACGTTTGTGAGTATCGTTCCTGTGTTTGATGATCTTCAGACTTGCCAGTCGAATTTAACGATTTGAAGTTGAGCCTAGTCAATCCTCCTAGATTGCTTTGGCGTTGGAGCCTCTCAATCTTTTGTGATTGGGTTATTCGATCTTGACATGAACATGGGAATGCTTTGCCAAAGTTTGGGTGACCAACTTCCACTTCCTGTCTGATCCAGCCGTTTCCCCCACATAAGGCACAATCAACTACGGTCGATTTTTCCTTGTCGTGCGAGGTGCCCGTACCTTCTGAGATATTCTTTGGGGTCAGTCGTTTGAGAATGTCTCCGAGGCTTTCCATCGTCCCTTCCTTCTGTTGACCATCTTTGTAATATTTTCTCGATATATCGCCAGTTTCTGTGATTCAAATGTACGGCGATAACGAACGCTTCCCGAATCCATTCAGGGGGGTGTACTTTTTCTGCTTCTATGAGTTCTTCACTTATTAAAGGAGTCAATACACCGATGTTTTCTTCATAAAGTTTAAATATATTTGGTACGATCTCAATTTGATTGGGGTCTACTGTTTCTTCGACCCCAAGGTCCTTTTCGCTGAATTTTGACAACGCATTTCTGCCTGGCCCGTCGTTGAGAAAAAATAGGGTGCCATTTTCGTGGACTTTTTCAAGTATTGCGCCACGGTTGACGGATAGTCTTATTCCTTCAGATATTGCTTTCTTATTCCCACTGAACGCCTTTGAGAGAACTAAATCTGCTTCTAGTTCAGCAAGGGTAACCCAAAGCCTTCTGCTCCTTCTTTCCCGGATCATAGCGATTAATCTGAGTGTGCACTTCAGCTCTTCGATAGACTCTATGTCTTGTAACAGCTGACCCGCTAATCGTGCAGGGATCGGAATATAGTTTGTGTCTGGAGGAAAGTATGGTCCATTGCCCATGGTTAAATTGCTCGGTGTGCAGCCAAATTTTCAAACCTTGAAAATTGGTCTCTAAAATACAGATTCATAGTCTTCAGAGGGCCGTTCCTGTGTTTGGCGATTATCAGATCCGCTATGTTTTTAGGATACGGGTCCATGGGGTTTGCGCGCTCCCAGTCCTCTTCAGTGTAGTACATGTCGTCTCTGTAAATGAAGGCGACTACATCGGCATCCTGTTCGATACTGCCACTGTCTCTGAGGTCTGATAGCTGCGGTCTATGACCCGGTCGCTGTTCGACGGCACGACTTAGTTGGGAAAGTGCGATTAAGGGCACATTTAAATCTCTAGCCAATCCCTTTAAGGCCCTAGATATGTCACTCATTTCCTGGACTCTGTTGTCAGATCGTGATCCCCCTTGCATTAACTGAAGGTAATCTACTACGATAAGATCTACTCGTCGTTGTAGGTGAAATCTCCTTGCTTTGCTTCGCACCTCTATTATCGACTGAATAGGAGTGTCATCAACGTAGATTGGTAAATCTGACAGAGCTCCTACGGCATTGATGACTCGTTGTTGTTCTAACTCACTCATCAAGTTGATCCTTATGCTGTGGCTATCTACTTGAGCCTCAGAAGAAAGCAATCTCATTACCATCTGTTCAGCGCTCATTTCTAAGCTAAAAATCCCAACGTTGAAACCGTTAGAAGCGGCGTGTTGTGATATGTTTAGTGCCAACGTGCTTTTACCCATACTCGGGCGAGCTGCGATAATTACTAAATCTGACCTTTGCAGACCCCCAAGTACGGTATCTAAGTCCTTAAAGCCCGTCGAAATAGGCCCTGAGTTTTGATCAAGGTCCTGTTCAAGTGAGGAAGAATCTTCAAGGTATTTGTCTAGGATTGATCTAAGCGGAACAAAGTCCCTATTCTCCCGGCGTGATCTAATCTTGAACAGCAGTTCTTCTGCCTGTCCAAGTGACGATTCCAAATCTGCGTCTTGCTGATAGCCTAACGCGGCAATTTCAGTGGCTGCAGATATCAAATTGCGCATTGTCGCAGATCGGCTAACTATCAGCGCGTAGTGTTCTATATAAACAGAAGTTGGAACACTTGCGACTAAATGACTGAGAAACGCTGCACCGCCACTACCCTCTAATTGGCCCAAGGTCTCGAGTTCGTGCGAAACTGATATTTGTGTTATGGGTTCGCCACGTTGGAAAATCGCTAGGCAGGCTTCATATGACCATCTGTTCCTTTCTCTGTAGAAATCCTCCGGTTTAAGTACTGGGGCTACGTGGACGAATGAGCTGCCGTCGACAAGAATTGACCCTAATACCGCTTCTTCGGCACTGTCATCATGTGGCGGGACCCTATCACTGTACATTAAATAGAAGATTCCTCGCCTTGCTCGGATTCGGGCGCTTCTTGAGTTGCAGTTGATTCTTCGGTGGACTCATCGGGCGCTTCTTGAGTTGCAGTTGATTCTTCGGTGGACTCATCGGGCGCTTCTTGAGTTGCAGTTGATTCTTCGGTGGACTCATCGGGCACTTCTTGGGAATCAGTTAGTGAAGCCTTCTCTTCCTCTTTTTCAGCTAGGGCGGTTTCGACGCTTCCCTCTTGCCCTTCTGCATCAACGACGACACGCAAGGCTGCAGAGATTCCGTAGGAGAAGCGCAATTGCACTTCGTAAAGTCCCGGTTCCTGAATCGACTGGTCAAGCTGGATTGATCGCCGATCAAATTGTCTTTCGATCAACGAAGAAAGCTTTTCTGAAATATGACTAGATGTGACAGCGCCATAGAATTTTCCAGTAGGGCCTGTTCGCGCACTTAAATTGACCGTTATATTCGTCAAATTTTCAATCAAAGCGTTTATTTCAGTTTGCTCCTTTATGCGCTGGTTGTCGCCGGTTTTTCGAATAGTGTCTAACCTCTGCAAATGGTCATGTGTCGCTGGAACAGCCAGTTGTTTGGGTAGCAAAAAGTTACGGGCGAATCCGTTTTTGACCTCTTTAATGTCTCCTGCTTGACCACTGCCTGCAACATCAGAGACGAAAATCACTTTCATTGTTTAAGTACCTCTTTAATATCCATATCCGTTTAGGGTAATCCAATCAGAGCATTAATTGCCAATGCTTTGACACTCTGTTAACTGAGGTGGGAGCTTCATGAGTAGTATAATCTCATGCAAGTCTTTTGAGAAGAGTTTTTGGTTTAATAAATAACTCATTCACTCACCTAGAGCTATACTCAAACCAGTTTTCCATGCACTTGAGATCTCACTTAAAGAGCCATCAATAATTCCTGAGATCGAGAATTCGCCGCTTGTTACTGTTCCTAGCCATACGAATGGCGTGTTTGACACATAGCATATGTCTTTAAATTGATGGGTCTTGTCTTTTGAAACTGAAACAACCACTCGTGAGGGTTGTTCGCCGAACAATGATGGTGCCCAGTGATCTCGGTTGCCAATGCTGCCAGAGAAACCTAAATTGCCTATTATGCTACTTTCTGCCAACGCGACTGCCAATCCTCCTTCTGAGCAGTCATGTGCCGAATTTACAACTTGGTTTTCGACTAACGACCTGCAGCAACTTTGCAATTTGACTTCTAGCCCTAGGTCGATACTTGGTTGACCGGCTACGAGTCCATGTACTATCTCTAAGTATTCGCTGCCCGCCAAATAATTTACATCGGCACTGACCACATCCGATCCCAATAGAAATACTGAGTCACCTTCGTTCCTGAATCCAGACGACACAGCTTTGTTCACGTCATCTATAAGGCCCAGAGCACATACGACTGGGGTAGGGTATATGACGGTGCCTTTGGTTTCGTTATAAAGGCTAACATTGCCGCTTACCACCGGAACGTTCAAAGAGTTACAAGCTTCAACCATCCCACGTACCGACTCAACCATTTGGTAGGCGACATCTGGCTTTTCTGGATTTCCGAAGTTCAAGCAATCCGTAATTGCAACGGGTGTGGCGCCTGTGCATGACACGTTTCTACATGCCTCAGCAACGGCTAACGCTCCGCCAACAAATGGATCCAGATAACCTATGCGGCCGTTACAATCGGACGACAGAGCCAATCCTTTGTCGGATCCCTTAATTCTGACAACAGCAGCATCGGCGGTGCCGGGAGGCAGAACAGTGTTTGTTTGAACTTGGTGATCGTATTGGCGGTAAACAAATTCTTTACTAGTAATATTCGGCGACGCTAATAATTTCAGCAGTATGTCGTAGGGAGCATCTGCTGGCGTTGGTAGTGATTTCAGGTCGTAATTTTGCAGTTCTGCGATGGAATTTGGCTTGTCGCCGAAAACTTCATAGATTGGTGGATGGGTCAACATTCCCCCTGGGACCGCGCCTACTGGGTTACTGCCTTCGAAAATTCTGGCTATCCCGTCCCCCGTAACTTCCCCAATAGCGGTACATGGGATATCCCATTTTTCCATGATGTTTGTCACTGTCGTTACATTTTCTGGTGACACGATTAACAACATTCGTTCTTGAGATTCAGACAGCATGATTTCATAAGGGGACATTCCGGATTCGCGTCTAGGTACAAGCGCAACATCTAACTTGAAGCCAGTCCCCCCCTTTGTCGTCGCCTCAACAATTGAGCTTGTTAGCCCGGCTGCACCAAGGTCTTGTAGCCCCTCAAGTAGATTCGCTTTAACTACCTCAAGGCAGGCCTCTATTAGAATCTTTTCCATGAAAGGGTTTCCCACCTGAACGGTTGGTCTAAGTTCTATATCCTCCTCGAACGTTCGAGACGCTAACCCAGACGCCCCGTGAATCCCATCTCTTCCAGTTTCAGCGCCAGCCAGCAAGAGAATGTTTCCAGGTGTACTGGCGATAGCTCTAACCATTTCGTTTGATCTAACTATACCCAGGCACAAGGCGTTGACTAAAGGGTTGCCCGAATACGACGGGGCAAATGCTATTTCGCCTCCTATATCTGGCACACCGATGCAGTTTCCATAGCCAGAGATACCACTAACCACACCGTTAAACAGGTGCCGATTTTGCTGTTCACTAAGTGGACCAAATCGCAGTGAGTTCATTAGAGCTATTGGCCTGGCCCCCATCGCGAGAATATCCCTAACAATTCCACCCACACCAGTTGCTGCGCCTTGGTATGGCTCTATTGCTGAAGGATGGTTATGTGATTCAACTTTTATGACGGCTGATAAGCCGTCTCCTATGTCAATCGCTCCAGCATTCTCTTGTCCAGGAGCGGTGAGAAGATAAGGACTCTCTGAAGGAAAGGTTCTGAGTAATTGCTTTGAATGCTTGTAACCACAATGTTCGCTCCAAAGAGCTCCAAACATGCCCAATTCCACAGAGTTTGGTTCTCTTCCAAGCCTGCGGACTATCTCGTCGTATTCTTCCTGCTTTAGTGCTATTTCATCTAGGATTTCTTTTGATACAGGCACTTCGATTCCTTTCTAAATGTGACTTCCTATTGTTATTAAACTGACACCTGCAACCACCAAGATTGCGCCAACCCATGTCTTGGCGGTGATAGACTCCATCTTTGGTAGAAAGATATGTGCTAAGCTCAAAGAAATCAATGGTGTAACCGATGAAACTGGTGCGACTATTACGACTGGCGCGAGTTCAAGCGCAGTGTATAGGAACGTCACCCCGGCTGAGGATGCGATTCCAGACAGGATTAGAAAAACTACAGCTTTCTTAGGGGCCTTACGATCTTTTGGCAGATTCCCAATAGATAGACCCATCAAAACGACAAACCCAGAAAATAGTCCTACAGTTGCTACTACCGACGGAGGGGCTATCTCGGTAACGATCTGCTTGGCCAAGAATTGACTCGATCCATATGCCGTGGCAGCCATCAATGCCAGGAGCATGCCGGTCGTCACTGGCTTTTCGTTAATGGCTTTGTTCAATACGTTAGTCATCTTATTCGCTTATCCGCGACCGCCACCTGTGGCTACTAGAATAACCCCACCGAAAATACTTAGGGTACCTAAGAGGATGAACGAATTTATCGTTTCCCCACCAATTAGAATTCCCATTGCGACTGCAACGAGTGGAGCCGATGCCAATAAAGGTGCTGAGCGTGAAATTCCAGCGAGATTGACACTGTTAAAATTGAGATATCGCCCTAGGACGTAATTCAATACCCCCAATAGTACTATCCAGGCAAACTCATTTGGGTTTAGATTAAACGCCGTTGGTCCGTGGGCAGTGACGGCCACTATGCCTATCAATATCGTACCGACAGCCAAGGAAATGGCTGTCCCGGGAGTGGCCGTCAAATTCTGCAAACCTAACCGCACGAAAATTGCGGACGTGCCCCAACCGAGGGCAGCCAAAAGAGCGAAGATTATGGCCTGGGTCAAATTAGGGCACCGAATCTATCATGGATTCAAAAATTATCCGCCCGTCAGTCCCTCCTATTATTTCCTCGCAGCATCTTTCTGGGTGAGGCATCATGCCCATGACATTACCTTGATCGTTCACGATTCCTGCGATGTTTTCAATGGACCCGTTCGGATTCGATTCGGCGTCGATTTGGCCAGACGGACTACAATACCGGAAAACCACCTGACCATTGTTGTTGAGGGTATCTATAGTTTTGGAATCAGCGTAATAATTGCCTTCTCCATGAGAAATAGGAACTTTAATCAATTCCTTTTGTGAAGCTCTGGAGGTGAATTTTGTTCCATTGTTCTCGATCTTTAAGTTAGTCCATTCACAACGAAAACGAAGGTCGTCATTACGTATTAGAACCCCAGGGAGTAGTTGGGCTTCACATAGGATCTGGAAACCGTTACATATTCCTATAACCAAACCGCCGTCATTAGCGAATTTCTTTATAGCGCTCATTACTGGAGAAAATCGTGCAATGGCGCCGGTGCGTAAATAGTCGCCGTATGAAAAGCCGCCTGGGAGTACAAGACAATCTATGTCGCGGATATTTGATTCTTGATGCCATATATATTGCGCATCCTGGTTTAAGACTTCAGTGACAGCGTGATAACAGTCGGTGTCACTCCAAGTTCCGGGAAAGACTACTATTCCAAAACGCAACAGATTGCTCCTAAGAAAAGTTAGAAAGCACTATGTTACTCTAGGTATCCCAACCTAGTCTATAAGTGTCCAGAACAAGCCATTGGAGTCAATATATAGTCGTGAACGAGACAATGAATCGGCCACCTATTTTGTTAGAAGATCCTTTACTAAGGAACTTACCCTTGAGCCGTCTGCCTTGCCTTGAACCTTGGGCATTAGTATTTTCATGACTTTACCCATGTCTGCTTGTTGTTTCGCATCCGCTTCACAGATTGCATTACGCACAAGTGAATCCAACTCTTCGTCAGAAATTTGTTCTGGTAGATATTCTCTTACTATGGCAAGTTCGGACTCCTCTTTTTTTACCAAGTCCAATCTATTAGCCATTCCGAATCCTGTGATACTTTCTTGGTGTTGCCTAACCATCCTACTGAGAACAATTATAACGTTCTCGTCTTCAAGTGGGCGTCGTTTTTCTTTTTCCTCGTTTTGAATCGCTGCGCGGATGAACCTTATTGTCGACCTACGAGGCTCATTTTTTTCCCGCATAGCCGTTTTTAAGTCTGTTGAGAGGCGTTCTTGAATAGACATGGTAGGACAACTATACGAGAGTGTTTTAAACTATCGCCTAGAACTCTTCCGACGTTTGGCGGCTGCCTTCTTTTTCCGCTTTATGCTAGGAGGCTCAAAGTGTTCTCTTCTACGGGCCTCAGACAATATTCCATCCGTCTGCACTTTCTTAGTGAAGCGCCGAAGCAGGCTATCAAAGCTTTCACCTTCTGATATGGCTACGTGACCCATGTTCACCTTCTAATAAATCTTAAAACTTTCAACGCAATCATATGTTTGATGTGACCGGTTGTCAAGGAATTCGTGCCTAAATGCTTAGGATTTGTAGCACTCCGAAGACATGCGGGCTATGAAATCGGTGGCAGCTGCATAACCTGGTTCACCGTTCTGTAAGGGAATCGGGACATTTTGAGTGAAGACGAAAAATATGAAGAGTGGATCTTGCTTTTGTAGATTATCCCGACGTCGTCTGCCCAAAGAATTATTGTGTTTCGATCATGTCTCATACGGCGTAAACAGTGAGATGATTAACCTGCCATGCCGTTTAAGTTAGTGGCTATCGACCGCCCTGATATAATTCGAGGATCCAAAAATGATTTTAAGTACCCACGTACTTTATTATGAGCACTCTGTTTTCTGTCGCAACGACTCAAAACAACAGTAATATGTGGGGAGCTAAACAGCGCTTTGAAATATTTGCGGCTCGTTGGAGCCGCCTTTTCTGTGGTCAAGGTTGAAAGTGCACGAAAAAACGCAGTCTAGATATCGTTGGGTTATACATGGTTTGCTTATTTCTGCCCAGCTAAGCATCGGCATTAATGTGTTAGCCCCAGCGCCGCTGTTCCCGTTCATAATGGAAGAGTATGGTCTGGCTAGAGGTAGTGTCAGTGTCTTGATTGCTGTCATGGCACTAGTCCTCGCAGTCGGAAATGTGCCTTCTGGATTTATGGCGGCTAGGTTTGGTGTGTACCGAACTTTCGCTTTGGGTTCCTTCTTAATGTCTGCTGGTATGCTCGCACCCTTTATGACCAATTTCGCTGGCCACGTGTTATGGCGCATCGCCTTGGGTTTGGGAGTAGGCATTGTCATCCCTTTGGTAGGGGGCGTGAGTTCTCAATGGTTCGGACGAAGGGAATTGCCGATTATTAACGGTACGAATTGGATGGGACAAACCAGTGGAATGGCTATTAGCATGTTTTTAGCGGTCCCAATAGCTAACTTGTTCGGATGGAAAGTGGCAATATTCACATTTGGTGTGGTTGCACTGATTGGGACGATCGCCTGGGTACTCCTTGGCAAAAATGGTATCAATCAGGAACAGGTGGGTAACACTAAAGCTAGGTCGAATTTGTCAGGGGTCCTTAAAGAAAGGACTACTGGGTTGATCGCAATGGCCTTTGTTGGCCCATTTCTAGCGTACTTGAGTTTAAATGCTTGGTTACCGACCTACTACAACGAAGTTTTCGGAATGAGTTTGTCAAAAGCTGGGTTAATCATTGGACTAGCCCCACTCGTTGGTTTAATTGCGAGCCCCGCTGCGGGTTTATTATCAGGCAAACTTGGCTTGAGAAGACCTTTTCTGATTGGCGCAGGTGTGCTTTTCATTATTTCGGGTTTTGGATCGTTCTTGGTTCACAACGAACCTTTAATATATATATCCGTAATTGGGCTTGGGATCTCTCAATGGGTATTCATCCCTATGATTTTTATCGTTGCGACTGAACTACCCGGAAAAACTCCGTCTGAGGTCGCGGTCGTTTTGTCGGCCGGCCTAGCAGTAGGCAATTTGTTAAGCTTTATGGGACCGTTACTAGTAGGCGTAACCACGGACGCTTTCGGAAGTTACTTGCCAAGTTTCAGTGTTTTGGCCGTATTGCCTATCCTTATGATTTTATCCGGCTTTATGCTTCCAGAAACTGGGCCTAGAAATGGCACCCCCGCTCAGTTTATTTAATCGATATTTGTAGTCACAGGATCGAGATCTACTTCATCTAAGAGCCTGTTCAAATTTGGGATGTCTACTTCAATCACCCGTACCAACTTGGCATTTTGGGTCATGTATTGACGGTCAATTGAATTATACGCTTCAAGCGTTTGCTTCGGAGGTGCGTAGTCGGCGCTCCCTATAACCGAATTGAGCGCTGCAAACTTCGCATAGATTTTGACTGGTGAGTCCATCCCTAGATCCCCTGCGTCAGGAGTGTGTATCAACTCAGATTCAATACCAGCGAGATTTTGTAGAATAAGTGAAGAAAGGTCCTTGACGGCCTTAGACTTATTGGCAGACTCAAGGCGGCCGAGCCAATTTTGTATCTGCACCCTTATGTTTCGTATGGTGCCTACCCGACCGGCAATTTCGGATGTAGTATCCCGAATTCGCATTAGGATTTCGTGTTGTTTCTCCAATTCTTCATTTGTAGATGGGTTAATAGGGTTCTTTTGAACGTTGAACAATTGTTTTACTGTTTTCCCATCAACAGTAAGTTGAGCTTCGTATTTCCCGGGCACTACCAGAGGTCCAATCACACTTTCATCGAGACCTCCTACTGATTTGTCGCCAGGTACAGTGTCGGCTCCCATTTCACGCATGTCCCAAACAAATCGATTCATGCCTTGCACTTTTTGTAAGAATGGTGGCGAAGAGGTTGCTCCCTCTTCTTTGCTTTGATAGTTGTTAACGACTCTTCCTCTAGAATCAACTATCTTCAACTTTATGGCCGCTTTTGGCTCAATGTTTAGGGAGTAGCAGATTATGACGCCGTCTGGTGGATTTTCCCCTGCATCCAAGTAGGTCTGGCTTACCAAGTTATCTTGGGCATCTTTTTCAGTAAACCAGGAGAAGACAACTGGCCCCGATCCTCGGTCGTAGTTCATGCCTGGGACAGAAGAGGCATCTGGTCTTAGGGATCTCCACATTGGGAATCTGTATCCATTCTTAGACTTGAATATATGGCTGGATTTTTCTGTGATATCGGAATTTAATTCCCTCAATGGACTAATGTCATCGAGTATCCAGAATGCTCTCCCATGGGTGGCTACCACTAAATCGTCTTCTTTAATAACGAAGTCGTGTATCGGAACTACTGGGAGATTAAGCTGTAGCGATTGCCAGTTGCCTCCGTCATCAAACGAAACGTAGATTCCAGTTTCAGTGCCAGCAAATAATAGTCCTTTAGTTTCAGGATCCTCTCTGATAACTCTTGTGAAGTCGTTATCAGAGATGCCGTTTGTTATTTTTGTCCAGGTTTTGCCATAATCCGTGGTTTTGAAGAGGTAAGGGCTGTTGTCGTGTAGTTTGTATGCTGTGACCGCGACATAAGCTGAAGCTGGGTCATGAGGAGAAGGATCAATGATGCTTACGAGTGACCATTCCGGGATTTCTTTGGGGGTGACATTTTCCCAAGTGTCGCCGCTGTTTGTTGACACGTGAATCAAGCCGTCATCTGAACCGGCCCACAGCACACCTTTTTGAATCTTGGATTCATCAAAAGTGAAAATCGTACATGGAGGCAAACCTTCCACGGGGGCACCGTACGAAGCTGTAGCTGCAGGTAGATCGTTTCTTGTTAAGTCTGGACTGATCTCATCCCAACTGGCGCCATTCTCAGTTGAACGAAAGACATGATTGCCCGTTGCGTAAATTACGTCGGGATCATGATGAGAGATAACTATTGGAAACGTCCACTGAAATCGATACTCTTGCTTTTCTGGTTCGAGATTGCTGATACGTTCTGGATTTATCCGAACGTCATGCCCTTGCCCAGTTCTCCGATCGTACCTGCTTAGTGGCCCGCCACCGCTATGTGCAGCGTAGACTATATTGGGATCGTCCGGTTTAACTGCGACATATCCAGCTTCACCGCCACCAACCGAGTACCACTCGGTTTGAGTTATTGCACCTGTGGGAGAACGGCTTGGAATGCTGATCGAGCTGCCATCCTGCTGAGTGCCATAAACCCTGTAAGGGAAATTTGAGTCAGTTGTTACGTGGTAGAACTGACCTGTGGGTTGGTTTTCTAGCCTCGTCCATGAGAATCCATCGTTGAAGGAAATAGTAGCCCCCTCATCATTTGCATGGATGATTCTCCTAGGATTTTTTGGATCTATCCACATGTCGTGGTCGTCGTCATGAGGGGTCGTAAAGCGAGTGAAAGTACGACCTCCATCGGTGGATTTCCAGTTTCGTCCGCTCAACACGTAACACGTTTCTGAATCCGTAGGATGAGCGAAAACGTGGGTGTAATAGAAATTTCGTTTGCTAAGGTTTGGGTCATTAGAAGTAAGGGCCCACGTTTCCCCAGCATCATCTGACCGATAGAGGCCTCCATCTTTATGCTCGATCAATGCCCAAATTCTGCCACGTTTTGCAGGGGAAACAGCGACGCCGATTCTTCCCAAGGAACCCTGTGGGATCCCTGGCTTAGTGGAGATGTCCTCCCATGTGTCGCCGCCATTCAGTGATCGCCATATGCCACTGTCAGGACCACCGCTTACTATAGTGTAGGGATATCGCCTTGCTTGATAAATAGAGGCGTAGAGTATTCTTGGATTTGCAGGATCCATAGATAAATCTATGGATCCTGCGTTCTCACTCTTATAGAGAATCTTTTCCCAAGTTGCGCCTCCGTTGGTAGATCTAAAAACCCCTCTTTCTTCGTTAGGACCAAACGCATGCCCTAGGGCAGCAACATATACAAGATCTGGATTAGTGGGGTGTATTCTGACCCTCGCAATATGTCTAGTATTCTCAAGCCCCAAGTGCTGCCATGATTTCCCAGCGTCAGTGGATTTGTACACTCCGTCTCCGTGAGTCACATTACTTCTAATACATGCTTCTCCCATACCTGCGTATATGACATTAGGATCAGAATCAGAAACTGCAATAGCGCCGACTGATGCAGTCTTAAAGTATCCGTCAGATATGTTGTGCCAAAACACGCCTGCGTCATCAGTTTTCCAAATGCCGCCCGAGCAGGCACCAAAATAAAAAGTTGCTTGGTCGACAGGATCCCCCGCTACAGCCAAAACGCGACCTCCACGGAATGGTCCAATACAGCGGTATTTCATCGCCTGATAAAACTTGGGATCAATGATCATCGTTTGGCACCTCTGCGTTTACAAGATGAATAGTTGGACGAATTTGGCACGGATGTTATTGGCTAGTGGGTAGGAGTCAACAACCAATTATGCGAGAGATGGTGGAGCTGAGGGGACTCGAACCCCTGACTTCCTCCTTGCAAAGGAGGCGCTCTCCCAGCTGAGCTACAGCCCCACTACAGTATAGGTACACGGGTTAAGAGGGTCAAGGATTGCTTGGTCTACATATCTATCCGGTTTGACAGTTCATCAGGCATGGAAATGTTTGCTGTCTTGCCTGTGAGTCATCACTTAGGTATTATTGAAGTAATAGATTGGTTGGAGGCTCAACATGCCTTTTAGATTAGGTGGACCAGAGTTAATAATCATCTTGGTAATAGTGATTATCGTTTTTGGGGTAGGTAGACTCCCTGAAGTCGGCGGAGCATTGGGCAAGGGAATACGTGCTTTCAGGCGTGGTCAGGACGGGGCGGAAGACCCGGGCTCGAAAGAGAAAACTACTACTTCGAAGGGCAAGAAGAAAGTTAAAGTGTAAGCGGACGATCATTCCGTTTGACTTTTAGCATCCCCATTTCTGTTCACTAGCCAAGCCAGCCATATTCCCAGTTCGTAAAGTATTACAATGGGGATCGCTACCAACGTTTGATTGATTGGGTCGAATGTAGGGGTAATGAGGGCTCCCAATAGAAATGCCATTACTATCGCGAACTTCCGCCATTGTGAAAATCTCCTGTGATTTATTATCCTCAATTTAGCCAGAGCAAACATTAATACTGGCGTTTCGAATACAAGGCCGTTCCAGAAAAGGAGATTGGTCATCAGGTTAATGTAGTTGCCTATCCTAATCATGGGGGCTGCAATGTCAGCGTTGAAAGTTAGAAAGAATTTTATGGCGGCTGGTATAAGTACGAAGTATCCAAACGCAACTCCAGAAATGAATCCAATCGACACTCCCGGAAGTAGAAGCAAAAGATATCGCTTCTCTGTTTTGGTAAGACCAGGTGAGATAAAAGCGATGAATTGATAGGTCAGAACTGGCAGCGCTAGAATCAGCCCCCCCATAAATGAGATTTTCATGCTGATGCCCAGCATTTCTGTCAGGTGAGTGTAAACTAAAGGGGAGGTTTCAATTCCTGAAATTCCTGTCGCAGGTTTTTGTAGGAACACAAGAATCTGACGATGAAATGCGAATGTTATAATTGTACCTATTAGTGCACTTATCGCAGTTACAAGCAGGCGTGATCTAAGTTCCTCTAAGTGCTGCTTTAACGTGAACTCTTTTTGTCCTTCCGAGGTCAAGTTCGTGCTTCATCCTTGTCGTCCGTCTTAGATTGCCTTGCGATTCCTTCTGGGGCGACGGTATCGGCCGGTTCTTGTTCGGACTTTTCGACTTCCATTAACCTTGTAAGTTCAAAAAGTGCTTTCCTGAGCTCAGCTAGGTACCCCCCTAAACGCTTGGCGAGTTCGATCATCCGCATTGGACCTAAAACGAACAATGCGATTACTAGTACGAAGATTAGCTCTGTAATGCCTATTCCGAATAAATTCATAAGTCAGGTTTACTAGTATTGCAGTTATTACATAACCCTAGACTGATTCCTGTTCCAAACTCTGCACCCATTTTTTCTAAAAGTGTTGCAGTTATGCACAGTGGCAATCCAACCACATTGAGATAACATCCTTCGACCGACTGCACGGGCGAAAAAGTGGAATCCTGAATGGCGTATCCCCCCGCTTTGTCTAGGGCCTGGCTAAACCCTATCCAGTAGTCAATTTCAGCGTTCGAATAGTTTCTCATATGGACGGTGGTCGTTTTATGTGCCGTCACTATTTCGTTCGACACAGTGTTCACTACCGCTACTCCGGTGATAACTTTATGCGAACTGTTCCGAAGCTTATCTAGCATTATACGGGCTGTATATTCACTATCAGGCTTGTTGAATATCTCATTTCCCATGACCACTACTGAGTCCGCAGCAATCACTAGGCCTCCGGTGGCTCTTTTTGCTACATCTTTTGCTTTAGTTAAAGCTGTTGAGATCGCATATGTTTCAGCACAACCTTCGGGTGGCATCTCATAGTCCTCAGGCTCTGTTTGATTGAACGGTATATTCGCGTCCGTAAGAATATTTCTGCGCCTTGGGGATTTTGATGCAAGGGTAATTGGATGACCTGCCCGTAGGGATAGGGATGTTATGCACTCAACGTGATGCGTTTGAGGAAACATGTCGAGTGGCTGTATAGAATCAACCTTGTAAGGGCCGTTGACGAGAATACTGATGTCACGAGCTAAAGATCCCGGATCACATGAAACATATACAAGGCGTTTTGGCGCTAGTCGCATGATTGCGTCTAAAACGGGCCTCTGACAACCTGCCCTAGAGGGATCAACTATGAGGGCGTCTATTGACTCGTATACATTTGGAAGTACTTCTTCTGTTTTACCCTTTAGTATTTCCACATTGGGGAATGCGCCAAGGTTTAATTCAGCATCATCTATTGCCGCAGATGATTCCTCAATCGCAAGAACCTTCTGGCTGAATGGCGCTAGTAAGGCCGAGAAAGTTCCTACTCCTGCGTATGCGTCTACAATTACTTGAGTCCCATCGAGATCTAATTCTTCCTTCACCAACTGAGCCAAGTTCTCAAGCTGCTGGATGTTTACTTGGAAAAAAGATGGTGATCCGACCCTGAAATCTACCCCCATGGCCGATTCGATGTAAGTTTTCTGGCCAGTTTCAGGAGGGCCGGGGAAATTCTTTAACGTGGGTTGAATTAGATAGCTTCCGGTGGTGGGGCTAGATCTAACCGCGACTTGGGAGGTCTCACTGCAGTTGCCCTGCAATTCTGAAAGATGTTCGTTTATTGATTTATCCATCAATAAACATTCGTCCACGCCTACGAAACGCCTCCGCTCACGATGAATGTATCCTAGGCGGCCTGTCTCTCTGCGAACCGTGAACCTTGCATGATTTCGGTATCCCAACTGTTTGGGCGAGGGCAAAGTGGGAAGCACGGTTAATCCATCCAAATGCCCAATGCGTTGGAACGCGTCAATTACTGCCTCCTGTTTAAGTTCTAATTGATGGGAGTAAACTACGTTCTGCCATTGGCATCCAGTACACTCTCCAAAATATTTGCACGGTGCTAACTGCCGGTATGGAGATGGGTTTAAAACGTTGACGACTTCAGCCGCAATATAGTGTCGACGTTCGCGTATGATTTCTACCTCGACTTTCTCGCCAGGTAATCCTCCAAATACAAATACCGGCTTTCCTTCAATGACGGCAATGGCCTCCCCGAGACGGCCCATCCCATCCAATTGGAGGATTATTCGTTGTCCTCGTTCTACAAGTTGATTAGTCATGTGATCACTTTGTTTACTGAGTCATATTAATACAGTCATTACCTTCTGTATATTAGGTCCGTTGGTTGAATAAGTTACTCACGAAAGTAGACCGGAGAGAATCCAGTGAACACACTGTTGAGTCAAATTAAATTTCAAAATTCGTGGAAAAGGCTAGTTTAGGGAATCCGATTGGGGTTGTCCCATGCTGCACTATAGCTTAAAATTGCACGGTGATGGGATTCTACGAACTTTAAACCAGAGCTTGATGAAGATGACTACAGAAACCAATTCTAAAGGCTACAGACTACCACCTTGGTTCAAAGTAAAGGCACCTGGCGGTAAAAACTACGTTGAGCTGAGGAATCTACTTCGTGACAGTGAACTCCATACTGTTTGCGAGGAAGCTAAGTGTCCCAATATAGGTGACTGTTGGGACAGACGAGCTGCAACCTTTATGATTCTAGGTGACATATGTACACGGGCATGCCGGTACTGCGCAGTCACTTCCGGGAAGCCACTTGGGTTGGATTTGGGGGAGCCAGATAGGCTCGCTAGAACTGTAGAACGGCTGGGTTTAAAATACGTTGTGATCACTTCTGTTAATCGTGACGATTTGCCGGATAGAGGGGCTTTTGTTTTGCTCAATGTGTCATGAAAATAAGAGAGAGGATGGAGGGACACGAAGAGGCAATTAAGGTTGAGACGTTGATCCCTGACTTCCAGGGTTTGGGATTGAGAGCAATGGTTAGAGCTAGACCAGATGTACTGAACCATAACATTGAAACCGTAAGACGGATATTTCCAGGCGTCAGGGCTAAAGGCGATTACAATTATTCCCTAGAACTATTGGGCGAAGTTAAGGCTCTGCAACCTAACATGGTCACAAAGTCTGGCATGATGGTTGGATTGGGAGAGGAATGGGATGAAATACTCCAGACTATGGAAGACCTGAGGGAAGTAAATTGTGATTTGCTTACAATAGGGCAATATCTGAGACCGAGTAAGAAGCATGCTCCTATAAGCAAATTCTATACCCCAGATGAATTTCAGAAGTTGGCAGCGGAAGGGTTGAAACTTGGGTTTAGCCATGTAGCTGCGGGACCTCTGGTTAGAAGTTCATATCACGCTGACGAACAACATTCTGCTGCTGCGCTAGTATTAGCTTAGGTCCCTAAAATGTTTGAGGTGTTCAACTGACCGACGTCTTTCCAATAGATAATTTCCTTTGGGTCCAGCGAGACCAGGGCGTTGTGAAGTTTTTTAAAAGGAGTTCTGGTAACGAAGATGGCGAACTGTTATTGGAACTGATGACTCCCACGCTGAGGAATGTGGCTATCTGGGCTGATGAAGATAGCGCAGTTTCCACCATATTTACAGGGGTGTTTGCTAGTCAAATTAACGAAGCAGCAAAAGAGCTAGGTCTTACACCCGAGATGTTGGTTTGGTATGCCGTCAAAGCTTTCATCGATGTTGGGTCCGCTGCTTAGCACACCAGCTCTTCTTGCCCACTTGATTAATACCTTGACAGTACTTCCGTAATGGGATAAACGATTATTAGTTATAAGAATACAAAGGAGGAGCGCATGTATGAAACTAATAAGTATGAAGGCATGATTGCTGAGACAGTTGGCATCAAAGGTTACAATGGAGACACTGTCTACGCCTATTTCGCTAGGCCATTGGGGGAAGGTCCATTCCCCGGGATAGTTATAGTCCCCCATCTGCCTGGATGGGATGAATTCTATAAAGAAACGACCCGTCGTTTTGCCCATCACGGGTACTTAGCTATTTGCCCTAACATTAATCAGAGATTTGGTCATGGAACTCCAGAGGATGTTGCAGCAAAGGCGAGGGCCGAAGGAGGGGTTTCCGATGATTCCGTTGTTGGAGACAGTGAAGCGTCTATGGAGTATTTGCGGTCACTTCCCAACCTTAATGGTAAGGTTGGTGTGTTTGGCACATGTTCAGGTGGCCGGCATGCGTTTTTGGTAGCATGCAGGTCAAATGGATTTGATGCAGCAATCGAGTGCTGGGGCGGCAGAGTTGTGATGTCCAAAGATGAACTTTCCGCAGGGCAGCCGGTGGCGCCAATCGATTATACTGCTGACCTTTCGTGTGCTCTCTTGGGGATTTTTGGTGAGGATGATTCCAGCCCTCCGCCGGCCCAGGTTGACCAGCATGAATCCGAACTTAAGAACCACAATAAGGACTACGAATTTCATAGGTACCCCGGAGCGGGTCATGGCTTCTTTTACTACGATAGGCCAGCCTACCGACAAGAACAGGCCATGGACGGGTGGGGAAAAATTTGGGATTTCTTAGGCAGGAAAATCGGTTAGGAATTCATAGGGGAAGTAAAATGTGCACAATGATTACTGAGAGGGCCCTTATGTCTGGTACCGGCAAGGGCCCAAACGGATGGTTCAAATTACAGGAAGCTAATGTATCTTTCGACCACCCATTCAATGCGCCCTTGGACCATGCCATCAACATTGATTTCGTCAATGAAAAGGAAGGCCTAGGGGCGAGAGTAGCGGTAGAAATTACAGCCGATTCAGCGAGAAGATTGGTAGACGCGATTCTGGCCGCCTTGGAGCAAGGAAAAAAATACCGTCTCGAGGAATTAGAGAGCGGTACATAGTACCGAGGAGATAAAATGTCTGAAATCGCGACGTTAGCCGGTGGCTGTTTTTGGTGTATCGAGGCGATCTTTGAGCAGTTGAAAGGAGTTTTCGATGTACAGTCGGGCTATACCGGTGGACACGTTTCTAATCCATCGTATCAGGACGTCTGCTCTGAAACAACCGGGCATGCTGAGGCGATCCAGATACAATATGATCCCGAAGTCATTTCGTATCGAGAACTACTTGAAATCTTTTTTTCCACCCATGATCCTACCACGTTGAATAGGCAAGGCCCTGATGTTGGTACTAGGTACAGGTCAGCTATCTTTTATGACGGCGCTGAGCAAGCGAGCCAAGCGAATGAAATGGTGGCTGAGATGACTGAACTATGGGCAAATCCAATCGTTACTGAAATCGTTGCCCTTGATGAGTTTTACCACGCAGAGGACTATCATGCAGAGTATTATAGGAGCAACATTAACCAACCTTACTGCCAGTTTGTGATCAACCCTAAAGTGATCAAGTTCAGAGAAAAGTATCAGGGAAAGCTAAAGGTTGAAGGCTCACAAGTTACTAGTTAATCAATTTTTGCGCTGTAGTCCGAAATTAATTAATTCTACTAATGAGTCTCTCTCTCGTGAGTCCGGAATTTTCAGAATGTCGGTGTGTGCAACATTACAGAATTCCTCGGCGATCGAGTGTGATTGGTCTAGTACCGAGGTAGATTGAATCATCTCGACAACTTTGGCCCTCGCTTCCGCAGATTGCCCATCTTTGAACATGGAAAATAACGGGTCATCCCTTTTCAATTGCTTAAACAGAAGAATGGTCGGGAGGGTTACAGTTCCTTCCAGCAGATCGTTGCCAACAGGTTTGCCAGTTACTTCTTCGCTTCCTTCGAAGTCTAGAATGTCATCCATTATTTGAAAAGCCATTCCTAGATTGTACCCGAAACTAATGAATGATTTGATAGTCTCTTCCGGAGCGTTACTTAGAATCGCACTACTTTCGGCTGCGGTACGAAACAGCGTAGCGGTTTTGTTGTAGATACGCTTTTTGTAGTCTTCAATAGTAACGTTCGCGTCGAAGGAGTTAATGGACTCAATAATCTGTCCTATAGACAGCTCTTGGATGGTTTCGGAAAACCGCTTTATCACGCGTACATTATCTGTCTCGCACACATACACTGCTGATGACGCGAAAACGAAATCTCCGAACATTACTGCAACATTGTTTCCCCATATCTTGCTGACTGTAGGTTGACCACGTCTAGTATTTGCGTGATCAACCATATCATCGTGGATTAATGATGCGACGTGGAGCAATTCTATTGCTGCAGCCATTGTTGTGATGACGTGTTCTTCCCCTTGGAGTGCTTTGCCAACAAGCAGGGTTAATGCTGGTCGAATACGCTTTCCAGGTATGGCTATGGTTTGATCGAGAAGAATCTTCATAACTGAATGATTTTGGTAAGACAGGCTGTTCAGCTTTTGATCAACCGAGTCCAGTTGCAATTTAATGGGGTCATATATGAAATCCAGCATTGTTTCGTTCCTGGCCAAAAGTTATTTACTGCTTTGGCTGTTTTCACTCATACGTTGTACTTCATCTTCAACTACTGATTCATCGAGTTTGGTAAACAGTGGTTCCGGCGATGGAAGAGTAGTTCCCGGAATTGGTTCATCGATGTCCCATCCGGTATTTTCTAGTTTGCGATCAAAGCCTAGAAGGGTGTGTAATTTCTGCGAGCTGAACGGTAAATACGGCTGCATCACGGTTTTTAAAGTGCTTATTAGGTAAAGTACTACCCACAAGGTGGTGCCAGCTTTTGACCTGTCCTCTTTGATAGTTTTCCAAGGAGCCTCCGAATCTAAAAGCTTGTTAGCTTCCTGAGCGACCCCCATTGCCGTGCGCAGACCATCTCTGAAATTATTTTGTGAAATTTGGTTCCCGACATCTTTCAGGGCAGTTTTAGCTACTGAAATCATTTGCTCTTGTGTATGGTTAAGGACCGCTGGTTGGGGCACTTTGCCGTTGAACTGGCTTCGAATAAACGATAGCACTCTGTGGACAAGGTTGCCATAAGTAGCCACAAGTTCGTCATTCGTCCTGCGAACGACTTCCTCCCAAGTAAAGTCCGTATCAGAGGTTTCGGGCATGGTCGCGGCGATGTAGTAACGGAGGGTATCAGGTTCGTACCTCTCTAGAAAATCCTTTATCCCCACCGCCCTCCGTTCGCTTTTGGAGAATTTACCACCGTACATATTGAGATACTCGTTCGCAGGGACGTCAAATGGCAGATTCAAATCCTTGTCATAGCCCATTAATATTGCCGGCCAGATGATTGTATGAAATGGAATGTTGTCTTTTCCAATGAAATGGTAAGTTTTAGCATTTGGACCATACCAAAAGTCCTTCCAAGCGTTTGGTTTACCTTGGAGGGCTGCCCATTCTTTTGAAGCGGACAAGTATCCTATGACGGCCTCAAACCAGACATACATACGTTTGTTGGAATAATCGTCCAAAGGAACAGACACGCCCCAATCGATATCCCGAGTGATAGCCCTATCGTGTAGGCCTTCCTTGATATATCCCCGAGTAAAATGTCGAACATTTACTCGCCAATGGGGTTGCCTCTCTACCCAATTCAGAAGTTCTGTCTCCAAGGCGCTGAGTCTCAGAAAATAATGCTCGGACTCTCGTATCTTGGGAGTGTCACCACTAAGGCGACTACGGGGGTTCTTCAATTCCAGGGGATCCATGGGCCGCCCACAGTTGTCACATTGATCTCCTCTGGCAGGATCGTGATCGCAAAACGGGCAAGTCCCTTCGACGTAACGGTCAGGTAGGAATCTGCGATCAACTTCAGAGTAGAGTAGTTCGGTTGTTTTTCTGACAGCCAGTCCGTTTTCAACTAGGGTGTTGAATATGTCATGAACTACGCCCTGGTGATTTTGTGTTCCAGTAGTAGTAAAAAGATCGAAAGTTATACCTAGGCAATCCCAGACGTCGAGTTGGCCTTGTCTGTATTTGTCTACGACTTCTTGGGGAGTTAATCCTTCTTCCTCGGCTGTCACGGTTATTGGAGTGCCGTGTTGGTCACTTCCCGATACCATTAAAACCTGATTGCCGGTTAATCTGTGATACCGTGCAAATATGTCAGCTGCTAGATAACACCCGGCCAAATGCCCTAGATGTAATTCGCCGTTGGTATACGGCCACGCTACTGCCACGAGGATGTTTTGTGCAGTCAAAATGGAACTACCTTCTAGGGTTCAATCCACTCATTCTAGCATATAGTGACTAATTCTATGTGTTCCTACAAGTCTAACCATAGTTCGTAAATTATTCGCCTTGTTGAATGATACTTAGCCAATATTTCTTTACTAGCGTCCCTAACTGAATAGCCAGCATTTTTCAGTTGGGCCAGTGCACGCACAATTCCCGTTGTGTCAGGGTCCACATTTGGTTTCCAGGCGCCTTCCACCACGACTGTAAACTCACCCTTTGGTAGGCTCAAATGCTCCAAAGTACTCAAAGGAGTTCCCCTAATCACTTCTTCGTAACGCTTGCTCAATTCTCGGCAAATTACTATGTTTCGTTCACCCAATGAGTCAGCCATATCTTGTAGGGACGCCTTAATGCGATGAGGCGCCTCAAAAAATACTATTGTGTAACCCACTTGGGCTAAATTCGTCCAAAGTTTCAAACGGGCCGACCTTCGTCGGGGAAGAAACCCAAGAGAAATGAACTGATCAGCTGGGAAACCTGATAGTGCTATTGCGGTAGTAATGGAAGACGGACCTGGTATAGATATTACGCCTATACCGGCCTGTACAACGGCTTTCACTAAAGCTTGGCCAGGGTCGCTTATGACGGGAGTGCCCGCTTCGGATACCAAGGCTACGTCATGTTTCTCTAGCTCATTGAGAATACGGTCAATACGTGCAATTTCGTTGTCTTTGTAGTAACTCAATAAGGGGGTATTCACTCCGTATCTTTGAAGGAGTTTTCTAGTGGTCCTAGTATCTTCAGCTGCGATTAATCCGACATTACGCAACGTATTAATAGCCCTGAACGATGTGTCTTCAAGGTTCCCAATTGGAGTAGCTACTAAATAGAGAACGGTCACTAGTTATTACCCAAGTTTGATTGCACTGATATATTATCACGAAGAGATTTTTTAAAGACTATAGAACACTATGACAAAAGCTATAGACGTACAACGAGTGTCAAAAAAATATGCTGGACTCACTGTTGTTGACAACGTTTCGTTTTCGGTCAATCAAGGTGAGCTGTTTGGATTTGTGGGTCCCAATGGGGCCGGAAAAACAACTACGATTAACATTTTATGCACCCTCACTAAGCCTACGGGGGGGGTTGCATTAGTTAACGGATACGATGTCGTGAAGGATACCAGTGCAATCCGACGAACCATAGGAGTGGTATTTCAGGAAACGACTCTGGATTCCTATCTTACTGCCGAGCAAAATCTGTTGTTCCATGCTTACGCTTATGGCGTTCCAAAAGACATTATGCAAACAAGGATGAAAAATTTACTGCAACTTGTAGATCTTTGGGACCGCAAGAATGCCAAAATACAGACTTTCTCAGGTGGAATGAAAAGAAGACTAGAATTAGTAAGAGGGCTGATTCATCATCCCAAAGTACTTTTCTTGGATGAACCAACCTTAGGATTGGATCCGCAAACCCGAAACTACATATGGGGCTATCTGGATAGAATACGAAGGGAGGAAAACGTAACCATTTTTATGACAACACACTATATGGAAGAGGCAGACACTTGTGATCGTATAGCAGTAATCGATAATGGAAAAATTGTAGCCATAGACTCTCCAGAGACACTCAAAAATAAACTTGGTGGCGATGTGGTTTTCTTGAGGACTAGTGACCAATCTGGAGCCTTGCGTGAACTGTCTGAACAATGGTCCGTAGGAGTTGAAGTTGAGGAAGATTTGATAAAGTTTGCCGTGCCGAATGGTGAGAAATTCTTACCCACCTTCATCCGAAAATTTAAAGGGCAAATATTATCAATTGGGGTGAGAAGGCCGACCTTAGACGATGTATTCTTGAATTTAACAGGAAAAGACATACGGGATGAGGAAGTTGATACAGTTGCTCAATTTAAGCAATCCCTTAAGAACAGGCGTAGGTAAATGATGGTCGAGTTTTATAGAGGCGTATGGGTTGTAGCATATCGGGAGCTACTTAGGCTTCTTCAGGAACGATCAAGAATGCTGTCATCACTAGCGTTCCCTTTGATGTTTTTGGCAGTTTTCGGAGCCGGATTTAATCGGATAGTAGGCCCTATGGCCCAAAATGTCGATTTCATTCAATTTATGTACCCTGGAATTCTCTCCATGACAATCTTAATGTCATCCATGTTTTCCGGCATGTCAATCGTTTGGGATAGGGAGTTTGGGTTTCTCAAGGAAATTATGGTTGCTCCGATTAGCAGGACGGGGATTGTTTTGGGTAAGGCAATTGGGGGTTCTATAACGGCAATTGTGCAAGGGTCTATTCTTTTGATCCTTGCACCGCTTGTGGGAATTTCATTGACGGTTTTGCTAGTAGTCAAGTTTTTGGGGATTGCTTTGTTATTAGCACTTTCGTTGTCTGGATTCGGTATCTTGGTTGCTACTAGGATGCGTTCCCAACAAGGATTTCAAATGGTGATGCAGCTGCTCATTTTTCCGTTGATATTTCTGTCGGGAGTGTTTTTTCCTGTGGATAATGTCTCACCTTGGTTGCAAGTGATTGCTAAAATCAACCCACTCACTTATGGAGTTGATGCCGTGAGGCAAGTTTTCCTGAATGGAAACCTTGCTGCATCAAGTTTGACCGACTTAGCCAATTCGGGGATTGGAGTGACTGTTAACGGCCATAGGATGGGAATCGTGGAGGATGTGCTGATAATTTTGGCGTTGGGAACGGTTCTTCTGTCTTCTGCAGTTTGGTCTTTTTCACGCCAGGAATAGCGCCACCACACTTATACAAAAATTATCCTCCGAGGGTTTCGGGATTAAGGAAATTTCCCAGGAAATCGCTAGCGTGTCTAACCTTGGAAACAGCGGAGCATACAAGCTAATACTTGATACACTTGTTAATGAGGAATAACTATCTTAAAAGATTTTGAGAAAGAGTCTGCTTCCCTATCGAAAATATTATGAAGCCTAAAAAATCAATTCTTAGCTTAGATTCCAAACTGCCTTCAATACTGGAATTGTCAAAATCCCAACTTGTCGATAATCTGCAAAGCTTGGAACAACCCAGATTTAGAGGAGAACAGGTCTGGAGGGCTATCTATAAGGAATGTCGAACTTCCTTCCATGAGATGACGAATTTAAGTAAGGAATTGAGGTCGGTCCTTTCTCAAAATTATTCTATAGGTAGTTCATCTACTGTTATTTCAAAGAAATCATTAGATGGAAGCACGGACAAAACATTATTCAGGCTATCAGATGGAGAACTAATTGAAACTGTTTTAATGCGTTACGAGGCAGACGGGCATCGCAGAGGTAGAAAAACAGTTTGTGTCTCTACTCAGGCGGGCTGCGCCTTGGGATGTACTTTCTGTGCGACAGGACAGCAAGGGTTCAGGAGAAATTTGACCGTCGGGGAAATTACCGAACAGGTCCTGGCAATGGAACGGCTTGCAAGAACAGAAGATGAGGGAGAAGTTAATAACGGTAAGAGGTCTCGCGGGGAGATTCAAGGAGTCACAAATGTTGTGTTTATGGGTATGGGAGAACCTTTAGCAAATTACGATAATATGATGAAAGCTATTAGGGTTCTTAATGATCAAAAGGGAATCGCAATAGGTGCCAGGCATATAACCATTTCAACTGTAGGGCTAATCCCTGGTATTGAGCGGCTAGCAGAGGAGGATATTCAAATAAATCTTGCTGTGTCATTACATGCTCCTGACAACGAAACTAGATCAGAAACCATGCCGATCAATAAGCGATATCCTATAGAAGATTTACTTCAAGCATGCCAGAGTTTTGTAAAAAAAACTAAACGCAGAATATTCATAGAGTACGTATTACTAAAGGGGCAAAATGACACCCCCAAACATGCTGCCAAGCTGGGTGAAATCCTTAAAGATTTACTATGTCACGTAAACCTCATTCCTGTAAATCCAACCGGTGACGGACCATACCACCGTACGAGTTACAAGGAGGCACAGAGATTCCAGTCCGATCTAAAGACATTTAATGTACCGTCAACGGTAAGAATGGAAAAAGGAATTGATATCGATGCAGGATGTGGGCAGTTAAGAGATAGGGCATTGGCCTTAATTGAGTAGTTAAATATAACTTCAGTTTAATTGGAATTTTGACATCAGCCACAACTTAAATAACTAGTTTCACGTCGTGCACTAACCGCTCGGGATTAGAAGTGAAGTCAGTGATAATAGACCGCAATTTTCCATGCTGATCAATCAGATACACAGGTGCTGAGTGCATCTTTAAATATTTCTGTGCTGACGTTTCTGAGGTCTGAATCCCATTTGCTACAGATACAAGTTCGCCAGTGAGTTTGTCTAGGGCACTTTCAGATGAACCCGCCGGCTGAGTAACTACAGCAATGTGGTACTCGTTCCATATTTTGGAAAGGTCGTCGTGTGACCCGGTTAAAAATGACATAACATCAAGCATGCCTAAATTACGTAAAAAATCGTAAGTGCTTTCGGGAGTATCCCCATCTGGGTCGACTGAAACAGCGATGAATTCTACCTTTTCAGTATCTTCACCTAACATATTGTAAGCTTGTTTTAAGCTGATGGTGGTGAGAGGACATATATCGAAACATCGAGTGTATATAAAGGTTAACGCGACAACGGAACCCCTTTTCGAGTAGAGAGAAACTTGGTCTCCGAATTGGTCCGTAAGCACGAATCCCGGGGCTTCATTATTCGCTGTAAGTTCTGTTCCTAAAAATGCACGTTGACCCGGAATGCAAGCGCCTAACAGTAACGCCAAAGCTATCAAGATTGCTAGCTTTGGGAAATATCGACAAATATTAAATGTAGTCTGCAAATTGATTAAAAAGTAACTGCCGCATCAACCATCATCGCTGTGAATAGTAAAGCTAAATAGAGCAGGGAGTAAAGGTATAATCGACGGGCATTTTGTCTTGTTGTCGCTCTAAATACTCTGATCGCGTAAAGGAGAAAGATTGTCCCCAGCATGAGAGCGCTAGCAGCGTAAATCGCGCCTACTACGCTTGTCGTTGCAAAGAGTATGGTTAATGTAATCAGGATTATCGAATGTCCCAATATTCCTTTAGCGGTTGCTTCTTCCCCGTATACAACTGGAAGCATAGGAACACCAGCCTTAGCATAGTCGTCCTTCATAAGTAGAGATAATGCCCAAAAATGTGGGGGGGTCCAAAAAAATACTATTCCGAATAGGTAGAGAGATGGGAGTTCCAGCCCACCCGTTATGGCTGCCCATCCGACCATAGGAGGCACGGCACCGGCGGCACCGCCTATCACTATGTTTTGTATGGATGTTCTCTTTAACCAGGCTGTGTAAACGAGAGCGTAAAAGATAGTTGCTCCGGCAACCAATGCCGCGCTTATAAGATTAACCCAGTAGAAAAGTACAGTGAACGCAATTACATTTAGGGTTATGCCGAAATAGAGAGCATGATTTGGGGCAATTCGATTACTAGGTAGCGGCCTATTACTGGTGCGACTCATCTTGTTGTCTATATCACGGTCCAAATAGTGATTTATGGCGTTCGCACCTCCGGCTCCAAGGGATCCACCAATTAATACAATCAAGGTTGTTAGAAGAGGTGGCACCCCGTTAGAGGCTAAAAACAATCCGCCTAGGGCGGTGATGAGCAAAAGTACGATGATCATCGGCTTGGTGAGTGCGAAGTAATCCCTCGCCACCGATTTGAAATTTGTGTTGAGTGAATTGGGTATTACCAATGTTGCCAATATTACTAAATTGCCCCATTGAGCTGTTGCTAGGGTCAGATGTGAAATCCGTAGTATAGAAGAGAATCCGGTTAGGGGATTGGCGGCGCCAACAATCACTTGAGACAATGAAATGACGACTAGAAATGCCCCTGCGATTCCTGTAGACGTCGAACGACTCCGTTGTGACCAAGCAATAAGCCCTGCTCCGACTCCTACCAAAGTGGAAACCCCAGCAATAATTCTGTGGGATAAATGCAACCATTCAAGCGAGATATCTGGTACTAATGAGCTATTACAGAGAGGCCAACTTGGACATATCGTGCCGGCTCCTTGGCCTACAGTGATAGATCCTGAAATTATCGCTATGATCGTGATCACCGCACCCAATGTAGCTAAAAAGAAGATTCTGGGTTCAGGCTGCCTGGATTTTGTGGAGCCATGATAAACCCATATTACCCCTACGAGAAGGAGAGCGAAAATCGATTGCGCTGTTATCAGGTGAAGAGTGCGAAAATGAGGGTTGAGTTCGGTGAATACAGTCGCAGCTCCTAAGCCACCCGCCAATATTATTAGCAGCACAGTTGTCCAGAGTATATTTTTTACTGGGTTAACTGAAGGTCGTATGAATGTTGCAAATAGTGCCGTTCCAATTAAGAATATACCCGCCAGGGTTGCTAGTAGCCTGTGGAAGTACTCAATCAAACTGTGAAGGTCGAAAGGGGGGATTATCTTCCCATAACATAACGGCCAGTCAGGACATCCCAGACCGGATCCCGTAACTCGTACGAGCGCCCCAACGGTAATTAGGGTAAAAACGGTGGTTGCACAAACGGTGATAAGAATCAACAACGAGGTGTTGGAAAACTTGTTGTGCAACCCTTTTGCAGAGGCGGAGTTATCTTTGTCAGCCATATGTTTAAATATATCTTCCTTATGGTCAGGCTTAGAACAGGCTGTGTCTATTTTTAGACACCAGTCAACAATATGATATTCCCATAGAACCACATACTCAACAAAAATGTTGAGGGAATATTATTGACTCACGATTATCCAGTTGGTATTCTTTCAATGAGTTGGGGCAATTTTCACAAACGCCGACCCAAGTAAACTTAATTGAGCAAAACGGAAATCAAAAACCCTATGCTCCATAACTTAACAAAACTAAGGCCTGTCCTCCTCCTTCTTCTGGTTCCTGTTTTACTTACGACGGCCTGTTTTCCCTCCCATCCACAGTCGACCTTTGAAGCGGCAGGTCCAGTAGCAGAGGCACAGCTGAAGCTGTTTTACATAATTTTCTGGGCTGCTGTATTTGTGTTTGTGGTAGTGAATGGAGCCTTCATATACGCGTTTATCAAGTACAGGCGTCGTGCGAACGAGGCTCATCTTCCGAAGCAAACTCATGGTCATACTGTCCTCGAAATAACATGGACGATAGCTCCAATGATTATTTTGGCAATTATCACCGTCCCGACAATTACGACGATTTTCTACACCGCTGAGCCGCCGCCTGGAAAAACGCTTGAGTTGAAAGTGATAGCTCATCAGTGGTGGTGGGAATTTGAGTATCCTGACCTAGGAATTACCACCGCTAATGAACTCCATGTGCCTGTAGGGATGGCTATAGACGTGTCTTTGGAGTCGAAAGACGTGATCCATAGTTTCTGGATCCCCAAACTAGCTGGGAAAATGGACTTGGTTCCAGGACACATTAATACAATGTGGTTTCAAGCTGATAGGGCAGGAGAATTTTACGGGCTGTGCGCTGAGTTTTGTGGCACAGCTCACGCGCAGATGCGGTTCATGGTCCATGCGGAAAAACAAAGCGACTTCGATGCTTGGGTTGAGTCAATTAAGGCAACTCCAGGTGAAATGACCGGTCTTGCCGCAAAGGGGAAGGACCTTTTCGTAAATAAGGGATTTGACGGGACACTTCGAGGAGAGAAGGTAACGGCGCAACGGTGCGCGTTTTGCCATACAGTGGAGGGTCTTCCAATAAGGGGAGCCGTTGGACCCGTGCTGACTCATGTTGGTGGGAGAGAAACCATAGGTGCAGGGATAATCGATAATAGCGCTGGAAATCTGAAGGCTTGGCTTACTAACCCTGACAAAATGAAACCTGGCGTAGGTATGCCGACTTTGAGTATAGCTGATGATGAGTTAGATGCTTTAGTTGCCTACCTTGAGGGATTACAATGAAATTGGCATTAATTTCGGAGGGCAGTAATGGCTGTTGCTAGTGGCCGAAAATATTCGGTACTGAGAAGACCCACCGTTGCAACAGGTTGGTGGGGGTGGTTTGTTACCGTTGATCACAAACGAATTGGCATTCTTTACGGGATAACCTCGGTTCTTTTCTTCCTACTGGGAGGGATTGAGGCCATCACACTGAGATTGCAGTTGTCGAATCCTGAGAATGCTTTGGTAAGTCCAGATGTTTTCAGCCAACTGTTCACGATGCACGCTCTGACAATGATATTTCTAGCGATAATGCCATTGAGCGTTGCTTTTTTCAATATTGTAATACCACTTCAAATAGGTGCGAGGGACGTTGCTTTCCCTCGGCTTAATGCCCTGAGCTATTGGGTGTATCTTTTTGGAGGTTTACTACTCAATGCCGGATGGCTTGTTGGTCGCGCCCCCGGGTCCGGATGGTTTGCTTACTCACCCTTGACTTCCACCGCCTTTGACGTCGCAGGAGGAATGGACTTCTACGTTTTGGGGCTTCTAATGCTTGGTACTTCTTCAATGGCCGGAGCCTTTAACTTTATAGTCACCATTATAAATATGCGTGCGCCAGGCATGACTTTGATGCGAATGCCTGTTTTCACGTGGATGACACTAGTGACCTCATTTCTTTTGGTCACTGCTATGCCGGTCATAACTGTGGCCTTGATAGAGCTTGGGTTCGATCGGTTTGTAGGGACCAATTTTTTCAATCCGACCATGGGCGGTGACCCAGTATTGTGGCAACATCTATTTTGGGTTTTCGGTCATCCTGAGGTTTACATATTGATACTTCCAGCTATGGGGATTGTCTCGGAAGTTCTGCCTACATTTTCTAAGAAACCACTCTTTGGATATCCTTTCATAGTTTTATCCGGTGTGTTCATAGGCTTCATGGGATGGACAGTATGGAGTCATCACATGTTTACGGTTGGTCTAGGGCCTGTTGCGAATGCAACTTTTGCGGTTACTACTGTACTGATAGCCGTGCCGACTGGTGTGAAAATTTTCAATTGGTTGGGTACATTGTGGAGGGGCTCCATTGAATTCAACACTGCGATGCTGTTTGCACTTGGATTTGTAATACTGTTCATCATTGGCGGTTTAAGCGGGGTGACCCATGCGGCCGTTCCAGCGGATGCACAGCAACAAGATACTTATTACATAGTCGCGCATCTTCACTACGTATTATTTGGCGGATCCATTTTCGGATTATTCGCTGGCATATACTATTGGTTCCCTAAGGTGACAGGTCGCTTGATGAATGAGAAATTAGGTAAACTCAATTTCTGGCTTCTTTTCATTGGCATGAATCTTACGTTTGCACCGATGCATTGGGTGGGGCTTGATGGAATGCCCAGACGCATTTACACATACGACTCCGCCATGGGCTGGGACTTTTGGAATCTTTTTTCCACTGTTGGCAGTTGGGTAATATTACTCGGTGTCCTCGTGTTTCTGCACAATATAATGAGAAGTCTCCGTAAGGGTGAGGTAGCTGGCAATGATCCATGGGACGGAAGGACGCTGGAATGGTCTATACCGTCACCCCCCCCTGAGTATAACTTTGCGGAAATCCCCACTGTTAGTGAGAGAGATGCCTTTTGGTCTGAGAAATACGTCGAAAATGAGGATGGAATACCTATCCCCATCAAGAAGCGACCGAGTTCAGGTGGCAAGGATACTAATGATATACATATGCCTGGATTGTCTTACTTTCCATTTGTTACTGCGCTAGGGATGGCAATATGTTTCTTTGGCGTTTTGATACACATTTCAGTTATCGTAATAGGCCTTGTCGTAATGCTGTTTGGTATTTATGGCTGGGCATTTGAACCCGCGGATCCGGAGCCTGAATCTGGTAGTCATTAAGGGGAACATCATTGGCACAAGTTGTATCACATAACGATCATCCAACGACGACGACCGGTTTAGACCATCGAAAGATGCTGATGTGGGCATTTCTCGGTTCCGATTGTTTGTTTTTCGGATCACTAATAGCTACCTACCTGTTATACAGAGGGAAAAGTATTACGGGGCCATATCCTCACGAAGTGTTCAACATACCGTACACGTCAATTAGCGCGTTTGTATTGTTGATGAGTAGTTTGACTATGGTGCTAGCCCTAGCAGCAATACAAAGGGGAGATCAACGTGGCTTGAAGGTATGGTTGCTAGCTACCGCTCTTCTAGGAACGATCTTCCTAGGCGGGCAGTATTTTGAATTCACGTTCTTTGTAGAACACAACGGATTGAACTTGACCAACAACCTTTTTGGAACAACCTTCTTTATCTTGACGGGATTTCATGGACTACACGTGACGGTGGGCGTAATTATTTTGCTATCGTTCTTTGTAATGGCTTGGCGAGGACGCGTGAGCCAGACCCAACACTTAAATATAGAGTTAGCAGGACTTTATTGGCACTTTGTTGACATAGTTTGGATCGTGATTTTTACTGTGGTCTATTTGGTGGAAGCACCCAATATCATTGGTTGATCAAGCGGAGAATTATTATGGGCGCACAAATACATACAAACAAAGAGGGCCATCCAACCCCGCAAAAATATGTCATTATAGCCGCAATACTGGCTGTCATAACTATGGCAGAGGTTGCGATTGTGTATTTCAACTTAGCAACCGCATTTTTAATTACAATTTTGATAATTATGACGACGGTAAAATTTTCGATGGTGGCTATGTTCTTTATGCATTTGAAGTTTGACAACAAATTGTTTTCTTATTTGTTTTTTGGTGGAGTGGTGTTAACTATTGGTGTTATATTGGCATTGATCGCAATTTTTAAATCGGCTGGATCGTAGATACTATGAACAAAAAAGTTTTAAAAGACAGGCTTTTGTCGGCATTTTTTGTACCAATAGGAGTTACCTTAGTGACGGGGTTGATTATAGTGGCAGTAGGTGAACTCCTGTTGGCAATGGCGGACGTGAAGAAACACTCGGTAATTGGTGGGATTGAGGTTAACGAACCCTATGCTGTGCTAGCCGCTTTTTTACTCTCTGCGGTTACTGTGGCCGGCGCGGCATATTTCGCAAAAGAGAAACGGACCTCTGGATAAAATGATGGTAGTTTATCGACTCAAGCTAAAGTAGGGCGGTGGTGGACTACAACGTTTGGCTCCAATGGCATTTCCATCCTGACATAGTGATCGGGGTTTTTTTATTGCAGGGCGGCTATCTTCTGGGAGTTACCAAGCTTCGTAGTAAGTATAATCTCGCTCCAGCGGTTGATAAACGTAAAACAGTCTTCTTTTCTGTAGGTGTGGCTTCCCTCTACTTGGCGTTGTCTTCTCCTATACATCACCTTGCGGATAACTATCTCTTTAGTGCACACATGATTCAACATCTAATACTATTGCTGGTTGTTCCACCACTTCTGCTAACCGGCACCCCTGGGTGGCTGTGCAGGCCGATTATCCGGTATCGTCTTACAGCTTACATTGCCAACTGGCTTACAAGGCCGGTGCAAGCATTCGCTATTTCGGGCCTTGTGTTGGGATTATGGCACCTTCCACAGTTCTATAACGCCACGCTTACGAACCATAGTTTGCATGTGATTGAGCACGTAATGTTTAGCCTCAGTGCGATAATAATGTGGTGGCCAGTTCTGAGTCCGATTAATGAAGTTCCCAGAGCTAGTTATCCTATGCAGATGGTGTATTTATTCCTTTTGACGTTACCCGCAGGCTTCATAGGTGCAGCTATTACGTTTTCGCCCAGAATCCTTTACGATTTCTACGCAACAGTTCCCAGGCTTTGGAGCATTGATGCTGTTACCGATCAACAGATTGGTGGCTTGATAATGAAAATACCTGGAGCACTCGCATTTTTCATAACTATGATATTTGTGTTTGCTTTGTGGTATCAGCGGGATCAAAGGGGTGAATTTAGCCCCATTAACGAGATTGAACCACCTGACGGAGACGAATAAACGTGGATGGATCGAAAAATGCAGTTTGGTTACTTGATATGGCTGCGGAGCATCATCATTATCTGTTAATATCCCACGGCTATGATGGACGATAACGTAATTTTAGTGATTGCAATTATAGTGGCAGGATACCTTTCTGGATCAATTCCTTTTGCTTACATTTTCACAAAAAGGCTTGGGATAGACGTTTTCGAAGTGGGTACCGGGAATCCCGGTGCGGCGAATATATTTCGTGTGGTTGGCCGGAAATGGGGAACTTTAGTATTCCTAACCGATTTCTCAAAGGGTGCCTTGCCCGTGACGGTCGCGACGTTAGCCGGAGTAGACATAGGATGGGTGGTTGCAAGTGGTATTGCAGCAGTTGTCGGTCATTGGTTCCCGGTTTTCTTGAAATTCAAGGGTGGGGCTGGGTTAGCCACTGGTGCCGGTGCAATATTGATAATGTCCCCTGTAATAGGATTGGCGACGATAATCGCAGGCGTTCCCCTAATCAAGGTGTTCAGGGACACAGGTTTCGGCGCTGGGGCTGCCGGCGTCGGATTTATTGCCGTTAATGCACTGACCGGATCGAATGACATAGCGATTGGATCATCTGTTATTGGGGGGCTAGTTCTCTTGCGGTGGATTGTAGTCACATTCGTGCTTTCCTCCACTAGATAGTGTCCGGATAAGCCAATCATCATCACCGGGAGTTGCTCTTTACTAGCGAGACAAGCTGGTTTTCTATAGAATGGTTACTTGGCTAATTGCAACTTGCAGATAGTCTAAGTATAGTCTAGGGGTGTAGCTCAGCTGGAAGAGCAGCGGTCTCCAAAACCGCAGGTCCGAGGTTCGAGTCCTCGCGCCCCTGCCAATTAAAATTTGGGCGAGCCGAGGTGGTGGAATCGGTAGACACGCTGTCTTGAGGGGGCAGTGCCTGAAAAGGTGTAGGAGTTCAAATCTCCTCCTCGGCACCAGCAAATGTAAATGGCGACGTAGCCAAGTGGTCTAAGGCGGGGGTCTGCAAAACCCCTATTCGGCGGTTCGAATCCGCCCGTCGCCTCCAATAAAGATAGAGGAGAAGGCACCGAGGTAGTAGTGCGCTCTCTGCTATTTAATAGTGAGTGAAGTCGTGCCGAGGTGGCGAAATGGCAGACGCGACGGACTTAAAATTCGTTTCCCGCGAGGGAGTGTGGGTTCGAGTCCCTCCCTCGGCACTCGTTCCGTTTGACACTTTAGCTCTGCTGTAGCGTGGATTTGGTGGGGGAGCGAGGTGATAATCAGGCATTTTGCCCAACAAACAAAACAGGAGCTTGAGCGACTTGTAGTTGAGCCGCATTAAAACGTTACGGTATTAAAAGATCTCATTGAAGAGATAGGACACCGCTCCAAATACAGTAAAACAGTGGAAAGCGTTTCCCACTTGCATCTGTCCTAGGGCAAGCAACACAGTTACTTGATGAACTCAATAATTCGGCATTTCGGCCTGGTAATTATGCCAACGTGAAACGAGTCCTGGATGTGGTTGGCAAGATACCCAAAAGTCACTCAGCCTCAATGAGTCAAATATCGCTGGTTTGGGTTATCGCTAAAGACCGTGTGATTGCCATTCTAGGAGCCAAGCCCCTGGAGCAGATTAGAGAAAATGCCCAAGCCTCGGACATAGATTTAACTCAAACAGAGATATGTGAGCTGAACGAGGCGTCAAAAGTCTACAGACAGGCGCTGCATATACCGAGGCCATTCGAGATTTTTAAGTGGCTATTTACCTGTCACTAGAATCATGACTATTTATTTTAAGTTGCAGACGGTGCATAATGATGGGCGTAGAATTGAGACTGGCACTTGTCATTAGGAGGTATTATGCTCTGTCCAGTTTGTGATAGTGAACACGAATCGAGACCAATGAAATGTCTCCAAGCTGCTACGCTAGATCATGTTGGGCAGTGTGGGATAACTACCGAGCATTCTAGGGATTGCCTTCTGAAAAGCCTTAGCGTCTATGTTGACGACAATCCCCAGTGGAAAAAGAAAAGTAAAAAATCATCAGATGGTTGAGATTTAATTTCCGACCATATATGGTAAGATGTAGCTGCAACGTCATCAAGAATGATTGTGGCACTAGTTTGATTAGAAGTTAGGAGGGAGTTTTGAGAATATACATAGGGAATTTTGCGTTTGAATCGACTGAACAGAGGATACGTGAATTATTCGAGCCGTTTGGGCGGGTTGAAGAAGTTACTATCGTCCAAGACCGATACAGTGGTCGATCAAAAGGATTCGGTTTTGTAGAAATGCCTACAGGTGATGAAGCACAGGCAGCGATTGATGGCCTCAATGGAAATGAAATTGATGGTCGCACGATAACTGTTAATGAAGCTAGGCCCAGGACAGAGCGTTCATTCGGCGGCGGCGGTGGCGGTGGCGGCAACGGTGGTGGCGGTGGCGGCAACGGTGGTGGCGGTGGCGCCGGTGGTGGAAGAGGACCTCGCTGGTAGTCGCGGAATACTTCAAAAATAATAATTGCTATAATTAACACCTCCAGCTTCCGGACCTCCGGAAGCTGGAGGTGTATTACCTTAGGGCTATAGGTAGATTTCACGATTGTTAATAGGCGTTATGGTGAGCTGCGCGCCGCTATGCGCCCAGTCTTAATAATCTGCTTGATGTCTGTATTCTTGAAACAGCATTTCTTTCTGATAAGGGGAAAAATTGAGCAACAAGATTGCGGATGTGTTGTTACAAGGTGGCCTCCTTGTAACAGGCGATGGCATTACTAGATCTGACGTACTTATTTCAGAAGGGAAAGTCGTCCGGATTGATGATGACTTGTCCCAGAGTTTGGCTAAGAAGACTATAAATGCCAATGGCAAGTATGTTTTGCCTGGTGGAGTAGACGCGCACGCCCACCCAACATTTTCTGATAAAATTGATAAGATGTCTATATGTGCAGCTTTTGGCGGGGTCACTACGCTAATTTGTTTTGTAGGCAATCTCCCTGCTTGGGGTTATCCAGGGAAAACTGAGGATATCGTTTCGCAATTTATAGAGGAGGCTGGTTCTACCTCTATTTTGGACGTCGGAGTGCACGCCATACTAACGCCGGAGGACGAGCCGCGTTTCTCTACAATAATCCCATCCTTAATAAGGGATGGAGTCATCTCCTTTAAGATGTTTATGACATATACGCCGCGGACTCCTAATATGCCTGCACTTCAAATGCCTGATCACGCCCTGATGAACATTATGGACTTGTGTTCAACCCATGGAGGTATTGCCCAGGTCCATTGCGAAACTGGATGCTGCATAGATTATCTGGCAGCACAATCTGTGTCATCAGGAAATATCACTGCTGAATGGCATGCTCCCTCTCAACCAGCTTTGCTTGAAGTGGAGGCTGTCACTAGGGCGGCAACCTTCGCGTCTGTCACGGGGTGTCCTCTTTATCCAGTCCATGTCAGTGCAAAGGAAATACCAGCGGTCATCAAATATTTTCAAGAGTTGGGTAAAACCTCCATCTATGCTGAAACTTGCCCTCACTATCTAACCCTAACCAATGACGAAGTTCTAAAAAAGGGCCCACTAGCTAAAGTTGGCCCGCCATTGCGAGAAATTGAGGACAACGAAGCGATGTGGCAGGCAGTGTCGGACGGCACGGTAAGTGTAATAGGCAGTGACTCTACTGGATTCAGTTCTGCAGAAAAATTCGGCGGCGTAGAGAATAAGGTCAAAGTTGCCAGCGATATTTCTAAGTTCAATATTTTCGAGGGAACTTTTGGGGCAAACACTATAGAGCACATGATGCCGGTTATCTGGAGCAAGGGAGTGAATGAGGGAAGGATTACACTGCCGGTTTTGGTTAAACAGTTGTGTGAAAATCCAGCAAAAATATTTGGAATGTATCCGAAAAAAGGCACTGTGAAAGTTGGGTCTGATGCAGATATCGTAATTTGGGATCCAACTAAACAACACAAAGTAATGGGCCAACATGGAAACGCTGACTTTTCGACTTTTGAGGGATTCGAACTTCTGGGAATGCCGATCACAACAATGCAACGAGGGCAATTGATAGTTGAACACGGCGAGCTCGTTAGTAAACCCGGTGGCGCTCAGTACATACCCGGAGACCCGAACGTTACGGCATATGCCTCAAATGGATTTAAAATTACCTGAGTGACTCTAATTGGGCTCCCAAGTAGGACGATCCATCGAAAATACGTTGGTTACTTCAGAGAAATCAAGGTATCCAAGTCTACTTATTGGTCGTAACTTGAGAACGTCGATACGATCATTCGAAAGATACGCTTCGTCGATATGGATTCCTACAACTTCCCCGAATACGACTGTGTTTGGCGAGGATTCATCATCAGTTTCTATGTATATGGACTGCTTGTACTTGCACTCTAAGTTAATAGGGCTCTCTAAGACCCTTGGGCATTTAACAATGTTACTAGCCTGCTTGTTGAGGCCTACAAATAGGAATTCGTCAACGTCCCGTGGGGCCGGTACGGACGAAGCGTTCATTTGATTTCTTAGATCGTAAGTTGCGATATTTACTACAAATTCACCCGTTGTTTGTGCATCGAGTACTGCGTCTTTGAGGCCTCCAAAAGGATGATTTCCGGTCGAAGAAAACATTACCTGGGGAGGCGTGTAGGCAACTGCGTTAAAAAACGAGTAAGGTGCCAAATTTGGAATACCTT
>QGNO01000010.1 GCA_003228195.2 Chloroflexota bacterium | reverse complement strand
TGTACTTTTCGCATTCGGAGGCAACGTCTCGCCAGTAAATTATTCGATACTAGGCGAATATTTCGGAAGAACAGTGTTCGCCAGACTAAGGGGCGCTTTAGGTGCTATAGGCGTTATAGGTGGGTTGACGCCCGTGTACGCTGGCTGGATCTTCGATAAAACTGATAGCTACAGCATAGTATTAATGACGTTCAGCGGTCTTGCGGCAGCAGCAGCATTCTTGCTATTACTAATGAAGAATCCACAAAGGCATATTTCTCAAATGCCCAACCACCCTAACCCACAATAGGTTCCTGTAATGGTATCACTCAATAAAAAAAAGAGAGAGAGTTTTTATGGCTGGAAAGTGTTGGCCGCTGGTTCGGCAATAACAACGATTGGATCTGTGCACTCCCCAGTAGTTTCAGTATTCTTCTTGCCATTACAGCGGGAGTTGGAACTCGGAAGAGCAGCGCTATCCTTCGTGTTTTCATTGGCCCGTATCGAAGGGGGAATTGAGGGACCATTAGTCGGATGGCTTATAGATAAACAAGGTCCAAGAATTCCAGTAGTGATAGGAATATTGCTGTCAGGCATAGGAATGATTGCCTTATCACAGGTTAATAGCACTCTTGGATTCTTGCTGGTTTACACAGGCTTGGTCGCGCTGGGATTTCAAATGGGGTACCTGCAAGTTATGCACGCCGTCGCTAACATATGGTTCATAAAGTACAGAACTAGGGCCATGAGCATCTTTTCTTCATCTGTAAGACTTGGCCCAGCAATGTTTACTCCACTATTGGGCGTACTCGTAGGCTTATGGGGGTGGCGCACAAGCGCCTTATTGATCGGGTTCTTTGTCCTGGTAACCGCACTGCCACTTACTTATTTCATCAAACGATCACCCGAATCGATCGGCTTGCTACCTGATGGCGATAATATTGAAAACAAGAACCTATCGGAAATTCAAGAAAGCTCTGAGAATGCGGTTCCAGATACCAGTGGCAGTCAAGACTTCGAATTTAAAGAGGCAATACGGACGCCCGCTTGGTGGATTTTGGCTTTGACAACCACGGTGAGAACTTCGAACAACGGTGTCTTTCAAGTGCACTTTATTCCTATATTCGTCTGGAAAGACATTACGGAAACTGGCGCTGCTTTTATGGTAGGTCTAACACAATTGATAGCCACCCCAATGATCTTAGCAGTGGGTTGGTTAGGAGACAGATGGAGCAAGAAAGCGATCTTAGTGCTAGCCCACTTTATACTAGGTGGCAGTTTCTTAGTGTTAATTTTCATTGACGAGCCTTGGGGAGTTTATGTCTTCATGATAATGTTCGCCTTTGGGGCAAACGTAGCGCCACCTAACTACTCGATTATCGGTGAGTACTTTGGCCGAAAGGCGTTCGCAAGACTGAGAGGCATTTTAAACAGCTTGGGAATCATCGGTATGGGGACTACCGTTTTGGCAGGTTGGGTGTTTGACACCACACAATCATACTCAATGTTCCTATTCGGGACGGCGATCTTTTCGGTCATCGCCGGCTTCACTGTAATCTTATTCTTGCACAAACCTAAGAAGCCGTTATCAAATCCAAGTACCATGACTTCATTAGAGCCTTAAAAATGACACTACTTCGACCGACACAATAAACAACATTTGCGTACTGAAGTAAAAACTCATACATCATTAACTTCAGGCTACTCTAGAAGTGTCACCAAACCCACCAAAAATCATTGAACGCGCTTAGGGTATTGTGGTAGCATTTGCCCACTTTCTATGGTTCCCTAGTAACATCAAGTGACTTCTGAAAAAACGGACTTCCGAACCACCATAAGGCAATCCCTTACCGCGACTCAAAATGGCACGGTAACAATCCTGTCCTCTCTGTTAGCAGTGGAAGATTTGTTAGGATACATCCCACTCGAAGCGATTGAGGAGGTAGCCAGCCTTACCAACTCAACCACAAATGAAGTCTGGGGAGTGGCATCCTTTTACACCAATTTTAGGTTCACTCCGCCTGGGGATCATGTGTTAGAGGTATGTTGGGGACCTTCGTGTCATATATTGGGGGCACAAAACATTGTTAAAGAAGTGCTGGGCACCCTCAATCTCCAAGGAGAGGGGGACACTGAGGATCATACTTTCACATTCAAATATAACACCTGCCTGGCAGCATGCGGGCAAGCGCCAGTTATAAGTATTGACCATCAACTTATGGGCAGAATGACACCAGAAAAAACTAAAGAACGCATTCTTTCTGTTAAGGCAACTGGGGAAAAAGGGAAAAGGCAAAACGGCTAGACATGACTAAGGCATTCCAGAAACTAGTTGAAAAATCCAAGGCGCACTTGGAGCAAATTCAATCAAAGCCACGTGTGCGAATAAGCATAGACCTTTCGGGATTGGCAGCAGGTGCGCTAGATATCCTAAATACATTCAAGGATGAGGTGTCTGCCAATAAATTGGATGTCACTATCAGTGAGGTAGGCGGTCTGGGACTGAACTACGCAGAGCCGTTGGTGGACATCCAAAACCCAGGGGGGCCAAGAGTTTTTTATAACAATGTGACCCCAGACCAGGTACCTAGTTTGGTAAGAGAACACTTGATCGAGGGAAATCCTGTTTTATCTGGAGCAATGGCAGTAGAGACAAGAGACCCATCACTGGACATTCCAACCCTCACAGAACTACCTATGATGAAAGGACAGGTACGGATCGCTCTTAGAAATGCTGGACATATCGATCCTTCAGATATTTTAGATTACATCGCTGCAGGTGGCTACAACGGCCTAAATAAAGGCCTATTTGAAATGGAGCCGTCTGCTGTTCAAGAAGAAGTTGCGAAGTCTGGACTAAGAGGCCGAGGGGGTGCAGCATTTCCGACAGCCACAAAGTGGCGCTTTCTTATGGGATCTCCAGGCCCTATAAAATACATTCTTGGTAACTGTGAGGAAGGCGATCCGGGTGCTTTTAACGACAAAGGCATACTCGAAGGTGACCCTCACACGTTACTCGAAGGTATGATCCTTGCGGGCTATGCTACTGGAGCTTCAAATGGAATTGTTTTCATCCGCCATGGGCACGATACACCAATAGAAAGAACTCGTAAGGCAATTGCACAAGCATACGCCAATAATCTTTTAGGAGAAAACATTCTAGGAAGTGACTTCAGTTTTGATGTTGAAGTCTCACTAGTTGGCGAATCATACGTCTCCGGCGAAGAAACTGCGTTAATGGAGTCTATAGAAGGGAAACGGGCCATGCCTAGATATAGACCACCTTTCCCTGCGGCTTATGGGGTTTGGGGTAAGCCAAGCAACATAAACAACATAAAAACGTTGGCCTACGTACCTGAGATAGTTTCAAGGGGTGGGGAATGGTTTACAACCATTGGCACTGAAAAAAGTAAAGGTACTGCCATTTTATGCCTATCTGGAACAATAGAACGGCCCGGTATGATCGAGGTGCCCATGGGTATGACCATACGAGAAGCAGTAGAAAAACTCGGAGGCGGAGTGCCAGGAGGTAAGCCCGTTAAGCTTTTGCAGACAGGCGGGCCGCTGGGTGGAGTACTCAGAGGGGACAAAATTGACATCCCGTTAGACTTTGACGCAATGGCGGCAGCCGGTGCCATTCTCGGCTCTGGCGGCATAATTGTAGGAGATGACACCGTCTGCGCGGTAGACTTAGCCCGACTCCTAGTTGCATTTTGCCAGTACGAGTCATGTGGGAAATGCTTCCCTTGTCGCTTAGGCACAACTCATCTTCTACAAATCTTGGACCGCATTTGCGACTTCAAAGCTCAGCCAGGTGATTTGGACTTGATGCGTCAACTAGGTAACGACATGCAAGTCGGCTCTCTTTGTGGACATGGACAGCTAGGATTCAATCCAATTAAGTCATCTATCGAGTATTTTCCGGATGAGTTTGCCGCGGTGATCGAAGAAAAAAGATGGCCAACCAAGAATTATTTCCCTGATTTCTTTATGCCGGACCGGGCAAAGCGAAATCAACAAACTGAAACATTCTCTTCTTTGAGGAGGGCCTAAGTGACTACAACTCTGCAAATGGTGACTATCAATATTGATGGTAAAGAAATCCAAACGAAGACCGGTTCAATGGTATTGGAGGCAGCAATTGAGGCGGGAATCTACATCCCATATCTGTGTTACCACCCTGGCATGAAACCATTTGCCGCATGCAGAATGTGCGTAGTGCAAGAGGAAGTTGAAGTTGAGGTTGACCGCGACGGTGAAACGGTCAAAGAAAAACAGCTCAGACCGGCCGCTGCTTCGTGTACACTACCAGTCAGAGAAGGAATGGTTATCCGCTCAGCAAGTGACCAACTAAGAAGTCTCCAAAAAGGAATAATGGAGATGCTGATATCTGAGCACCCTCACGGTTGCCTCACTTGTCACAGGGTAGACCTCTGTGGACCGGAAGATATTTGTCAAAGACACGTCTCTGTAAACGACCGGTGCGTAACCTGCCCCAAAAACGAAAGATGCGAGTTTAAGGACACCGTGAGATTTTTAGGAATGGACTTGAACTCCCAACTATCGTACGAAGTGAGAACTCCGGAAATAGAAGTCTTCGATCCATTCTATGATCGCGACTACAACCTTTGCATAGTTTGCGGAAGATGCGTCCGAGTATGCGAGGAAATAAGAGGCGACAGTGCGATCACGTTTGTTGAAAGGGCAGGGAAAGCCCTCGTAGGAACGTCTAAGGGGACTTCGCTATTAGAGTCTGGTTGCGAATTCTGTGGCGCTTGCCTTGACGTATGCCCCGTAGGTGCGCTTGTAGAAAGAAAACACAAATGGGACAAGGCTGAAAAAATTGTTAGGTCGACATGCTCTAACTGCTCTGTGGGTTGTCAATTAAATCTAGAAGTTAACAAGAGAGAAAAAGTAATAAGGGCGATACCCGAAATCAATGCGCCAGCTAACCGAGGCCAAGCATGTTACATGGGTAAATTCGGTCTGGAGTACGTTAATCATAAAGACAGGCTGAAGCACCCACTAATTAGAAGAAAGGGGCAACTGGAAAAAGCTACGTGGGATGAAGCAATTGCCTTAGTTGCTGAAAAATTCTCAAATACGAAAGGGACTGAGTTTGCATCCATCGGTTCAGCGAGAAATACTAATGAATCAGCCTATATGCTGCAAAAGTTCGCCCGCGTGGTTATGGAAAGCAACAATGTTGACATAGACTCGAATACGAGACCATCACTAGGTAAGGTGCTGTACGATGCCTTGGGCTATGCCGGATCAACCAATCCGATATGGGACTTGAAACACTCGCAATGCATCTTGGTGGTAGATTCGAATGTGACAGAAGAACATAACGTTCTCGCAGTCCCAATCAAACAGGCATCAAAGGCGGGAACCGCGAAATTGATTGTAATCGACTCTAGAGAGGTCGAATTAACTCGGTATGCAGACGTTTGGATAAAACCTCGCCCAAGTACGACACTAATATTGCTTGCGGGAATACTTAAGTTCGTGATTGACCAAGGTCTTACTGATGAAAAATTTGTATCACAGAACACACTGGGCTTTGACGAAATGACCAAATCACTCGCTGAATTTACACTAGAGAATGTGGAAACGGTGACCGGCGTACCTAAAAAACATATTAGTGACGTCGCCACAATGTTTGCGGGATCCAATGCCAGTTCTATAGTGTATGCCTTGGACAACGTAGAAACAGAAGGGCAACATGATCAAGTGGCGGCGATGGCAAACCTTGCACTAGTGACTGGTAATATAGGCAAGCCTTCGACAGGTTTGTACGCGTTGAGAAGAGGCACCAACGAGCAAGGAGCAACCGACTTGGGGTGTGTTCCTGACATGCTGCCAGGATATGTGGATGTACAAGATGCGTCTAGTAGGGCGCCCTTTGAAGCTACTTGGGACTGCAAATTACCTGCGAAGCCTGGACTGGGCATAAAAGAAATTCTGAAATCAGCACGTGACGGAAAAATCAAATCCCTGTTTATGCTTGGCGGCGGAGATTCTTATGAAGGCGAAGACCTGTTGGACTCTTTGGCTAACATAGATTTCCTAGTGGTCCACGACGCGTTCTTAAGCCCAGCCGCGCAGCAGGCAGACGTGGTGCTCCCAGCAACAACATTCGCTGACGAAGATGGGACTTACACTAGTCTTGAGCGAAGAGTTCAATTACTAAATAAGGCGATATTGCCACCTAACGTCAATGCTAAACCTGCTTGGCAATTAATAGTTGACCTCACAAAGGTGATGGACGTTCGCGGTTTCGAATTTCAGAACACCTCTGAAGTATTTGCTGAAGCTGCCTCCTTTGCAAAAGATATCTATGGAGGCATTTCTCATGCCAGGCTCATAAAAGAGGCTATTTTAACCCTAAGACCGGATGCCACATTCCCACAACCTACCCAGCTGTTAGAATCTGACCGAGTTTCCAAGGGTATTCAATGGCCATGTGGAAATGACAGCCAGCCAAGTCAAGAAATACTGTACTCAGATGGGTTTCCAAATGGCAAGGCCAATTTACTACCTTTGAAAGCTACAACTAAACCGGCTGTTAGCTCTTTTGAAAAGCCACTAGTTTTGGTTCCTGGAAGAATACTCGCAGATGACGATAGAAACGTAGATGTAGAGCGTATAGAATTCGTAAATACAGTCACGCGCGACGAACTGATAAAACTGCACTCAACAGATGCTCGAACTTTAGGTTTGAAGCATGGAGATCCTGTAGAGGTAGTTACAGTATCGCAAACGATCCAAGGAAAAGTTCATTTGGATGAAGATACGCATCAAGGTACCGTCACTGTAACTCAACTCTTCGGCCAATTCGCGACCAATTTACAACAAAGCGAAGAGCCGGACCCTATGGCTAAAATATCTGGACTGTTAATAGAGCCAGTAAACTTAAAAAAGCTGTAACATAAAGCTGTTCATAAGGTCAATAAACGATCCTGGTTGACTCTGGTTGACTACCCCCTTATGAACACAATTTAGGTTCGCCTCATAATACTGGAGCGAAATCAAGAACTGAGCCAATGAACGCAACAATAACTAAGCGAGTAGATATCACACACGATTTATGGAAGATCTGGATAAAAGGGGAGGACTCTTTCAACTTTAGGCCAGGTCAATACTGCACTATAGGATATGGGGGAGTGGAGAGACCGTATTCGATTGTCTCAGCGCCTCACGAAAGCGAAATAGAATTATTTTTGGAACTTGTACCACCTCAAACTGGCGTACTTACCCCTACATTGTTCCGTCTACAACCTGGGGCTCAATTGCAAATGAGGCCACGGGCTAAAGGCATTTTCGTACTCAAAGAAAATTACGTGAACCACCTGATGGTCGCGACTGTAACTGGGATAGCTCCATACGTATCAATGCTGCGACAATACCTTACAAGAGCTACTTCAAGCCACAAGTTCTTTGTTCTAGTTGGAGCTAGCTTCAAGAATGAATTTGCCTACAACGTAGAATTGCAATCAATTGCGGAGGAACGACCGAATTTACTCAAGTTTATTCCTACGATAAGCCGTCCAGATGAGATGACGAATGAAGGGTGGAATGGCGAAACTGGTAGAGTAAACACGATAGTAGAAAAATACATAGACCTCTTTAATCTAGAACAAGCATCGACACTAGTATACGCTTGCGGCCACCCATCCATGATTAGCTCGGTGCGAGCGAGCGCTAATAATATGGGGTTTGCATTCCAAGAAGAGCGTTTTTGGAAGAGCGATGAATAATCCTTTTTAGTAGATTGCTCCATGCTACATCCAATAAATTGTAACGATTAAACCCGATTGATAGAAGGATAACAGTGATCACACCGGTTAGGCGACAATATCTACAGATAAAACGTCGGTTTCCTGACAGTCTCCTGTTATTTCGAATGGGTGACTTCTATGAAACTTTTGATGATGACGCTATTACATTAGCCCGAGATTTGGATATCGCTCTCACATCTAGGGCCTTCGGCAAAAGTGAGAAACACCCATTAGCTGGAATCCCCTATCACTCGCTAAATAACTACTTGGGAAGGCTAATCAAGGCTGGACACAAAGTAGCGATTTGTGAACAAACAAGTGATCCTGCCACGTCCAAAGGTTTGGTGGAGCGAAAAGTAGTGCGCGTGGTGACTCCAGGTACGGTATTAGAGCCTTTTCTTTTAAATGATCGCACAAATAACTACTTAGCTTCAGCTATTATTGATGATTCTCAGGCTGCGCTGGCTTATGCAGACATCAGCACTAGTGGGACCATATTCGTGTCTCAAATGTCGGTAGAAGGTCTTTTGCTGGAATTAGCCCGTTTAATGCCAGCAGAACTGCTCATTCCCGAAGAATTTGACCTGCCGCTACCTGACTATTTGCGAATAGAACACTTACCAACTGAAGCGTTCGCACCGGACAAAAGTGAAGCAACACTCAAGAATGTGTTGCAAGTAGCTACCTTGGATGGTTTCGGTTTCAATGAATTTCAGTTGGGGTTAAGAGCCACAGGAGCATTGCTGAATTTCTTGGAATCCAGCCAGACCGATGTCCTAAATAATGTAAACAAGGTCAGATTCTACGACTCTCAAGGCCACATGGCACTGGACCAGCACACAATTCGAAACCTTGGCATATTCTCAGGCGGGCGATCTGAGTCAGAAAAACACTCTCTAGTGAACGTAATCGACCTGACCGAAACGCCAATGGGTGGACGTTTAATAAGACAATGGCTTGGGCAGCCATTAGTTGAGGTCGACGGAATTAATATACGTCTTGAGAGCACAGCTTGGTTCTACGACAATGAAGGTAAGACTCGATTGATAAGGGAAAAACTAGGGAAGATTTCAGATGTTGAGCGACTTGTTAGTCGTGCGAAAAATGGAACAGCTATACCTAGAGAAATTGTAGCCTTGGGACGCAGCTTAGAGGTCATCCCAAGCTTATTAACCCTTTTATCTACGGACAATAACATTTCAATCAAATCGTTAGTCGAAAAAATCCCTGACTGTAATCAAACGGCAGCTATTATTCGTCACGGTATTGAACAAGAACCTGGCCAGATCGGAGACGGAACTGTAATTAAACGCGGCTACTCGACAGAACTAGATGATCTGCGGTCTTCATCTGCTAGCTCTCGCAACTATATATCCAAACTAGAAGCTGAAGAACGCGGAAAAACAGACATCAGAAACCTAAAAGTAGGCTACAACAAAGTCTTCGGTTACTACATTGAAGTTACAAATCCTAATCTTTCAAAAGTTCCTACTGAATATCAAAGGCGTCAGACTTTAACAAGTGGTGAACGCTTCATAACCCCAGAGCTTAAAGAACAGGAAGATATCATCCTCAAAGTGGCTGAACGTATTTTAGAAATCGAATCCGGAATATACAGAGAGTTGTGCCTAAAAATTTCAGAAGCTTCAGAAGCCTTGCTAGAGGCAGCCCGATGGATCGGGCACCTGGACGTATTTGCGTCGTTCGCTAATGTAGCGCGGCGATTCGATTACGTTAGGCCAATAGTAAATGAAAGCAAAGACATCCAAATAATAGATGGCAGACACCCAATCCTTGAGCAAATAGTAGAACCTGGTTCTTTCGTGCCTAATGATACTTTTCTATCAACAGAAGACGGTAATCTAGTGATCTTGACCGGTCCCAACATGTCAGGCAAGTCAACCTACCTAAGACAGGTTGCACTAATTGTATTGATGGCCCAAATAGGAAGCTTTGTGCCAGCAGGTTCAGCGGAAATTGGTCTGGTGGACCGAATCTTTACTAGGGTAGGGTTGCAAGATGATCTGGCTTCTGGACAATCAACGTTTATGGTTGAAATGGTGGAGACCGCTAACATACTTAACAATGCAACCGATCGATCTCTAATAATCCTAGATGAAATTGGGCGGGGCACTAGCACATATGACGGTCTTTCAATAGCCCAGGCAGTGGCTGAGCACATACACAATCAAGACTCTCTCCAATGTAGAACTCTATTTGCTACGCACTACCAAGAACTTACAGAATTATCTGAAACCCTGAATCACGCCCGTAACCACTCAGTCTCTGTTTCTGAAGAGGGAGAAACTATAACATTTCTGCATCGTATAGTCCCAGGAAAAGCTGGACGAAGCTACGGAATACATGTAGCTAAACTCGCTGGCATACCTAAAGAGGTTATTTTGAGAGCCTCTCATGTCTTAGAATCCCTTGAGACTAACAAATCCAGTGTACTCCCACAAAACGGCAAAAATGAAACAGACGTCCAACTCGGAATGTTCCAAAAACCCCCAGAGGTAGTGCGACTACTGACAGAGTTGGATTTGCCTAATCTAACTCCACTGGAAGCAATAAATACTCTGCACGCATTACAACAGAAAGCCAAAGCAGACTCTAATTAATACTGTTTGGGGAAAATTGTTTGACACCACACAAACCTGTCACTATCATAAATCAGTCTTAATTTAAACTTTCCATCAAACCGGCTATTTAGAATTGATAACTGACCATTTATCCTGCACTAAGCCAGCAAATTGCAGATGGGGCGCAAATCCCTACAAACTGTCAGTCCTGACTTTTCCATTACATAAGAGAGTAGTTGCCAGTTCGGAATCTATCAATTGTAGACAATCACTATGTTTCGTAAAGGCATTCCATGACTCTATATAAATGGCTGACGTCCGACTTGACGTCACACAGGGATAAAAGATTCAAATGGTCGCTTGAAAAACTGCATGAGGCTTTCGAAATCGATCCGTCGTCCGTGGGACCACAAGGTAAAGGGCTTCACGTAATGAAACGGCCAGTTGACGCTCTAAGGTTTGGCCATTGGCCAGGTCATCTATTTGAAGTGGAGGCGTACGATCCCATAGCGGAGGATGATTTTAAGATCCGATGTTCTAGCGTACGACTATTGAAGGAATTGAACAGCACAGCCATCTTTGGCCCTCAAGGAGATCGGTTTTTTAACTTTCTTTCTTGGATTAAAAACATCCCTTGGCTACAAGGTGCCCAACCCATAGAAGACGCAATAGAAGCAGCCAATGAATATCAATCCACTCTCTCAAATTGGGGTTGGATTCCCATACCCGTCGAAGCCATAAGTTTTGATGACTGGAATCAAGGATCGAATTACTTCATAAATGCTGCTAGCCCTGCAGCATTAACTGGAGTCTGGACAGCTTGGGCAAAAACAAACGTTGACTGGCACGATTGGGTATCACCCTGGGCGGCTTCAATGGCATCATCTATTGGATGGTCAAGCCTTGAAGCTAGCGCAGGAGCAACTGCATGGGCTGTAGCTAAGGAAGCCTGGACTGGGCAATCTCCATGGCCAGCACCCAACGACGACTATTGGAAACAAACAGCCAATAAATTACGTGTTGCAACTCGTATAGTCGCAGCCGCCGTCGCCAATGATAGTGCCAGAACCGCTGAATACATAGTATGTGCAGACAGTTTACCCAAAAATCCATTTGCACCATTGATGCGTGTCTGGATGCTGGGGTATTGGCCTATGGGTGTAGTCGACGGTAAATTCTTAATTGCTGACCTATCAAACGTGGTAGGAGGAGATAACGCGATTGTTAAAGGATTCCCCAGTATTGAAGAAATGCTATCCAGATATGAGAGTTGGGCATCATAATGAATATCTTCTTTGATACTGACTACACATGGCTAGGCGTTGACGACACTATAAGACCTGGTACGGAAACCATTTTCAAGCAATTAGTAGAAGATGGACACAACATTTATGTCTGGTCAGGCATAGGGATTAGATGGGCAGAGGTAAGACGACATAAGTTGGAAAAATATGTGATCGATTGCTTTATGAAACCGTTAGATAACTTCATAGAATCACTGGATCATTTGGGATTACCGGTAAAGCCAGACATAGTAATTGACGATTACCCAGAGGTTCCCTCTGCAATGGTAGGAATATGGATACGCCCATATTTCTTCTATAATGCGTCAGACAACGAGTTGGAAAGAGTATACGAACTCATATGTGAATACCAAACTCGTAAAAAGTCCCAATAATCCAGCATACTGAAAAATCCGTACATTCCCCACAATCTCCCTAGTGAAATAGGTTACGACTGTAAAATAGTAGTGAATAATTACTAAATGCCGTGAATCATGAAAATACACGTATTAGCAGAAGAAGTTGCGTCAAAGATAGCAGCTGGTGAAGTTGTAGAACGGCCCGTATCGGTAGTTAAAGAGCTAATAGAGAACTCTATAGACGCTGAGGCTACTCGCATAATTGTAGAAATAATAGATGGCGGAACGAAATCTATTAGGGTGAGCGACAACGGAACAGGAATACCTGTCGATGAGCTAGAGATCGCCCTTGAGAGACACGCCACTAGCAAGATAACCAAAGAAACAGAGTTGGAACACCTCCATACCATGGGCTTTAGAGGAGAAGCTCTCCCAAGCATTGGAGCGGTATCGAGGCTAGTAATTACCAGTACGGCGAGTGGTTACCCACAAGGTGGTTTCGTTGAGACAGTTTATGGTAAGAAAGGGAAAAGGGGGGCAGCTGCGTCCCGTGAAGGCACGTCAGTTCTGGTAGAAGATCTTTTCTCGAATGTCCCGGCCCGGAAAAAGTTTCTCAAGTCAACTAGTGCAGAAACAGCGCGAATAAACGCTATGGTCAACAAACTGGCACTCGCGCATCCTGAAGTAGGGTTCACACTAGTCAGTAACGGCACTGAAAAGTTTAATTCCAATGGGAGTGGCGACCTAAAGGAAATTATGTCATCAACATATGATAGTCAAACAGTCGACTCGTTAATACCAGTAGAAGGCGAGCGTTCCAAAGGAAGCCGACTTTCAGGTTATGTGTCCTCCCCGTCTATCACAAGAGCTAACAGAAGCGCTATCAATATTTTTGTAAATAAACGGTGGGTTGAGAGTCGAATTCTGAGCCAAGCAGTCGACGATTCTTACAAGGGATTGTTAATGAAACACCGCCACCCAATTGCCGTACTACATCTTGAAATACCGCCTTCAGAAGTAGATGTGAACGTTCATCCAGCAAAACGCGAGGTGAGATTCAGGAATGAAGGATTCGTATTCTCATTGATAATCCGCACCATTCGAGAACTGTTAATTTCGTACTCACCCGTACCATTGATAACCCCTGATTTATCTTTGGGCTTCGCAAGCCAAGCACAGCCAAGGGTAGGGGATAACGCAACCATTAATAGAAACCAACCTTCCGGTGATTACTACTTTAATGCTGAATATAGACACACAGATGAAATTAAGCCAACCAATGATTCAGGAATAAAGTCCGAATTCGGGTTGTTCCCAAAACAAATTCTCCCAACACTTCGTGTAATAGGTCAAGCATCGCAAACATACGTAATTGCCGAAGGGCCAAGTGGAATATTCTTGATCGATCAACATGCAGCGCACGAGAGAACAAACTATGAGGCTATCTTAAAAAAATTCGAAGCGGAAAAACCGGACACCCAATTACTATTAGAGCCACTCGTGCTAGATCTTTCACCAGAGCAAATTGAAACTTTAGATCAGTTTCATGCAACTCTTCTTGGGCACGGTTTTCAAATTGAACCGTTTGGAGAAAGGTCATACCTAGCTAGGGGTTTCCCAAGCGGAGTTAGCAGGATTGACCCAGAAACTCTCCTTATAGAGATCCTCCGGATGCTGAAGCAAACCAACAGCTATTCACAAGCATTCGAATCTCTCGCAGCATCTATCGCATGCCATAGTTCGATCAAAGCAGGAGATACAATCACACATGACGAGATGACTTCCCTAATTCGCAAACTTGAACAATCTAAATCACCAAACACATGTCCACACGGACGACCTACTATGATAGAATTGACTACAGTTCAACTGGAACACCGATTCGGCAGGAGGTAAAAGCATAAGAGCAGGATTTTAATTCCTGTAACGCTTTGATAAAACATATCTACCGAATTGCTCTACTGAACGCTGCCTCTACAGCTTCCCTCGGAGTAAGGTTGCTAAACAAAAATAAGAACCCTATCTATTGAATTGCTCTAACTCACTCTGCCTCTAAAGCACCAGTCAGGGCACAATTACTGAACAAAGCTGAGAACCACATATACCAATTTATTCGTGTGATTGCTGCCGCTCCAGCATTTTCTTCCACGCGGGTACTTGGGTCGTACGTGCAAGTACATAGCAAATTAATGAGCATATTTTTGACTAAGTTATTAATTGTCGTAGCTTTGAGTTTATTTATAGTAGGGTTAGCTGGTTGTTCCAGCGAAGGCGCGAACCCAACCCATTTGCCTACCGCAACCCCCACTCCAACTCTAACTATATATTCCGGCCGAAGTGAAGAATTAGTTTCCCCCATCATAAAAGAGTTCTCTAAACTCACTGGAATAAAAGTAGCTGTACGATGGGGAGGATCTTCAGAATTAGCCGCAACAATTATGGAAGAGGGTGAAAACACTCCCTCGGACATATTTTACTCGCAAGACCCTGGGGCCTTGGGGGCAGTTTCAGCCCAATTAATGACCCTACCTGATGCAACTCTTAATAAGGTTAAGCCAGAGTTTAGATCGACAAACGGCTCATGGGTTGGTGTGTCTGGAAGAGCTAGATCAGTGGCATTTAGCACTAAGAGAGTTGCCGAATCGGAACTCCCAGACAGCATTTGGGGGTTCACAGATCAAAAATGGAAAGGTCGACTTGCTTGGGCCCCAACCAATGGATCCTTCCAAGTTATGGTCACTGGAATGCGTAAGCTTTGGGGCGACCAAAAAACTAAAGAGTGGCTAATGGGTATTCATGCGAACAAACCAACCGTCCACAAAAATAATTCTACGCAAATTAAATCAATTGGTGACGGCGAAGTAGACATAGGGTTCGTAAATCACTACTACCTCCTTAGATTCCTAGATGAAAGCGTCGATGGTTTTCCGGTAAGGAACTATCATCCCAAGGCAGGAGATCCAGGATCTCTAATCATGGTTTCGGGTATTGGTATACTGAAAAACTCTAAACAAAGTGAAGCTGCAATAAAATTTGTGGATTTCCTTCTTTCAAGTGTCGGACAACAGTACTTTACTTCTAAGACATTTGAATACCCAGTTGCGGAAAACATTAAGATATCTACGGCTCTTGTGCCACTGTCTAAATTTCAGCAGCCCAACATTGATTTAGCGGACCTTGCTGATCTCAAGGGAACTCTGAAGTTGATTCAAAATGCCGGAGTCTTGTAAAGCAAATTCCTGGTTAAATTGAACAAACCAATAGATCAAATAAACGTAAATACCATGATCCGGAATAGTACAAAAAAAATTCCCTACGGGATACTGGGCGTTGGCTTAATCATAGCCTCATTTATGCTACTACCATTGGTATATCTGATAATCAGAACGCTGGGAGCTGGAGATGAGGCCTTCCAAGCCTTGTTTCGATCCGTAACGTTCTGGATTACGATCAGAACATTGTCCCTAGTCATTGCCGTATCGTTCTTAACTCTATTGATAGCGCTGCCTCTATCATGGCTAACAGTGCGAACGGATTTACCCTACAGGAAAATCTGGGCGGTACTCGCGATGCTACCGCTAGTAATTCCGAGCTATGTCGGTGCGCTTACTATAATTTCTGCTTTCGCACAAGAAGGCTTAATTCAACAGTTAGTAAGTATATTTTGGGTGTTCCAAATGCCTGATATATATGGCTTCAAGGGGGCTACATTAACACTCACTCTTTTCACTTATCCGTACATGCTATTAATTCTGAAAACGGCACTATGGAGAATGGACCCAGAGCTAGAGGAAGTGTCAAGAAGCCTAGGCAAGAACCAGTGGGTAACATTTTGGCAGGTTACTCTACCTCAATTAAGACCAGCTATAGGAGCCGGAGCATTGCTTATTGCTCTTTATACTTTGAGCGATTTTGGTGGGGTTTCATTACTGAGATTTGAGTCATTAACACAACAAATATATGTTCACTATCAAGGCTCGTTCTCCAGACATTCAGCAGCCGTATTTTCTCTATTGCTCGGACTAGTTAGCACCAGCCTTTTGTTCATTGAATCCAAGTCACAAAGTCGAGCACAATATTTCAGTGCCGATAGCAAAACTAAGAAACCTCCTTACATCATAAAGCTTAATAAATGGAAATGGCCTAGCATTATTTTCATTGGCATCGTAGTAGGGTTTGGATTGTTATTGCCAATCACCGTTTTAACATTTTGGCTATTAAGTGGAATATCAGCAGGTGAACCGCTTAGGCTAGTCTGGCGTGCAGCTATCAACTCAGGCTTAGTGTCAGCACTTGCTGCGGTCACATCTATCATCGTAGCAATACCAATAGCAATTCTATCGGTTAGATACAAGAGTGCAGTAACTACGATAATCGAAAGATCTTGCTATACAGGCTTTGCGCTACCTGGGATAGTTGTAGCTTTAGCACTGGTATTCTTCGGAGCTAATTATGGTGGATTTCTATATCAAAGTCTCCCTATGCTGATATTAGCTTACATAATACTTTTCTTGCCTCAAGCAATAGGTGCTTTGCGTACTTCGCTTATTCAGGTAAATCCTAGGCTGGAAGAAATGGGGCGCAATTTAGGGCATACTCCTCTTGCAGTATGGTTAAAAATTACTATGCCTATACTACGACCAGGGCTAATTGCAGCCTGGGCCTTGGTATTCCTAACTGTCATGAAAGAACTTCCCGCTACCCTGCTTCTTAGTCCAATAGGATTTGATACACTCGCTACAAAAATTTGGAGTGCAAGCAGCGAAGCATTTTATGCTAGGGCGGCAGCCCCATCACTACTTTTGGTGTTCTTGGCATCAGCTAGTATGTTAGTGTTAGTGCGTCGTGAAGGAGATACACCAAGATGAGACCCCCAGCAATAAGATGTTTTGGGCTTTCTAAAAGATTCGATGAGTCTTTCTCAGTCCAAAATGTGGATCTCGCGATAGACCACGGGGAAAAAATGGTGTTAATTGGACCAAGCGGATGCGGAAAAACCACGCTGTTAAGACTCATTGCAGGTTTTGAAACGCCGACTTCAGGCACCTTAGCAGTAGGTGGGGAGCTTGTAGCAGGCCCTGAGCGGAGTTTGCCCCCAGAAAAAAGGCGGGTTGGTATGGTATTTCAAGACTACGCTTTATTTCCTCACATGGATATAGAACACAACGTTGCATTCGGCATACGTGACAAATCTAAGCGCTCCAAGCGTGTAGCCGAGGTTCTATCAATGGTGGGACTAACTGGTATGGGAAAGCGCTATCCACACGCTTTATCTGGAGGTGAGCAACAGAGAGTCGCTTTAGCCAGAGCATTGGCACCACAACCAGCCATAGTATTACTGGACGAACCATTCTCTAACCTCGATGCTGGATTGAGGGGTAGGGTTAGGAAGGATGTATTGGAGATACTAAACGAGGCTGAAACTTCAGCTATATTCGTGACTCACGATCAAGAAGAGGCAATGCTATTTGGCGACAGGATCGCAGTGATGAACGAAGGGCAAATTGAACAGGTAGATTCACCGGAAATCATATTCCATAATCCATCTTCAACTTTCGTTGCGAAGTTTATGGGAATAGCTGACTTCATACCAGCATGGACTGATGGAAACAAATTAGTCACAGAAATAGGCACTCTCAAGCAACCGAAAAACATGACTGGAAATGAACCGATGGAGTTAATGGTACGACCAGACGATGTCTCCATTTCTGAAGATCAAGCCGGAAAATGCAGAATATTAGAAAGAGTCTTCCAAGGCGCACATAACCTCTACAAGATAGCTTTACCTTCTGGAAATATCGTACACAGCCTTCAACTACATTATCGTAGCTACACCGTAGGCCAAACTGTTTCAGTTAGGATAGATGCAGGCCACCCACTCACCTGCACAATTGAAGGCAACCTAGTAACAATACCAAACGGCACTACGGACAGGTGATTAAGATACGAAGGTCGACAAGAACAAGCCCGGCTAACTTAAACAGGGGTGCTATTTTAGCCTTAACCTACCTAGCTGGTTTCGCCAGTAGCGGATAAGATCCCGACGCCTCGGCGAAAACATAGAGGAATTCGCCTCGAATTTAGATGAGCTTCCTTTTACAGATGAAGAGCCATTAACAACAACGGAAGCCGCCGTCAGCGCAGCCATACCAATCAAGGCTCGTTTCAGAAAAACTCTCCTGTGAATCATGGTCGCTTCAACAGTGTTTGCTTCAGACATAGTCATCTCCAACTGGAAAATAAGCTCAAGAGACTCGTATTTTTACATTCCAGAGATCCAAAACGCAATAGTCCTAACTAATAATTACAAATAAACGACTATATTTCGAATAATCATTTGGAATTTGTGAAAATTTTAACTCAAAGCTCTTCCCACCTAGTAAATAACCTGTTAACCTTTTTGAGTTCGGATCGTCAGGCTACGATACGCGAGCAACGATCAGACCAAAAATAACTAAGAGTAATAGATGGACCCTGCCTACCTAGACAACGAAATATGGCATAGCATTTCTGTCATGCTTCGGTTTCTTTGGGGATATGTTCTTTTCGCACTCGGCTTTGCGGCTCTATTTCTAACTGCTCACGCGATCATTCCATCGTTGGCCAACACAGGCCAGATCCCGAGTCCTATAGCCAAGATGAGACCATTCGTTTATGTCGCTGCGTTCGGTTCACTCCTAATCGCAATTGCCCTTTTGACTATGACGATAATCAACACTGCGTGGATTAGTAAAGTTTGGGATAACTACTTAATTTAGAACAGGACAAGCACTAAGTAATCAATGCGAAAAGTAAACCCCATAATCTTAATAGCAATATCAGTCGTAGGATTCGGTGGACTATTAATTGCAGGAGTAGCCGTTTTCTTCCTGTTCAACGCGTGGTTTGGCCTACCAGTTGGTGCCCAAGCTCCTGATCAACCGATAGATTTTCCTCATACGGTACACTCTGGCTCCATAGAGAATGGTGGGCTAGGTTTAGATTGCACATTCTGCCACCGAAATGTTGCTGAAGGAGCAGCCGCGACAGTTCCTTCGGTCCAACAATGTATGTTCTGCCATAAACAGATAACTGGCACAAGTGATAAAGCTAAGATTGAAATATCCAAACTAACAGAGTTAAGTGAGGCCGGTCAGCCAGTGAACTGGAAACGAGTTCACCGACTACCAGATCACGTAGAGTTCGTTCACGACGCACACATTCGCTATTTTTCTGAAATGAATGGAATAAGTGCATCCGAGGTATGTTCTACTTGTCATGGTGATGTGGCGTCCATGGTTAAAGTTAAACAGGTTAGAGCATTGAAAATGGGTGATTGTGTAGATTGTCATAGGAAATATAGTGCTCCCACTGACTGTACTATCTGTCATCGTTAGGCGGATTTAATTATGACTATAACTAGAAGAAACTTTTTAAAATGGTCGGGCATAGGTGCTCTGGGAACCGTAGTGTTTGCCGGCTGCGGCATTCCTGAAGAAGAACTGCTGGTTCAGAGCCCTGCAACCATGCCGGAAGATATGGTAACAGGGCTAGAAGCCTGGTACGCAACCTCATGCGCTCAATGCAACAATGGTGAAGGAATAATAGTCCGAATCATTGAGGGTCGTGCGATAAAAATTGAGGGCAACCCGGATCACCCAGTAAGTAAAGGTAAAACGTCCGTAAGATCTCAGGCTGGTCTACAAGTCCTTTACAATCCGGACAGATTAACAGGACCTATGAAACGCACCGGGAATCGGGGGTTAGGGGAGTTCGAACCGATAACTTGGGATGAGGCATTAGCCGAGGTATTACCAAAACTAACCGGGACGAAATCGGTCGCTATGATAACTGACCCAGTAAGCGGTAGCTTGGGTAGAGTAATAAAAGAGTTTGTGGACAGAAATGGGACCCGTCACATGGCTTTAGAGTCCATGGAACAGACTGTCCTTACAAGAACAGTAAGGGACATGTTCGGACAAGAGGTGATGCCTGTTTTTGATATATCTAACGCAGATTATGTCCTTAATTTCGGTGCTGATTTTCTTTCTACTTGGTTGAGTCCAGTGCAATATAGTCGAGCCTACGGCGAGTTCAGGCAAGGACACGGACATAGGGGTACTCTTGTACATATCGAACCCAGAATGTCTATGACAGCTGCCAACGCAGACAAATGGCACTATGTAACACCTGGGACAGAAGGCCTGGTTGCTTTAAGCATTGCATATGTTCTAGTCAAGGACTTCGCACAGGATATTGACCAAGAGACGCTTTCATTAATGACAGGGGGCGGAGGAGTCAGTGCATTAGCAAGCTACGCCCCTGAATCCACGGTAGATGCAACGGGATTAACCCCTGAAGTTATCGAAAATATAGCTCATGAATTGACCAAAAGTGAGCACAGCTTAGTGATCGGTGGTGGGGCCGCAGCCGCTCATATAAATGGCCTGTTCAATATGAGAGCAATTTACTCGTTGAATTTACTGCTAGGCAACATTGGCAAGAAAGGGGGGATCAGATTCAACCCGGAGCCTGCCGATTTTGGGATAGACAAAAGAGATGCCGTTGCAACTTTTCAAGACTGGAAAACGTTAAGAGATGATTTGTCATCTGGAAAAACGGATACCCTGCTGATTCACGGAGCGAACCCTGCCTACACTCTAGAATCCATAAACTTCACCGACGGAGCCAAAAATGCTAAGACCATCATCAGTTTCTCCAGCTTTTTGGATGAGAGTAGTGCGCTAGCTGACATTATACTTCCAGATCACACCTACCTGGAGTCATGGGGGGATCACGATCCTGACCCAGGCCCTGGTTATCAGACTGTCACCTTCCAACAGCCAGTAGTTTTCCCATTTAATCAAGATGTGGGCAGAGGAACTCGAAGTTTCGGTGATGTCCTGCTAGACCTAGATTCAAAGCTAGGGAATTCCCCGTCCTATTCAAATATGAAGGAAGCTGTACGGGCAAGAGCCACGAAATTGTACGATCAGAACCGTGGATCTGTACAATCGGGTAATTTTGAGGCTTTCTGGATATCCGTACTCCAAAGAGGAGGATGGTGGGACGAAAAATCTAGTGGGCCTAATGAAGGTCCAACAAAACCAATCACAAGCGCTGAAATGGCCGCAGAATACGATGTTCCAAACACTACTGCTGAATATCCATTCCATCTCATACCTTTTGAATCCAACTCGATTACAGACGGGCGCGGAGCCAACCAACCTTGGCTTCAAGCTGCGCCAGATCCACTAAGCACTGCAACCTGGGAAACCTGGGTTGAAATCAACGCCAAAAAAGCGGACGAGCTAGGCATTAAAGAGGGTGATGAGGTTGAAATAGCATCAAGTACTGGGTTTATAAATGCACTTGCATATCCAAATCCTGCTTCCTCCCCAGAAGTTCTGTCTGTTCCGACAGGGCTAGGGCATAAACACTATGGTAATTTTGAAATTGGTCCTGACATGTTCAGATCCTTGGTTGGAAAAGGCAGGGGTTCAAACGTAATGGCCATCATAAATCCAGTGCAAGACAAGGATACAGGTGCTTTGGCCTGGTCGGACACTAAAGTAAACATAAAGAAAACAGGTAAGTGGATAAGGCTACCTAAATTTGAGGGGGTAGTCCCACCACAGTATGAGGAAGGCCTATTCCCAATCGTCAAACCTGAACATTAATTAACTTTCCATGTGAGGAATTATAAATGGTTATAGAAGTTATAGAGCGACAAACAAGAAAATGGCAAATGGTAGTGGACGTGGACAAATGTACGGGTTGTCAGGCGTGCGTAATAGCCTGTCAAGTGGAGAACAACGTTGCCCTAAACTCAGATGAGATATTCAGGCAACGTCGGGCCACTGAGTGGATTAGGATTGAACGGTACTGGGAAGGGGAATTCCCCAACGTAAAAGCCCGATTCTTACCTGTGCTGTGTCAGCAATGTGGAAATGCACCTTGTGAACCCGTTTGCCCGGTCTTCGCGACCTACCACAACGATCAAGGTTTGAACGTTCAGGTCTACAACAGGTGCGTCGGAACTCGTTACTGCCAAAACAACTGCCCCTACCACGTCAGGTTCTTTAATTTCTGGGAACCTGTATGGCCAGAGTCTCTTCGAAATCATCTTAATCCAGATGTCACAGTTAGGAGTCGTGGTGTTATGGAAAAGTGCACCTTCTGCGTTCAAAGGATTCGAAGAGGAGAGTTAGATGCCGACAGAGAAGGTCGGCAGTTAAAGGATGGAGATATACAACCAGCGTGCGCCCAGGCTTGTCCAACAGATGCACTGGTTTTTGGTGATATTAGCGACTCAAACAGCCGTGTATCTGGATTTGCCGAGAACAAGCGCAAATTCCACCTTCGTGAAGAGTTGGGGACAGACACAAACGTAATTTATTTAGCCAAGGTAGATGCAGAGGCAAAAGACCGCTCCCATGCATGACCATAAAGACTTTGGCCCAGATATAACTATTGCTGAATTCCAAAAAAAGATGGTTGAGAAGCACACAACTATGAGTGCAGGCCATCTAAAATTGATGGCCATAAGTGGATTCTTGCTTCTCATTGGGATAATAGCAATAGTAATCAGGGCAACCACTGATGGCTTCGAATACAGAGCCCCTTGGGGTTACTACGCAGCCACGGTGGCGTTTCTACTAACCGCTGCTGGAGGGGCGCCTCTAATAATCGTCGCGTTACGGCTTACTCACGCTCACTGGCGTCGGCCATTTGCCCGGATTTCTGAGTTGTACGCAGCTGTCGGGATCTTGACGCTTGGCCTCTTCATTCCGCTCTTACTTCTTGTTCCTACCGCGAACAACCGATTCACTTTGTGGTTCCAGGCAGACAACGGAGGCTCATCTATACGAATACCGTGGGCGCCCCATTTCTGGATAACCTTGCTGATCTCGATGTTGGTCGTCTCCGGCATAGCCCTGCTCTTGGTTTCAGCACGGTCAGATAAAGCTAACTTAAACGATAACATGAATAAGCCTAGGGGATGGCTAAGTAAGGGTTGGGTTGGAAATAGTAAGCAATGGTCAATAAAAAAGGGAGGACTCACTTTTCTAGGTGCCTGTTACTTCTTCTTATTAATTGGAACGCTGTCATTTTTCAGCGTAGACTTTGGAATGGCTCTAGTTCCAGGGTGGAAGGATGCCATTTTTCCAGCCTTTCAGTCAATAACTGGCCTTCAGGCTGGACTAGCTACTGTCATAGTAACATTGTGGCTAGTCAGAAAATATTGTGGGTTTGAGGACTACATACAGATGGAACATTTCTGGGCAGCCAGCAAGATATTGTTGGCCCTTTCATTGATGTTCTTCTATTTTTGGTTTTCTGGTTTCATCATTTTCTGGTATGGACGACTGCCAGCCGAAGTAAACGTTCTTAACCTCTTGATGTTCGGTCCATATAAAGTGTTTTTCTTTTCTGCATTCATTCTGAACTTTGTTGCCCCGTTCCTGATACTCCTGTGGAATTCTGCACGAAAGACCATGTGGGGACCGACTCTAGCCGCATCATTGATACTAATTGGCACTCTTATCGACAAGATTCGTATCTACGTCGCTTCTTACTCAGTTGATTTTAACAACTCTCCTGTAAGTATATTTGACCACAAGCTAAATCTAGTGCCAGCTTTTCAAGCTCCAGACGTTATCGATGTATTGATTGTCCTGGGCTGTTTATCAGGCGGTGTGTTTATGCTTTCTGTAGCTGCAAAGCTTTTCCCGATATTTTCACTTTGGGAAATATCTGAGGGCATTAAGATAAGAACTGTAAAACCTTATCTAAGGACCAAACTACTAATATTAGGAAAACCGGAATAGTAATAAGGAGCGTTAAGACAAAATGCAACAGCGTGTTGCACTACCTCATAAACAAATAAATGCCGACCTACTGAATATCACCTTAAAAGCACCTCTCTGGTGGTGGATAACAGTAGGTGTACTCGGATTGTTTGTGCTAGCCGCATTCTCATCTGTAGCTGTCCTGGTTAATAAAGGCCTAGGAGTGACTGGATTAAACCGCCCCGTAATGTGGGGGTTATTCATCGTAGACTTCATATTTTGGATAGGCATAAGCCACGCAGGAGTTATGTTGTCAGCGATTCTCAGGCTAAGTAAAGCCGAATGGCGCCGTCCCGCAACTAGAGCGGCAGAAGTATTGACAGTTCTTTCGCTACTGTGGGCTGCCTTACACCCTGTAATTCATGCTGGGCGTCTGTGGCGCATCATGTACTGGGCCTTTCCTTATGATTTCTCACGTGGCATTTGGATAAATATCCGCTCGCCTTTGGTATGGGATCCCAGTGCTATATTCACTTACCTCACTGGTAGCGCACTATTTGTAATAGTTGCCCTGATACCTGACTTAGCAGTTATAAGGGATAGAACCACCGGAATAAGACATCAAATATATAGCATATTAGCCATGGGATGGCGCGGAACTCCACGACAATGGAAATTACAAATTGTTGCTGGATTCTTGCTTTCGGCTCTGCTACTGCCAGTATTCGTATCTGTACACAGCATAGTGTCATGGGACTTCGCAGTTGCCATATCAGTCGAGGCTTGGCACGTGACTATATTTGCACCATATTTTGTAATAGGCGCTGTTCATTCCGGAGTTTCGGCTGTCGTCACCATGATGGTCTTAATGAGATGGTTGTTTGGTTGGCATGCGTATATTCGTGAAGAGCATATAGACGCACTCGGCAGGCTATTAATAGTAATAGCCACTACTTGGCTCTACTTTTTCTTTCTGGAATTTTCCTTCGCGCTCTTTAGTCGTGAATCTCAGGAAATCGCCCTCAGAGAGCTTCAAGTGTTTACTTGGCCTTGGTGGCCTCTTTTCCTCACTTTCATACTCGCTGGTTATGTTATACCAGTAGGATTGTGGCTATCTAAAAGGGTCCGTAGGAGCTGGGTAATGATGTTTTGGACATCCCTTTTAGTGAACATAGGTATGTGGCTTGAAAGGTTGATAATTGTGATCCCTGGGCTGTCTAGGAAAACTCCTTTCTCTTTTGATTGGGGAACTTACCATCCCAGCTTAATAGAGGTTACCATTATAGTAGGCGGATACGCCTTTGTTTTCTTGCTACTGCTACTTTTTGCGAAGGCATTCCCGCTGATACCAATATTCGACATTAAAGAAGGGCAAACTTTGAGTGAGAACATCAAAATCGGTCGCAGAACCGTACCAGCCCTAAGAGTAGAAGAGTAAGGAAGGAGCAATAATAATGACAAAAATGCTGGCGGTTTTCAAAGAAGAAGAAAAAGCGGCCAAGGCTACTGAAGAGCTAGAGAAAGCGGGACACACCAACGAGAATTTCGATATTCTCACCGGATCACCTTACCCTGAGGGAGCTTTCGGAGAAGCAGAGCCTAAACACCACCTTTATGTTTACCCTCTGGTGGGAGCATTCGTAGGATTCTCTATGGGACTTCTTCTAACTATCGCTACTCAGAGTGCCTGGCCATTGGTAGTAGGGGGGAAGCCAATATTATCGATACCGGCGATGATGATACCTATGTATGAAGGTACTATGCTTGGAGCTATACTTTTTACTATTGCAGGGATACTTTTCGAATCCAGATTGCCTAATCTAAAAGGGGGGCTATATGACCCTCGAATTACTGAAGGTTATGTTGGAATAACAATCGAAGTGGCTAAAAAGGACGCTGGCGAATTACAAAAGCTCTTAGAGAAGGCTGGGGCAGAGGAAGTATTGCGACGTGAAAGTTAATTATCAACACAACTTAAATGCAAACAAATTATAGACTTATGAAAAGCTTACGCAATAATAAGATGTTGTTCGGGCCTCTTCTTATAGTCTCGTTGGCGCTCTTAGCTACAGGTTGCTCTACGGGAAGCTACCCTCTAGATATCTTCCCAGAAATGCATTACCACCAATCCTACAAGATCCAGGAGCCACCCAGCCTATCCGCGCCTTCGGATTCTGTCCCAATCACTGGAAGAGAGCTGGAGTTTTCTTTCGCTGAGTCAAAAAATGTGGAGAGTTCATTTCCTTCTAGTAGTGCCACGCAGCAGCAAGGAGCAAAACTTTTCCAGGTCAATTGCGCTTCCTGCCACGGAGTTACCGGTGAAGGTAACGGCCCAATGCAAGCAAAACTTAAGGAATCCGGTTATCCAGGAGCTCCAGCAAACCTGACTACAGGTGCAACTACTAAGAGACCGGACGGCGAGGTCTTCTATATAATTAGTAACGGATGGGCTGCAACTCTTGTAGCGCAAGGCTTATCTGAATCTGCCGCAAGTAAGTTCTTGATGCCACCATTTAGGAAACTTATCAGCGAAGACGACCGTTGGATGATAGTGCACTACTTGCGATCCATAGAGAAATAGTTGAGAACACCTACGAATTATGAGGCAGCGTATACTTTTCCATTGCGTACCTAATCACTGTGAGTATACAGTGATTAGGTAACATCACTCGCATATCATGTTAAGGCTAAGAAATCTAGTACAACCAATCATAGTAATAACTTTACTGACATCGATATTAGCTGGTTGCTTTAGCAGTTCCAACGGTTTGACTATAGAAGAGAGAGCACAGGCACTAGACAAGCAATTGATTTGCCCCATTTGCCCGACTGAAACAATAGATCAATCACAGGTCCAACTTGCTAAACAAATGAAAAACATTGTCCGTGAAAGATTAACCGGAGGCGCATCTGAACAAGAGATATTGGATTTTTTCGTAAGCAGGTACGGTGAAGACGTCTTGGCAGCACCACCAGCACATGGATTCAACCTTACAATATGGATAGTTGGAGCGCTTGCGCTTCCTTCAGCAATACTAATCCTAATACTGACCCTCCGATCTATGAGAAGGGCGACTACAGCTCAGTCTCCATCGTCAAAAGAGAACTTGGACATTAGTGATATAGGCCAATATCTAATCCAAGCAGATAAGGAAATATCAGAATTCTTGGGTACTGGCAGTAAGCATGAGCAATCAGATGAGGTGTAAGTGGCAGAAATAGGATCTATCTCCCTATATATAGCATTAACCCTATCATCATACGGCCTAATAGGGTCAATATTAGGTAAATTTTTCCTATCTTACCAGATTCAGCGTAGTGCGTTGAGGACAGCTTACCTAATACCCATATCTCTTCTTATTTCCACGCTATCTTTGGTTATAGCGTTTCTCAATCATGATTTCCGATTGGAGTACGTAGCCGATCACAGCAATTTAGCAATGAACCCAATCTATACATGGGTAGCTTTTTATTCTGGAAATGAAGGTTCATTACTATACATAGCGATGGTACTTTCGTTGCTCACAGCGATTGCAGTGAAATTCATGCCCAAGAGTCTAGAATCAATTAAACCGTATACTTTTGCCATACTAAGCGGCATACTAACCTTCTTCCTTGCTGTCATGACTTTCATGGCAAATCCTTTCGACACACTTCCTTTCATACCTGCAGACGGTCAAGGTATTAACCCATTGCTTACTCACCCAGGCATGTTTTTCCATCCACCTATGTTGATGGCTGGGCTGATTGGAGTTTCAGTGCCGTTTTCAATAGCAATGGGCATGCTGATAACCGGGCATATTTCAAACAATTGGGTCGAGTTTGGGCGGGTATGGAGTTTGTTAATTTGGGCGACCCTAGCTATAGGACTCTTATTAGGCTCCTGGTGGGCATATACTATCTTGGGATGGGGAGGTTATTGGGCCTGGGATCCTATAGAAAACGTTGCGTTAATGCCGTGGCTGGTTTTGACTGCGTTCATTCATTCTATAATGGTTCAAAAGAGGCGTGGCTTATTCAAAGTTTGGAATATTGTCTTAATTAATATCGCATTCACACTGGCGCTCTTTGGAATGTTTATAAACCGTGGAGGACCAGTAGTTTCGGTACATTCGTTTGCATCGTCTGCTTTAGGATGGGTATTTCTCGGATTTTTAGCGTTCAGTTTAGTATTTTCGTTCGGAGTATTCTATCTGCGAAGAACAAACCTTAAAGGCACGGCTTCCTTAGACTCAATGTTATCTAGAGAAGCAGCTTTCCTCGCAAACAATATTCTTCTACTCGCAATCGCGTTTGTCACGCTGTGGGGCGTAGTTTTCCCACTCGTATCAGAAGTTTTCCAAGGCACAACGGTAACAGTGGCTGCGCCGTTCTATAATAAGGTTAATGGACCTTTATTCTTCGTGCTAATATTTCTCATGGGTGTAGGCCCATTAATTCCTTGGAGAAACTCATCTTGGGGTAGTTTACGAAAAGCTATCCAATTACCCGGATTGGTAGCAACAGGGGCAATAATATTGCTATTACTTATGGGAATAACAAAACCTTTCGCGTTTTTGAGTTATGGCTTGTGTGCATTTGTTGCTACAGGCATTCTAAGAGAATGGATAAAAGGTACATTGTCACTGAAAGGAAAAGGCCACAATTATGCATTCGCCTTCGTCAAGCTAGTTGCCGCGAACCGGCCAAGATATGGAGGTTATATTGCGCATCTCGCCCTCGTGTCTCTAGCCTTAGGAGTTATAGGATCTTCTTTTTATGGCATACAAAAAGATGTGATACTGGCTAAAGGAGAGTCGGTAAAGGTCGATACATACAATATCGAATATATTGAGACCAAGGTCCTAATAAAAGCCGACAGAACTGAATTTCTGAACTATTTAAACGTAACCGATGATAGAAATAGAAATATTGAGATGATGGCTTGGCGAGCCTTTTATCCAGACCAAAATATGGCAGCGACTCGGGCAGCGATTAAATCTACCCTTATAGAAGATCTGTACATTGTCTCAACAGAAGCACTGGCAGATGGCAGAGTCGCGTTTAGAATACTTGTTAACCCCTTGATCTGGTGGATGTGGTTCGCTGGCCCACTCCTTGTTACAGGCACTTTAATTGCATTGTGGCCACAAAGTACTGTCGCATTCTCCAAATCAGATTATCCTATGTAGGTAATTCAGCCTGAACTATCTGGTAAATCAAAATGGAAATAGGTATCGGAATACTACTTGGGCTTCTAAGCATAATCGTTTTGGGAGTACCATTTTTGAGAAATGGGAAAATTGATAACGATTCGGGCGATATTGCAAAAGATCTAAGAACGGAAAGATTGGCAATATATCAAAACATAAAAGTGCTAGAAAATGACTTCAGGCTCAAACATATAACTGAAAATGAATACCTCGATCGGTTAAATGATTATCGTTTTCAAGCAGCAGACTTGTTGAGAAAAGAGGATAAAGTGTTAGAAATGGACGATTTAATCGAGAAAGCAATAGCTAAACATGGCAAATCGCAAAATGACAACGCTCAGTGAATGGTACCGTAGACATTTAACTAAATGGGCTTGGATGACCATGTATGGAATATTCGTGACATTACTTATACTCAATGTTCCTTCAACAAAAGCTCAAGAAAACACCGTGGATATCTCTGGGACAGTAATCAATAGATCACCCGCAGGCGATCCTCACTTCAACAGAATAGTGATTCTGCACATTTTCTTGGATGATGGTCTAAGCACCTTCAAGTCAACTTCTACTGATGATCAGGGCTCCTTTCATTTCACTGCCGACCGGTCAAACAAGATCATTGGCTATTTGCTAGTAGCCAATCACAGAGGAGTTGACTATGAATTAGAGATTGCCCCAGATAGAAATCGCACCGACAATGTCATATTAGAGATATACGAGACTACTGATAAAGTTGATGCGATTGAACTGCTGTCGAATAGCCTCATGATAGCTGATTGGGATATATCAAAAAGAACGATTTCAGTATTTGAAATCGTTCAGATTGGGAACAAAGGAAATCGGACCTTTGTTCCCAATCTGAACGAGCCCGCAAAAATGGCTTTCTTAAGATTCCCACTCGCAAGAGAAGCTGCTGACCTTCAAGTCCAAACACAACTTCCAGAGGGACAAGTAATACAAGTAGACCGCGGTTTCGGACTAACAACCCCGGTACCTCCAGGAGAACATGGGATCGCTTTCACATACACGATAAATTACCAAGGCGATAATTTAGACCTCTCAAGAAGTTTCTCTCGAGGTAACAAGAGTTTCAGAATACTACAACCACATAATATTGGATCATTGATCAGCTCCAATCTCACACAAGAAAGTTCGGCAACTATAGGCGATTCGACTTTCGATATTTTTCAAATAGAGAACATACCTCCAGGTGATGTAATAGATATCCTAATTCAAGACATTCCCCAGCCGTCATTCTTTAGCCAATTACAAGAAGCCCTAAAGACTTCTGTAAGCATCTGGATTATCCCGGCAGTATTATCTCTTGCACTAATCTTTCTTATTGTTATCGGGCTTAGGGCGAGACGTCAAGAACCAACGCGTGTCAGTGCAAGTCTGGCAGGTAAAGACGAGATAATAAGAGAGATTATCGACTTGGACAACAAATTTGAAATCAATAAAATATCTGAAGACGATTACTTAAGGCAACGAAACGAACTTAAGAATTCTGCTTTAAGAAGTGTTCTCAGCGAAGATAATAAAGAATGAAAACATTGAGACTTGAATCCGCCTCTTTGATAGTTGCTCTAGCGGCAACTATATCGCTAATCGCCCTGATGGTTTGGGCGTTAGCCCAAACCGGAGGAAATCCGGGCGGCCTAGGCATCAATAATCAATCCGGGGAAATCGATATCGAAGCTGGTATGGCGCCTTTGATAGCCCTGCCGGAAATTGACGGACGTTTTATAGACATCAGTGAATTTAAAGGTCAGATAGTAATGGTTGATTTCTGGAGTTCATGGTGCCCTCCATGTGTAGCAGAAGCTAGTGATTTAACCTCGACGTATGAATTGTATAAAAGTAAAGATGTGGCATTCGTTGGTATAGCCATATGGGATGAAGAATCTAAGATAAGACGACACATGAACACCTTTGCTGTTAATTACCCAAACGCCATTGATTTTCAAGGTAAAGTAGCCATCGCTTACGGAGTCCGTGGAATTCCCGAAAAATTTTTCCTAGACAGGAAAGGAAACATAGTAAAAAAATACGTTGGCCCCATATCAAGTGAAACACTTTCTGACATTCTAGACGGTCTTATTTCCACGCCAGTGTAGGAATTTATAACCTTCAATCTTCACATGACATCAATGCGTAAGACAATAATAAACTTAACTAAGAAATCGTTCGAAAAATAAGATCAGACCCAAGTGTAACCTACGAGTAAGCAGTGGAGTATCAGCCCAGTAGGATAGAAGCTTTCATATGTTACAGAATTCAAGATATAATGAGCGACTGTCGCTACAAAGTTACTAACAAAATGTTACCTTATAAAGAAGGACTCGCGAATTAACATTAGCAGTCGTACCGCAGCTACCGAGCTGCCGTCTTGAACCTGGAGGGATAAATGAGATTTTCTATAATGCCACGTGAAGACAGTTTCTTTATTTTGCTACAGGAAAGCGCCTCTAACTTGAAAGACACCGCAACAAAACTGCTCGACTTGATGGAAAACTACAAAGATGTGCCATCAAAAGTAGATAGTATAAAAGAATCAGAGGAAGCTGGTGACTCCATTATTCATCGGATAATGACACAACTTCATAAGAGCTTTATAACTCCCTTAGACAGAGAGGATATCGCCCGACTTGGTGAAGGTCTAGACGACGTGGTCGATTGTATAGAGGAAGCCGCACGTTACATGGTTGAATACCAAATACCACAGCCAACGGAGAGCGCGAGGGAACTTAGCAGGATCATCGTCCGATGTGCAAGCACCATAGAACAAGCGATGCTTATCTTGCAAAATCGAGGGGGTAAATTGAAAACACTGCTTCCTCTTAAAGATAATCTGAATGACCTAGAGAACGAAGCCGATAAAGTAACAAGTAGGGCTATGGGTGAATTATTCGAAAAATACTCTGCAATAGATATTATAAAATGGAAGGAAGTGTACGGACAACTAGAAGGAGCCACTGACAAATGCGAGGAGATCGCGGCTATCATGGAAGGAATAGTAATAAAGAATGGCTGATCAAGAATTATTTCTTCTGATCGTCACAATTATTCTAGCGTTGATATACGCATATGGTAATGGCCTGAATGACGCCGCAAATGCAGTGGCGACTATAGTTGCCACGAGGGTAGTTACGCCAACAACTGCAGTTATCATAGGTGGGACAATGAATTTGGTAGGGGCCCTAACTGGTACAGCTGTCGCTAAAACCATAGGCAAAGGAATTGTAGATCCTGATTTCATGACGCAAACCGCTGTAATGTCAGCAATCCTAGCGGCGGTCACTTGGGTTATAGTAGCAACCCGTTTTGGTTTTCCTGTAAGTGTGAGCCACTCCTTGGTAGCTGGCGTACTGGGATCTGGCGTAGCAACTGCTGGGATTGCAAAAATCAATCAAACTATAGTTGCAAAGGTACTCATGGCTTTGGCATTCTCACCAATATTGGGATTTATCGGTGCTTTCATACTAATGGTTTTGCTATCTTGGGCATTAAGAAAATGGACACTCGGCACAGTCACCTTCATATTCGGAAAATTGCAGATAATATCAGCGGCGTTTCTAGCCTATAGTCACGGCAAGAATGACGCTCAAAATGCCGTAGGAATCATGGCACTAGGATGGGCCGTGTATTATTCCGCAGACGTGACCGTGGAGACTTGGATGCAATTTACCGCCGGAGCCGCAATAGGAATTGGCACTGCCCTAGGAGGATGGCGAGTTATCAACACTCTTGGAACGAAAATAACAAAACTTAACACTGCCAGTGGTTTCACAGCAAATGTGGCCGCAGCAGCGGTAATAGAGGCAGCTTCTAGCATAGGCTTACCTGTAAGCACTACTCACACATCTAGCAGCGCAATCGTAGGAGTTGGGGCTACAAGCGGAATGAGAAGAGTCCGCTTTGGAGTTATTAAAGGAATACTTAGTGCATGGGCTATAACATACCCTTTCTGCTTTGCCTTAGGCTGGATACTATCGAAAGTACTAGATACAGTACTTCATGGAAATTAAAGGCAGTGTAGCCTAGTCTGATTCTTCGATTAAGAGGGTTACCCTTTCCTCTATTTGATCCCTAATTCGTCTGACCACAATCATGTCTTTTCCACTTGGGTCTTCTAGTCCCCAATCTTCTGCGACAACGAAAGTCGCTGGACAAGTTTCATCTATAGAGCACCCCATGGTAATTACTTTATCCGACCTATCAATCATCTCCTGCGTAATTACTTTTGGTGTTTCACCTGAAATATCAATACCGTTTTCCAGCATAGCGTCAACAACAGTCTGATTCACGGAATCTGATGGAATAGTGCCGGCCGATTCAGATTCAATAGAGCCGTTGCTCAAATAATTCAAAAACGCGCTTGCCATCTGGCTCCTACCCGAATTATGTGTACATACGAATAATACTGACTTCAATGTATCACTCCAGGTTTTTCTTAAAACTGCTCACTATTCTTACCAGTCCTTCAGTGTCAACTTTACAATACTGTAGTAATGCATCCATCGCTTTTTCTCTTTCCTGTCCTGAAATGCTGCCCGATACGATGTTGCTGAAAACTAGAGCAGCATGCGAGCCTTCCTTTACTTCTAGTTCATCATAAGATAAATCTGGTGCCAAAACAGGAACAACCGATTTAAGAGCAAACGAACCGCCAAAATCCGGATGATAATAATTCTTGGAAATCGCTAGGTACAAGTCGAATATTCTTTCAATAAGTTGATATATAGCAGGTCTAAGAGATGAAAACCGGTCTGCTAATTTTTCGAGCCTAGTCTTCTCATAATTAGAGTAGACCACTACTGATCCGGTCTGATTGACTGATGCCAGAAGAGTCTCTATGAATTCTAGGCTAGGATCCTCATTGCCTTCACTCAGATGCGAGTAATGGGACAGAGTGCCAACTTCATCAAGCATGTGTAATGACCACTGGAATGGAAATACTTCGTATGGTCTTGAATTGGGGTAAACTGGCAACGCTGGATTAAAAGCCTCGAAATCTATGAAATGTATTGGATAAACAAGCGAATCAATCTGTTCCTTAAGTGCCGTGTCCATATATGGTTCACCAGTCACTACTGCATTACGGACTCTTCTCTGCACAGGTGTGAGATGCTCGAAATCTAGTGGGATTTCCGCTATCGAATCTATCCCGAGTTCCTGTAAAGCAATGAACTCGTCAGCTTTGAGGTATGGCATATTTTCTATGTGATTTTCTGGAACATCTTCCCTGCAAAATGAATAAAATGAGCACTGGTACGGACGAGTACAGTGTGGTCCTATTTTTACGCTCGGCACCTGATCTACCGATAAAACATTCTTTTGATGGCTTAATCGTTCGGCAAAGACATCCGCAAGCCAAGCCCTAGATCTGTCTGTGACATCGTGCAGTGAGAAAAGTCTTTGGAGATCATACTCGCCACCTTCATATGAATAACCTGTATTCAAAACTAATATTCCTGCGTTCCTAATCTTTACTCCGCTACCCTCTAGGACATAAACCTGAACGGATATATCTGGAATGTGCTCACGCTTAACTCGAGTACTAGACTTCACCTCGATCATGTCAAACTCATTCTTCCCAATCCTCTTCAATACATCTGGTCTGACATTAATGCCATCAAACGTGAACACGCCCTCATATATAGCATCCAGGCTTTCATCATTAAGAGCATCTCTGGTAGCAGCGTGAGCCTTCCCATTCCTTAATGGTTGGTCTATGAGCCTTCCGCCGTGAAAACGTTCCCGAGCAAGTGCTCCAACTCGATGTCCGGAATCAAATAGTGCCTGTAAGCTATTGCCTATCGGATCTCTAAAACCTGGATAATAGCTTTCAAGATAAAGACGCTTGTCACATTGTAGCCCGGCCATAAATCGCGTTTTTGAAAGAAACTTGGACCGGTTATTGTTTGCGTTATGTTTGGGAGTTTCGACGGGGATTTGAACTGCAAGATTGAACAACTCTAGCTGTTTTCCTTGGTCAGACACTTCTCTCCCCTAAATCTTTCTGTTGATTACGGTTGCCTTCGTATAATCGGATTCTGATTGACCAAACGGCGCGTTCACCATGCAAAATCACAACACGAACATTATACACCATACGATCCGTATACTCGTTCTGTGATTGGTGGAGACGAGGGGGAGTCGAACCCCCTGTCCGAAAGACTAGCTATCAGAATCTACTACAGGTTTAGTCGGTGCTTTTTATTATCACTCGCCGGCCCTGCGCCGACAAACGACTCGGCGAGCTAGCCGATTAACTTATTCTCTTCTTATCGGCTTCTGAAAAGCTGCATCCTCGATAGTGTGTCGCCTATTCGTAACCCTCAAGGACTAGGCTACGATAAACGTAACCGCCTTAAGCGGCTAAAGCTAGCTGGTTTTTGCCAGTTATTATTTTGCCGCCTGTTTAACGAGGCGTGACGGCACCTCGACCTGCAATCGAGTAGCAATATCCCCCGTCGAAACCACGCGTCCCCATGTTCCGAGTCTATTATACCAAAATATCGCGACTAAGTTTACCTTGATCCTATTCCAGTCTTTTCATATCGATCGATATCTCTCTCAGCCTGGCGACTAGCAATGACTTTACGTTTATCGTACTGTCGTCTCCCTTTGCCAATCCCAATTTGTACCTTAGCCTTATGATTCTTTATATACATACGCAATGGCACTATTGTGAGGCCTTTCTGCCCAAGCTCCAACTGGAGATGGTCAATCTGCCGACCGTGAAGCAAAAGTTTCCTAGGCCTGTCAGGCTCGTGATTAAATATCCCGCCTTTTTCGTATTGAGCGATATGAGCATTAAAAAGCCACATTTCTCCATTGTGCGTACGGGCATAAGCGTCACGAAAATTAACTCGACCTGCACGAACGGATTTAATCTCCGTACCTTTTAGTACAAGCCCGGCCTCAAAGGTGTCTAAGATTTCATAATCTCGCAAAGCCTTCCGATTAACAGCGATTGGTTTGGAATTTATAGAGGTCATTGGTTCGTGCCACAGTTACGTGCAAATAATAAAACGCTAAATCTGCAATTGCTCCAATGCTACTTGAAGCGGTCGGTCTACAAACACATCAAATATACCATTCTCGTACTCCATAATACTGACTCCTATTTGATCACGAATAGGCGCAACAACTCCTGCATCTAGCGTAATCCACCGCTCATATTCTGCATAGATGTCAGGTTCTAGTCCCTTCCCCTCTATCAATCTGCCATTTGGTGTGTACCACAGTGCCGAGGTGATGTACATTCCTGACCCATTATCTAGTCTTCTAAGTTCATTCAGGCTACCTTTTCCAAATGTCTTAGACCCAACGATTTTCGCCCGCTGCCGATCCTGTAACGCACCAGCTAGGAATTCGCTGGAACTAGCAGTCAATCTGTCAGTAAGTACCACCAGTGGCATTTCGGTAGCGATTCCACCGGGTTTGACCGCCGAATCAGTCCGTGACCCTTGACCGTCAACGTGGTAAATCACTAAACCGTCAGTCAGGAACTGGCTAGTTATTGAAACGGCTGTTGACACCAAACCTCCAGTGTTACCCCTTACATCGAGTATAAGACTACCAAAGCCCCCAGCCAATATTTCATTGAGTGCTTTTACTACCTCTTGATCTGCCATGTCGCGAAATCTATCTATTTTCATATAAGCCACATCATCAGTTAACGGATTCCAAATCACTGAAGTGGTTCTAACTAGGTCTCGAGCTACTGTAAGCGTTTGGGTAGTGGCCTTTCCATCATACCAGCGGTTAACGAGCAAATTGACATTAGTGCCCTTCGGGCCCTTAATCATAGCTACAACTTCGTCAATAGCTAGGTCAGCTATTGGAACACCATCTACCGCTGCAATTACATCTCCTGCCAGAATGCCAGCCTTCTCCGCTGGTGTTCCTTCAATCACTCCTGAAACCAACGTTTCTCCTGACTGCTGCACAGCCCATATACCGATCCCTTCAAAATCTGATTCAAAACTCTCCTCTAGCCGTTCGTATCTGTCGGCGGATAAGTAAGCCGTATTCTTATCTCCCAAAGCTTCTAACATGCCTTCGATAGCAGCTTCCTCCAAGTAACTAGACCCAATCTCAATCCCCTCATTCTTAAGTAATAATGAAATATCTGCCCACAAAGCCCACAGTTCGTCAAGATTCTGTAACGGTGTATCGTATTGATTCAAATCTAATGACGGTCTTTTTTCACGAATCACGCCAATCAATCCGCGCAATGCCCCTTGAATAAGGTTATATGAATCTACCTTTGTCACACCTCCGAAATCAGTTTCCAATATCTTATATGCCTCCCAAACACCTGATAGCTCTGCCGGCACATTAGATGGGACTCTTTGCTCAGAATTACGCCTGTTAAATGCGTCAACTTGTACTAGCCCAAAAATCAAAAGGACTAGAATGATGTAGATAGAAACCCGGTAACCTGTTTGTCTCATGACAGCCTCAGCTGTGGGGTAGGGTCCATTTTAACATAGCTCTCCAAGGGGCTTATTGATAGTCAGGATTGACACCAATATTGGGCATTGATAGCATACCGAAGGTTACGGTGGTTTTGATGAGTGTCAACTAAGCTAACAAAAATTGTGTGGCATACAATCACCACTATTGATCCTCATCAATTTTGTTTAATTCCGCAGGAGGCAGCATGACAAACTCAGGAATAGAGATACACAAAGGATTAAACGGAGTCTACTTTGATAGGTCAGACTCGTGTTTCATTGACGGCGGCATTGGAAAGCTTCTATACAGAGGCTATGACATACACGACCTAGCAGAAAAGTCGACGTTCGAAGAGGTGGTTTATCTTCTTCTGTACGGGAAACTGCCAACAATCCCCGAATTGAGCGCGTTCGATAACGATCTAAGGTCCAATAGAGAGCTCCCCAGCGGGGTGTTAGACGTGATTGAAGCTGTAAAAAACGCCCATCCGATGGACGTGCTACGTACTGCCGTTTCTGCTTTGTCAGCATTTGATGAAGATGTTGATGATAATTCGACTGAAGCGATTATAAGGAAAGGCATACGTCTTACGGCCCAGGCGCCAACGATAGTCGCCTCGCATCACAGAATTAGAAACGGGAAATCACCTGTGAAGCCTAACTCCAGACTTAATCACGCTGGAAACTTCCTCAATATGCTACTCGACAAGGAACCGACCGCTGAAGAATCCAGAATACTTGACGTCGATTTCATACTACATGCCGAACACGGATCAAATGCATCCGCGTTTGCCGCTAGAGTAACCGCATCCACTGTAAGCGACCTTCATTCAGCGGTTGTAACCGGTATTGGAACGTTGAAAGGACCATTGCACGGTGGTGCTGCTGAAGCTGTTCAAAAGATGGCTGAAGCCGTGGGCACTCCAGAAAATGCTGCCGCTTATGTAAAGAACATTTTGGATAACAAAGGTAGGATAATGGGCTTCGGGCATCGAGTATACAAAGCTGAGGATCCTAGAGCCCGACACTTGGCAGAGCGATCAGAAAGTCTAGGGGCTGAAAGAGGCGAACCACATTGGTTCCAGATTCTGACAGGGATCCAAGAGGCTATGAAACCATACCAGTCTAGAGGTATCTACGTTAACGTCGACTTTTTCGCGGGTTCGATATATTACCTCCTAGGAATACCGGAAGATATATTCGTACCAATATTTGCTTTGGGCAGAGTACCAGGGTGGGCGCTAAACGTCATCGAGCAATCATCTAACAACATGCTTATCCGTCCATTAACCGAATATACTGGACCATTTGACGTCGAATACGTTCCCATAGAGGATCGCGAGTCCTAGATCTAAACGCTCCTCAAAAGAAAAACCGCAAATTTAGACTGTCGCCACAGATGAGAAGTTCTTTGTCATGTCGCAATCTGCTACTTTACATAAGTATGATAGGGCGAACCAATTGATAAGCAGTATACTCCTTAAAAATTCCCTACCCTACAGGCAATTCGATCTCATCGTGGAGCATCTGATCAATTTTACACAGAAACTTATCTAATCCACGCCCTGTAATCGCTGATACAAATTGACCTGCAGGCCAATCTCGCTCATTGGTATCTTCAGTCAATAGATCCGATTTATTTAAGACTAGCAATGACGGCTTTGCTGATAATCCAAGATCATTAAGTATTTCTTCAACAACCGCTATATGCTCGTTCACATTTCTGCTTGAGGCACTAGCAACGTGAACTAGTAAATCAGCACTCTGGAGTTCTTCTAGGGTTGCACGGAAGGCAGCTACCACTGCGGGTGGAAGTTTGTGTATAAATCCGACCGTATCGGACATTAATACTAAGTGATTACTAGGAAGCTTTACCCTTCTAGTCACCGGATCCAAAGTTGCGAAGAGCGCGCTAGATTGTAAAACACCTGCACTTGTCACCTTATTAAAAAGAGTACTCTTTCCCGCATTAGTGTATCCAACCAAAGCCACTACCGGAATGTCATTTGCACTACGTCGGTTTCTTTGTAGGGACCTATGGCTTCGCACTTTGTTCAAGTCAGCCTTTAAACTTTGTATCCTACGATTAATAAGTCTTCGATCGGTTTCAATTTGGGTTTCTCCAGGCCCTCGAGTGCCAATACCTCCTCCCAGTCTCTCAAGATGGGACCATTGACCTGCAAGGCGTGGCAACAAATATTCGTGTTGAGCTAATTCAACCTGCAATTTTCCTTCTCTCGTTCGTGCTCTATTGGCAAATATATCTAAGATAAGGGCTGTCCTATCAATTACCTTGATATTGTCACCAAAACCATGTTCTAGGTTACGTTGCTGTGTTGGGGTTAACTCATCATCCAAAATTACGGTATCAAAAGTCTCCCGCAATGACCTTAACTCTTCTATTTTACCTTTACCTAAATAAGTGTGAACTGGTCGCTCCAACTGTTGGGTGATAGTGCCAACAACTTCAGCTCCCGCGGAACGTGCTAGAGAACCCAACTCAGATAACGAGTCGCGTAATGACCACAGAGAGCGCCTTCTCTTGATCTGGACACCCGCCAGATAAGCTCTTTCATTATTGCTCGAAGTAACGAAGGTCTGTCGCGGTATGCTTATTACCTCACTGGCGCCGCAGGCAGGCGCCAGCCTGTCAATCGATCTACGGCTTTGTCCAATTGCTTGTCAGGAAGCGTTAGAGAAAGACGGATATAGCCTTCTCCATATTCACCATACCCTGAACCTGGCGTAACAACGATATCCTTTTCCTCAAGCAGCATCGTTGCAAAGTCCGCCGAAGAATAACCATCAGGAACCCTAGCCCAGACGTATAAACTAGCCTTTGGAGGCGTGATCTGCATTCCAATCCCTCTCAAGGCTTCTACTAACCGATCTCTTCGCCTTTTGTAAATTGCATTATTCTCAGCAATGCAGTCCTGAGAACCAGTTAAAGCCTCGATTCCAGCGATCTGTATCGCTTGAGGAATACCTGAATCAAGGTTGGACTTCACCCGCATCAATGCATTGATCATTTCAGCATTCCCTACGGCCATTCCGACCCGCCAGCCTGTCATGTTATAACCCTTAGATAGCGAGTGGAATTCTACAGACACGTCCATAGCGCCCTTGGTCTGAAGGAAGCTAACTGGTTTATAACCATCGTAAGCAACTTCAGAATATGGGCCGTCATGGCAAATTGCTACGTCGTAGCTCTTAGCAAAATCTACAATCTTTTCAAAAAAGTCTAAATCAGCTACAGCCGAAGTGGGATTGTTAGGATAATTCAGCCACATTACTTTAGCTTTTTTCGCTATCTGCTCTGGTATTGAATCCAAATCAGGCAACCAATCATTTTCTTCTAGGAGGGGCATGAAATACGATTCGCCTCCAGCGAACATAGTCCCTACGGAATACACTGGATAGCCAGGATCAGGCACTAGAGCAATATCGCCTGGATCAATGAAACAAAGAGCCATGTGCCCAATACCTTCCTTCCCTCCAATCAGAGGAAGTACCTCAGTTTGCTGATCGAGAGATATACCAAACCTTCCGCCGTACCAATCAGCGATAGCTTGCCTAAACTCTGGAAGTCCCTCAGATTCCGGATAGCGATGATTTGCCGGCTCATGTGCCGCTTCAACCAATTTCCCTAATATGTGAGGAGGTGTTGGGATATCAGGATCACCTATAGCGAATGTGATCACATCAACTCCTTCGGATCGCTTCTGCTTTATCTTTTTCGTGATCTCCACAAACAAATAAGGCTGTAATTTATCTATCCTTTCAGCAAACCTCATTATCCCTCCGTTTAATTGTATGAATCATAAAGTAACCTATAAGCTACAACCATTGACCATGGAAAACTTCCACAGTTGGTCCTTCCATATAAACCGCTGCTAGACCCCCAGTCCATTTTATAATCAAATCGCCCCCAGGCATTTCTAAGGTTATCTCCTCATCAGTAATTCCAAGAAGTCGAGCGGCCGCCTGTATAGCACAAGCCCCAGTCCCACAAGCCAAAGTTAACCCTGCACCCCTCTCCCAGGTCCTGGCCCTTAATCTATTACTACTCTCCACGTTGACCACATGGAAATTAACACGTTGCGGGAACATCGGATGATTCTCAACAAACGGGCCAACACGATCTAGCTCGATTGAGTCGACGGATTGATCGACAAACGCAACAGCATGAGGATTACCCATCGAAACACAAGTTATGTTGAAAGTTTCCTCTTCTATACTCAAAGGGTATTCAACAACGAAATTATCAAACTTCACTCCCGTCTGAATATTCGACAATTGAGCCTCTTTTGTGGGCTCATGATTGGCGAGTGGTAATTTCACAGGTATATCGTCAGCATTGAACACAGGTTGTCCCATCCAAACCCCTACCCTATCAACACGGCCTCCTTCGTCAGTGAAGGGAGTAACCTCCAAAACGCCGTTCAGGGTCTGAACATTGATAACACCATTTTTCAGTGAAACCAAGCCGTTTTCTAGTACGTATTTAGTAAAGCAGCGGATACCATTACCACACATCTCGGCTTCTGAGCCGTCAGGGTTAAACATCCTCATCCTTACATCGGCAGAATTTGAAGGTTCTGCCACTAATAAACCATCAGCCCCAGCCCCAAAATGACGATCACACAACTGTACAGCCAAACTTGGCAAATCCATGCTTGTTCCCGAGCCATCAAGCATAACGTAATCGTTACCAAGCCCATGCATTTTACTGAATCTCATAATGATCGCATTTTAACACATGAAGTTCTTCATCAACTGAACCGTACGATCCACGACTTCACCTTCAGATTCAAGCCATTTAATGCTTGGGTTTGATAAACTGAACCAACCGTACTGGCTCCGTGCAAACCTTCTGGTCTTTGTTTTAATGTTTTGGATAGCTTCTGAAAGCTCAGTGTTACCTCTCAAGTACTCTACTAATTCTCGATACCCAACACTGCTCATCGACTGGTGCTCGCCATTAACACCTAAACCAAGCAAATTGCTCACCTCTTGTACCCAGCCAAGCCCAATCATATTGTCGACTCGCAAATCAATCCATGAGTCTAACTTCTCTCTCTCCGTTGTGACTCCTAGCACAAGCGAAGTATACCTAGAATCGCTCCTTGAGCGCAGTTTAGAGAGCGAAGCCCCCGTATGTTCGTAAACTTCCAAGGCTCTAATTACGCGACGAGAGTTCTTTGGATCAATAGCCAGAGCTGAGATCGGATCTATAACCTTTAACCGCTCATAAAGAGCTTCAGTCCCGTGATCAAACAGAAATGTCTCCATCTTTTCTCTAAAAGCCCAGTCAGGTGCTACGGCCGGCACTTGCCAATTTTCAACCAATGCTCGAAAGTACTGCCCAGTACCTCCCACCAACAAAGGTATGGCCCCTCTCTTATGAATCGCTCCTATAACACTCCTGGCCATTTTCAGGTACGTGGCTAAACTAAAGCCATCCTTCGGATCGGCTATATCAATGAGGTGGTGTGAAACAACTGATCTGTCTTCGATTGTGGGTTTTGCAGTTCCAATGTCCAAATGTTGATAAATTTGCCTGCTATCAACACTAACTATTTCTACATTGAACCGCCTAGCTACTTCTAAACTAAGGTGAGTTTTGCCCACCGCGGTAGGTCCAACTATAGCAACAATCAGATCACGCATGTCCACTGCTCATATGCTACTGGCCTTATGCATAAGTTATGCGAATCAAATCTCAGACGCTACTAGAAACCCTCTCTAATGCCGTGGTCCGCACGATCGATGCAAATTGCTCGGCATCAAGACTAGCACCTCCCACTAATGCACCATCAATGTCTCTCATAGAAACGAATTCTGCTGCATTGTCTGGGCCAACACTTCCTCCGTATAGGATCGAGGTCCTAGAAGCCGTTTCTCTGTCAAAAACAACTGCGATACAATCACGTAATAATTGGCACATATCCTGAGCTTGGCTGCCTGTTGCAGCCTCACCAGTACCTATTGCCCAAACAGGTTCATAAGCCACAACAAAATCGCTACCAGGCCCAATACCAGAAAGCGATGATTTTATACTGGTGGAAATCACTTCTTCTGCTCTACCCTCCTGGCGTTCGCTCAATGACTCACCAACACATATTATCGGCTGAAAACCTGCTATGAGTGCCATCTGTGCTTTCAAGCTAACTAAATCATCGGTTTCATTGAAGTCGCGCCTGCGCTCCGAATGACCAAGAATTACATGAGTAACAAGCCCCTTCAGCATTTCTGCCGAAACTTCTCCAGTGAATGCACCTTTCTCTTGATGGTGCATATTCTGTGCCCCAACTTTCAGGCCAGATCCCTGGAGCGAATTAGAAACTTCTTGGACAGACACAAATGGCGGGCATAAGACCACTTGCACTCCATTAACATCCGATACACTATTTCTTATAGCAGACGCTAGGAGCCCCGCCTGATGTATTGTAGCATTCATCTTCCAATTACCAATTACAACTGGTCTACCCATTTATCCTCCTATAAGAACGAAACTTATACGTTTTATGGGCCGTACTTACTCAGCTTCCCAGCATGTGATAATACCTGGAGCATCAGGTGTTCAGCCTGGAACGTACCTAGAGATCCCTGTGCCAAAGCCCGCTCACTAAAACTACCAACGCCATCCCCTAAGGTATGCTTGGATCGAATCAACACAGGAACATAATGCCAACTATGAGCAGCCAAAATTGAAGGAGTTGCGTGATCTCCTGCCACTACCACAACATCAGGATCTAAATCGAGTATCCTTGGAATCATCGAATCCAACGCCTCCAAAGCCTTAACCTTTCCTCCAAAGTTGCCATCCTCGCCTTCAGCATCGGCCGGCTTATAATGCACATAAAAGAAATCATGATCATTATAGTTCTCAGCTAGAGAGTCAATTTCGTCTTCAAACTCAACCCCGCAATTAATCACACTCATACCTACTACATTAGCCAATCCGCGATACATTGGGTAGGCGGCGATAGCAGCAGCATTAAGTTTGTACGCGTCTGCAAAAGAAGGAAATCTAGGAACACGGGAAAAGCCCCGCAAAAGTACCATATTAGCCCTCTCTTGATTCATTAATCGCTCTCTCGCTTCCAAAAGAAAAGCGTTTGTTAGATTCCGCGCATTTTCAGCGTTTCCATCCAACGCCTCGACTTCAAGTGGTGCAACTCCTATACGCTGAGGGTCAGTTTCAGTAAGCTTGTCGCTCAAACCTTCACCCTTCATTAGAAATACAAATCTGTAGTCCTTAACTGGGAATATCGACAACTCAGCGCCATCTATGTCAATTTCGTCCAGAACCTCAACTAAGGGGGAACTCTCTTGGGATGAGATCCTCCCAGCTCTTCTATCAACTAACAGTCCTTCTTTGTCCAAAAGGCAAAAGTTACCCCTCGCAGCCACGTCATCGTCACCCATGCTGACTCCAATTCCTAAAGCCTCTAATACTCCACGTCCAATAAAGTATTTGAGCGGGTTATACCCAAAAAGACTCAAGTGCCCAGGACCACTACCAGGTGCCACTCCAGGGGCCACTGGAATGGTCAAACCACCAGAAGACTCTTTAGCTAGTCGATCCAAGTTAGGAAGTTTGGCCGTTTCAAGCTCAGACAAACCAGTTTTAGAGCTCGGCGCTCCACCTAGCCCATCAACTACAATCATGACTATTTTTGAAGGAGTAGAATCAACTATATCCTTAAGAGCCGGAAAATCGATCATTTAATTCTCCCTATCGGGCAAAACAGCTACCGCCGGCAACTCTTTCCCTTCCATAAACTCTAAAGATGCGCCACCTCCAATAGAGACATGGCTCATGCGGTCAGACACACCAAATGTTTCTACAGCTTCCGCAGTTGAACCACCTCCGACCACGGTTGTAGCACTCTTCAAACCAGCAATAGCCAAGGCAACTGCCGAAGTGCCTTTACTAAAACTAGTCCACTCAAAGACACCCATCGGGCCGTTCCATATAACCGTTTTGCTTCCTAGAATAGACATCTTAAACTCCTCTATTGTACTAGGACCAATATCCATTATGAAGCCATCAGCAGGCACTTCATCAAACTTAACTATTACTGGCTCAGCTTCCTCACAAAAACTTCGAGCAACTACAAAATCTACCGGCAACACCACATTGACCCCCATATCGTTCGCTTTTGAAAGAGCTGATTTCACCAGATCGAAACGATCTTCTTCGATAGCTGATTTGCCCATTTCATGGCCCAACGCCTTAAGAAAAGTAGCAGCCATTCCGCCTCCAATAATTAATCTGTCAATACGGTCAATCAACTTCTGGAGCACAAGTATCTTGTCGCTAACCTTCGCACCACCCATAACAGCCAAAAGCGGTCGCTGCGGATTATCTACCGTGGATCCGAGCATCTCTATCTCTTGGCTCATTTGAAACCCGGCTACGGCTGGTAGCAATTCGGTTATAGCATGAACGGAGGCATGGGCTCGATGCGCGGCTCCAAAGGCGTCATTAACATAAACATCAGCGAATCGGCTTAATCCTTTTGCAAATTCTGCGTCGTTGCTTTCCTCTCCAGGATAAAATCGGAGATTTTCCAGAAGGAGAACATCCCCTTCCCGCATTTCATCGACTTCAGATTCAACGGCAGGCCCTATCACATCACTCACGTATGAGAAGCCATCTGTGATGAGTTCCTTAAGCCTATTCGCAACGGGAGTTAATCTTAATTCTTCCACAACTCTCCCTTTTGGCCTTCCGAGGTGAGAGCACAGTATTATTTTCGCGCCTTTGCTCTTCAAATAATCAATCGTCGGCATAACAGCCTTAATCCGGCTATCATCGGATATGACATTAGTATTAGGTATAAACGTAACGTTCAAATCTGCCCTTAGTAAAACCCGCTTTCCCGCAATATCTACGTCAGCGACTGTTTGTTTTGGCAACTGTAATGCCTCCGAATAAAGTTATTTTCCACGTAGGGCAAGCCAAGTGAACAAAGATTTCAATGGTAAAACATCCACTTTTGACACTTCGGTAAGCTGGGAAACTGCAGAACTACACAATTCATCAATCTTGGATTCCACTACATTCTTAACATCAAGCTTATCTAAAATCTTCAGAAGCTGATCTAAATCTTCAGAATCAAGGACGCGCTTAAAAAACATTGTGCCGATTTCCCGTTTGACGCTTATAGCGGCCTTCTCTAGTGCATAAATTATCGGATAGCCTTTTTTCTTATTTAAAAGATCAGAGCCTTTTCTTTTGCCAGAAAGAGGGTTTCCCCAAATCATTTGTAGGTCCTCTTGAACTTGGAATGCAACCCCAACTTCTTCTCCAACGTTTCTGATAACTTCACGTTCGCGGTCCGTCGCACCTCCACAAAGAGCCCCTAACTCCAACGCGCAGCCCATAAGAGCGCCAATTTTCCCCCTAGCCATTTTCATGTAGGCGTCGGTAGAAATATCTACTCGCTCCTGGTACACCAATTCCTGATGTAGCCCTTCCAACATTCTTAGAGAGGCACTGTCTAAGATATCTAATGCCCGTAAAGTCTGCTCATTCGTTTCTAGACCTCTTGGATATTGCATTAGCGACATCCTAGCCATAGCATGAAATCCATCACCCACGTTGATTGCTTGGGCTGGGCCATATACCCACCAAAGGCTGCTACGACCATGCCTGTCTTGACTACCTTCCTGTATATCAGTATGCACCTGCACAAATTGATTGAGTAATTCAACAGATACTGCTGCTGGCAAAGCCGCCTTCAGATCCCCTCCTATCGCCTCGCAGGCCATCAAAGCCAAGCTGGCATGCAATCTACTCAAGTTAGCATCAGGCCCCCCCTCGTTACCAGCCTCATCAATCCATCCCATCTGATATTTCATCAACCCGTATAAAGGAAAGTTCTTTTCAGAAAAAACATTGCGCAATGCATCTTCGGCCATTTGCTGGTATACCCCTAGGCGTTCATGTAGATTTAACATGGTAGTAGTGGGCAGAATAATCGAATTTCCTCTACAGGCACAGCACCGCGCCTTACGATCTTAGGACGTATATCAGTTAGGTCTATAATTGTAGATTCCAAACGACCTAAGCTGGAACCTTCTATAACCAAATCTACAAGGTCACCAATCTGAGATGTCACTTGATTACTGGATTCCAGAGACGGAAAGCCAGTGATATTCGCACTTGTCCCCACGATAGGTCTTCCCAGCCACTCACTTAAAACCCGGGGCACTGCATGATCTGGCACCCTCACCGCCACTGTAGCCCTTCCCCCCGAAACAACGTCAGGCACAGCACCAGTTTTCGGGAGTATTAGAGTTAATGGTCCAGGCCAAAAATTCTCGATTAAAGGCCAGGCCACTGGAGAAATATTTTCTGCCACAAGGGGCAGCATATCCGATTTAGATAACAGCAATGGAAAACCCATCGTCTCCTTTCTGTTCTTGATCTTCACAACGTTCTTAACTGCCATTTCATTCGAGAAATCTGCACCCAATCCATAAACAGTATCGGTAGGGTATGCTAATAGCCCACCTTTACCCAAGATCTCTACTCCTAACTCAACCTGAATTCTAATCCTAGGTGATAAACCTTGGATAGCCTGCTGTATATTCATCGATATTTGCGCACTAAACTCATCAATTTATGGCTGTCTTTATCTTGACCGAGTATAGCACAGGTGTTACGCTCAAACTTGATCAAAAATTCCTATTAAACTGGAGGCCTGTGCTGGATAAGGAACAAGAAATTTCAACCTCTCGGCGGGTGTCCACAAGTGATGATCTAGAAGTCTCCGCATACTTGGAGATAGCTAAAGAAAATCGAGGACAACAGCCTCTTCCTGAGCAATTAACACGAAGTCAGGAAGAGGCTGTTGTAATTATTGATTTCGGCTCCCAATACAGTCGACTGATTGCTCGGAGAGTTCGTGAAAGCAAGGTATATTGTGAGATAGTTCCCCATGACGCAACTTGGGATGATGTGGCGAAAATTAATCCAAAGGGGATTATCCTTTCTGGAGGACCATCTAGCGTCTACGACAAAGGAGCTCCGCTAGCTCCCGTTTGGGTCTACGAAAGTGGCCTCCCCGTCTTAGGTATTTGTTATGGCATGCAAGTTTTAACCTACCAGCTGGGCGGAAAAGTAGTCCCGGCCAAAGAACGGGAATATGGCCACGCTGTTTTACATCAGAACATCCCTGACACGCCTCTTTTTACTAATGTACCCCCTAGCCTACCAGTATGGATGAGCCACGGTGACCAAATAAGCGAACTTCCACCTGGCTTCAACTCTCTCGCATATACTGATAATTCCCCAGTAGCAGTTATGGGAAATGGCAATATAGTCGGCTTACAATTTCATCCAGAAGTAATTCATACACCTCAAGGTAAGGATCTCATAGCCAATTTCCTTTACAAAATTTGCGGGTGCAGTGCCTTATGGACTTCCAGTAACTTTGTGACGCAATCCTTGACTAATATTCGAAAGCAGGTAGGAACTGGTAAAGTAATATGTGCTCTGTCTGGAGGCGTAGACTCAGCTGTTACCGCATTGCTCCTGCACAGAGCCATTGGAGATCAACTCACATGTATATTCGTAAACAACGGTCTTATGAGACGGGAAGAATCTGAACGCGTTATAGAGGTTTTTGAAAAACACATGGGACTTAATCTCATTCACGTTCAAGCCGAAGGCCGCTTCTTGAGTAGACTTGATGGCGTGACAGACCCAGAGGAAAAGCGGCATGCGATAGGCGAAGAGTTCATAAAAGTTTTTGAAGAGGTTGCCGCCAAACAATTAGGGGCGGTTGAGTTCTTAGCCCAAGGAACACTATACCCAGACGTTATTGAAAGTCAGACTGTAGAAAGCTCTGCCTCAGCCAAGATAAAAACTCATCATAACGTTGGCGGTTTACCGCCCACAATGTCACTGACGCTTGTGGAGCCATTGAGATATCTTTTCAAAGACGAAGTGAGGAAGGCTGGCCTAGAATTAGGTTTGCCTGAAGAGATTATATACAGACAACCTTTCCCTGGACCTGGATTGGCAATAAGAATTCTTGGTGAAGTCACCAAAGAGCGACTCGAAATATTGCGTTCATGCGACTGGATAGTTATGGATGAAATAAAGGGAGCGAATTTGTACAGAGACCTTTGGCAAAGCTTCGCTGTTTTGACAGATGCCAGAAGCGTTGGAGTGATGGGAGATTTTCGAACTTACGGCTATGCCGTCGCGATACGTGCAGTAACTAGTCAAGATGCTATGACCGCTGACTGGGCAAGATTGCCCTATGAAGTCCTTGCCAATATATCAAACCGGATTGTGAACGAAGTGCCTGAAGTCAACCGAGTGGTCTACGATATTACAAGTAAACCTCCAGGCACTATTGAGTGGGAATAGATAATACCTCTCCATACAAACAAGGGGATCTCAATTTGGACGTTTTACTCATAGGCAATGGCGGTCGTGAGCACGCTATAGCGTGGAAGCTAAAGCAAAGCCCAAACGTCAAGAATCTATTCATAGCACCAGGTAATGCTGGAACCAGCCAGATAAGTCAAAATGTAACTATCGACTCCACCGATTTACATAATCTGATCAAATTTTGCGGTGATACGGATATTGATCTAACCGTTGTAGGCCCAGAAGAACCCCTTAGCATAGGAATAGTCGACAAGTTTACAGATAAAAAATTAATGATAGCTGGACCTACAAAATCCGCAGCCCAATTGGAAAGTAGTAAGGCATTTGCCAAAGAATTCATGAAAAGACATCAAATTCCTTGTGCAGAGAGTATGACCTTCGACAACTACTTAGAAGCTTCCAACTTCCTAGATCACGTCCAGCTGCCCATAGTCATAAAAGCGGATGGCTTGGCAGCTGGCAAAGGTGTTGTGGTAGCGAATAGCAAAACTGATGCTTCCAAAGCGTTAGACACATTTATGAACCAAAGGACCCTTGGAAATGCTGGCCAAACGATAGTAATTGAAGAATTTCTGGATGGAAAAGAGGTCTCCGTTTTTTCGTTCGTAGATGGAGAATACCATTCTCCGTTAGTATCGGCTTGCGATTACAAAAGGGCTTATGACGGAAATGTCGGCCCTAACACAGGCGGAATGGGCTGTTACAGCCCAGCTGAATTTTGGTCTGAACAGGTCGACGAGCAGATTGAAAACGAGATATTCGCCCCTACAGTAAAGGGTATGGCTAAAGAGAACAATCCTTATAAAGGTGTTCTTTATGGTGGATTAATGATGACCAAACAAGGGCCCAAAGTTCTTGAGTTTAACGCAAGATTGGGAGATCCAGAAACTCAGGTCATCTTGCCAAGACTCAAGTCAGATTTGGCGGAAATTATGGTAGGAATAGCTGAGGGCAGGCTAAACAAAACACGAATTCAATGGAGTGATCAACATTGTGTGGGAGTTGTACTGACTTCTAACGGATACCCTGAAAGCTACGAGACGGGGTTCAGAATAGGTGGCCTAAAGGAGGCAGGACAAACAGCACTCATATTCCATGCAGGAACCAGCTTGGATAATGATAGTATAGTTACCAGCGGAGGGCGCGTGTTAACAGTTGTTGGTCAAGGTAAAAGCATTTCACGTGCACGTGAAATCGCCTATGAAGCAATAAACCACATAAGATTTGCTGGCGCTTTCTATCGCAAAGACATTGCCAGTTTCGATAATGTTAGCAATTGAGACTAGACATTGGATAAATTTTTGGAGGTGCGTATGCCTCTTGTAGGTGTAGTAATTGGCAGCAAGACAGATGAACCTTTAATACAGGACACGCTGGGAATACTTGAAAACCTCGGGATAGATCACGAGTTGCTCGCTATATCTGCCCATCGGACCCCTCAAAAAGTCGCAGACTATGCGAGTTCTGCAGAAAACCGGGGGATCGAGGTAATAATTGCTGGGGCAGGGGGAGCTGCGGCACTTCCTGGTACGATAGCAGCTTGGACTGATCTTCCCGTAATTGGAATACCACTAGGAACCAGCGAATTGAAGGGTGTGGACGCATTGCACGCAATTGTGCAAATGCCGCCAGGAGTGCCGGTAGCCTGTGTTGCAGTTGGTAGCTGGGGTGCACGAAATGCAGCGTATCTAGCAGCTAGCATACTAAGCATCAAACACGAGAAAATTAAACAAGCGTACTCAGCCTATCGGCGTTCGCTAAGAGAGGGATAAGCCGCTATGGTGCAAAGTGCCCTATCCAAACTTAATCTACATAACGCCCTCAAAAGAGAAGGCCTCCAAAAATGAGCTTGGCCATTCTTTGTGATTTCGATGACACAACAGCAGATCAAAATGTCGCGCATCTGGTCCTAGACGAATTTGGGGCACAAGACTGGCGGGTGTTGATCGAACAATTCCATCAAGGAACCATCAGCCCAAGAGAATACTTCGAAGCACCATTTAGAAATCTGACTACTGAAAAAACCATACTGCAAGCTCATGTAAGGAAATTCGCAAACCTCCGGGCCGGATTTCTAGATTTAGCAAATTTTTGTAAGGATAATAACGTTGAGTTAGGAATAGTGACATACGGTCTAGATTTTTACGTAGAGGCTCTACTACAGCGTGAAAATCTAGAATGGGTACCCACATTTCCAGTTGGAACAGAATTTTCAAGAAGTGGAATAAAATTTGATTACAAATACACTCGTGATGACTGTCTCAAATGGGGCAACTGCAAATGTTCGATCGTTGAACGATATCAAAACTTAGGACATCGAGTTTACTACGCGGGCGACGGAATATCTGACTTCTGCCCAGCTAGAAAGACAAACTTTGTTTTCGCCAGATCTGGGCTATTAGAGATGTGCAAAAACGAAAAATTACGACATTTAGAACTTCACGATTTCTTCGAAGTAATTAAGTATTTGGAAAAAGAAAATTATTGGAGAAAAGAATGATAGATCGATATTCAAGGCCCAAAATGAAGAGTGTTTGGTCCGAGCATAACAAATATGACAAGTGGCTCGCGGTTGAACTCGCGGTTTGTGAAGCTTGGACTGAAACTGGAGTTATTCCTGAAAAGGACATGGAAAAGCTCAGGAAAGCCTCTTATGACTTCGATCTAATGAATGAAATCTTTGAGAAAACTCGCCATGACATGACTGCCTTCACAAGATCAATCACTGAAAATCTGGGAGATGAGGGGCGCTGGATTCACCTGGGACTCACGTCAAGCGACGTAATTGACACCGCACAAAGCTTGCAAATGACTGAAGCCGCTGAACTTCTCTTGAACGAGGTAGTAAGCCTTAGAGACACTCTCCGTCTCAAAGCAACTGAATACAAAAATACACTGATGATAGGTCGTACCCACGGGATTCATGCAGAACCCACCACTTTCGGCTTGAAGCTTGCGATTTGGTGGGACGAAATGAACCGTCACGAAGGAAGACTAAAATCCGCAAAGGCGCAAATATCTGTCGGCAAAATATCTGGAGCCGTAGGTACACATGCCACTATTACTCCATCGATCGAGGAAAGTGTCTGTAAAAAACTCGGGCTTAATGTGGCTCCAATATCAAACCAAATAATACAACGTGACAGATATGCTAATTTTGTATCAACCCTTGCTTTGATAGCGGCATCGCTCGAAAAATTTGCCACTGAGATAAGGTCACTCCAACGGACTGAAGTACGGGAAGCAGAAGAGCCATTCGGAGAGGGGCAAACCGGTTCATCAGCAATGCCGCATAAACGTAACCCAGAGCTTTCAGAAAGGATCTGCGGTCTAGCCCGCCTCATTCGTGGTTTCAGCGTAACTGCTCTGGAAAATGTGGCTCTCTGGCACGAGCGAGATATCAGCCATTCATCCGCTGAGAGGATAGTGTTGCCTGACTCATGTCTAGCACTGGATTACATTTTGAGCGTGTTTAACTATGTAATGGAAGGACTACGCGTATACCCAGAAAGGATGATGGAAAATATCGAATCAACACGCGGTATAGTGTTCTCGCAACGAGTATTACTAGATTTGGTTGAGCAGGGCGGTTTGAGTAGAGAAAAAGCCTATGGTATTGTCCAGAAAAATGCGATGAAGTCTTGGGATGAAAAACTTGACTTCAGGGAATTAATTCTAGCAGAAGAAGACGTAACCTCGTCCCTTGATCCTTCCAAAATAGCCCAATTATTCGACTACAAATACTACACCCGTTTTGTAGACGAAACTTTTGACAGAGCCGGTATATAGGCATATGCCTATATTAGAAACCATTAACAACAGTACATATCCTCCAATATCCGACTATGGGCTGATCAGTGATATGCGATCCTCCGCTCTCGTATCTATGGAAGGGTCAATAGACTGGTGCTGTTTGCCCAAGTTCGATAGTGCCTCAATCTTCGGAAGACTATTGGATTGGAACCATGGAGGGTATTTCAAATTAGCTCCGATCGGCAACTCCACTATCAGCCGAAGGTATATTCCCCAAACCAATGTCTTAGAGACCACATTCCAGACGGATTCAGGAGTTTCTACATTAACTGATTTTATGCCAGTAAATGGTAGTTGCTTCAATACCGATGGCCCTAGCGGACACGATAACAACGCAAGACTAATAAGAACATTGCAGTGTACCAGTGGAACGGCGCAATTTCTTATGGAATGCTACCCTAGGTTCTATTACGGCAGTATCCTACCAAGCCCTATTCTGACGAACGAACATTTCGGGATGATAAAAGGTGCAAATTACCAAGTCCACATAGCATGTTCTGCACCCATGAACAAATGGGACAACGGCCTGATATCAAAGGGACGCTTGGTCACCTCACAAAAAATCCATGTACTTCTATACTTTGGCGAGCAATCACCTAACAATAATTCAAAGTCCTTCAGTTTCGATGGCTTAGAAACAACACTAAGCGAGACAGTAGATTCTTGGAAGGCATGGTCATCGGCTGGAACATACAGTGGAATGTACAAAGATGCCGTTGAGCGAAGCGCATTAACGTTAAAGGCACTAACGTATCAACCAAGCGGAGGGTTAGTTGCCGCCCCCACTACATCGTTGCCAGAGGCAATCGGCGGGGCTCGAAACTGGGACTATCGCTATACTTGGATAAGGGACGCCTATTTCGGATTTTCCTCTCTTTCGCTGTTGGGATATCTAGAAGAGACAAAATCGTTTACATCATGGCTGGCTCGAAGCACTAACCGATCCGCAAATGATCTCCAAGTTATGTACGGGCTACAATGGGAGCGACAACTGACGGAAATTGAGCTTCCTAACCTTCGAGGCTATTATGACTCTAAGCCAGTGCGCATCGGTAACGCAGCCCACTCTCAAGTACAATTGGACATATACGGAGAAATTTTTGACACAACACAACGTTACATTCAAAAAGGCGGCAAAATAGACAAAAGCTATTGGGAATTCTTGGTAAACGTTGCGGATTATGTTTCACTTCACTGGAAGGATCCTGATGACGGCATATGGGAAACGCGATCAACCAAGGCACATTTTGTTTTCTCAAAGGTTTGGTGTTGGGTAGCAATTGACAGAGCAATAAAAACAGCTAATCACCTCCAAGATACTCGCCATATCGACAAATGGAAGAGAACACGCTGGGAAATCAAAAAGGATATTCTTGATAAAGGATTCAACTCTGAAAAGGGTGCTTTCGTACAATCTTATGGCAGCACTCTGCTTGATGCTTCTCTCCTAACCATGCCACTTGTTGGATTTATAAGCCCCAAAGACCCAAAGGCGATATCAACAGTCAGGGCTATCGAAAAAGAGCTAACTTCAACACAAGGTTTCGTCTATAGGTATAAGGGTTATGACGACGGTATAGAAGGAGGGGAAGGTGCATTCATTATATGTACTTTTTGGCTAGTGGATAACTTAGTCTTACTAGGAGAAGTTGAAAAAGCTCGCAGTTTGTATAAAACATTGATGAATTGTAGTAACGACTTAGGCCTGCTAAGCGAACAACTAGACCCTGAAACAGGAGACTTGTTAGGAAATTTCCCGCAAACATTTTCTCATGCTGGTATTATCAACACGTCTTACCTATTGAATAAGCACAATTTTGATGCCAAATATTCTATAATTAGTAGCTGAATTATTGTAAATTAATTAAGAGAGCGTGATGAAATGGTGATTTTAGATACACATTTAGATAATCTGTTACATCGGGGTAAAGTCAGAGATACCTATGATCTGGGTAATGGATACCTCCTCATGGTGGTCACAGATCGCATATCTGCATTTGACATAGTACTCCCTAACGGAATTCCCGAAAAAGGAAAAATCCTTGCTAGGATATCTGAGTTCTGGTTTGAAAAAACTAACCATATCGTTGTTAATCATTTTGTCGCCCTTGCCGACTCTATCGGAGAGGATTTCCGCCCATCACTGCCATCACTTTCTAAGGATTTAGC
>QGNO01000009.1 GCA_003228195.2 Chloroflexota bacterium | reverse complement strand
TCGAAGCCTATTTTGTTCTTTGCTCAAACATTCCTAACTGTTTGGCTACTACTTTTTGTTTGAGAGATGAGCCAGATCCATACATTCCGTAGTAGCTGGCTGCTATTTGAGCTCCAAACATTAGGGCTATTGAGGACAAGTAAACCCAAATTAAGAAGACAATTAACGCGCTCAAGGAGCCGTATACCAGGGTAAAGCTGGTGAAGTTAGTAACGAACCAGGCGAAGGCGATGCGGATTATTTGAAATAACACGGCACTAACCATGGCACCTGCTACGACATCTTTGAACGCCAACTTGATGTTGGGGACGAAGAAGTGCACGAACATTAGGATAGTGAAATTAGAAGAGAAGGCCAGGATTTCTAAAGGGATTCTGGGCATACTGGTAATAAGTGGAACCAAAAGCAACACGTAGACGGAGGCTCCAAATAGCATGAGGATATCGATTGCTCTATCCCTCACAAAATGCTGTGGCGTAGATATTTGCCAGACGTGATTCAGTCCTTTTCTGATAGCGGAGAATACGCTTAATCCGACGGGCACCAGCGCTATGAATGCTATCAGTCCAATAGGGCCACGGGCCCGGATAATTTCGTCGATTCTTGAGCCCAGATAATCCGTTGATACTGGGATGAATTTTACGATCTGGGCTACTAAATGCTCCTGATCTTTAGGAGACGAATATAAGAAACCAAGTATAGATACGCCAGCCAATACGAGAGGGAACAAAGATAATATGGCAAAATAAGATATTCCAGCCGCCATATAAGTACAATTGTTGCGAATGAAGTCTCCCCAAGCAACTTTGATTAATGAGTATATTTGGCCAATGTGACCGCGGATTATAATCAGGATATTGCCTCCTTCCAATCAATTAGCCACTTGATAAAGTTTAACCGGGAATTCTTGCTAAAGGATGGTAGCTAATACTAGCTTTATCTTCCCCTGTTGAAATGGGCTATCTGAAAAATCATATTATTGGCTCTAATCAGATGGGTGCTGATTGTGCCAATCAGTTATGTTTTGGTAGGCTCGTGCCGCTGCAAGAACTGAATTCTCTTCGTATGCGTTTCCCATAAATTGTATTCCGGTTGGAAGTCCGCGATCGCCAAAGCCGTTTGGAACTGCCACAGAAGGCAATCCGGCGATGTTTCCTACAGAACCCAGGATATCTCTAGCCAACCCTGTTATAGATGACACACGTATCGGTTGATTAATTGGTGTAGCAACTTGGTTTCTTGGGGTCCCGATTATCGCATCGTAGCTTCCAAGTAAATTGTTGGCTACATCGCATATACGATCACGAATTCTTAGGGCACGAAGGTAGTCTGTTGCTGGGACAGCTAACCTGGAATAAGCACCGAACTTGCTACTATCACCAGACAATTCGTGAAACTGTCCGCTGTCGAAGAAATCCTCGAAGATGCTGGCGCTCTCTGCATTTAAGATAGTTCGAGTCGCCGCTTCGTAAGGTAAGTCGGGAAACTCGACTTCTTCAATAGTCCCGATTTGTTCTAGAATTTTGAGAGACTCTCCAAAATTGGCTTTAACCGCCTCTTCGCCGTTGGCCACCATGTCTTTCAGCAATGCAAATTTGAACGTGCGATCGGAGGGATCTTGATCGTCATAGGCAAAGGACGATTTAGAAGTTGTGTGGTCACAAGGGTCCCGCCCCGCAATCTCATTCAGTACTAAACCACAGTCGTCAGCAGTGAGGCACATAGGTCCAAGCTTGTCCAATGTCCATGAAAGTGGCATAGCGCCGTAGCGGCTGACTCTTCCATAGGTCGGGCGCAATCCTGATATGCCGCAATTGTGAGCGGGCATTAAAATAGAGCCCCATGTTTCTGAGCCGATTGCAAATGGCACTAATCCTGCTGCAACCGCGGCACCCGAGCCGCTGGATGATCCACCTGTCCAAGAGTCCTTATTTCCCCAAGGTGTGATAGCAGGGCCGCTAGCAGATGCCTGTGGATAGGCATATCCCATGCCGCCTGCTAGCTCTATCATCGCTAGTTTGCCTATAAGAATTGCACCTGCGTTGCTTAGTTTTTTGACAATGGTTGCATCGTAGTCAAGAACTTGATTCTTGAAAGGCACGGCGCCCCAAGTAGTAGGAATATTGCCCGCAGTTGCGATCAAATCCTTCACTCCATAGGGTATGCCGTGTAAAGCACCTTTATATCGGCCCTGGGAAATTTCAGCTTCAGCTTCCCTGGCTTCCTTCAGTGCCCTCTCTCTGGTTACTGTAACTAGAGCATTGTACTTGGGACCCTCAGCTTCTAACCTGTCAAGAAAGAATTTTGCAAGCTCGACAGGAGAGACCTCTTTTTTGCGTAACAGTCGCCCTAATTCTCTAATAGGGAGGAATTCTGGAGTTTTGGTCACGATTTTTCCTCCTTATCATAGGGGTGGAAAATGGAGCGAGGTTCGTCTTTGTAGGTTAGCTCAAAACTACGCATCGCTATAGAAATATCGACAGTAGATTCAACCCCCTTAAGAACCTCTCCCATTTCGTCTTCGTTTAACTGCTTAGAGAATCGGGCCTCTAGAAAGCTGAACCGCTTTTCTATTTCAGCCTTTCTTACGGTCTCGTCACTCATGTCCCCTCCTTAAAGTAAGAACTCTGAATGTCCATTCTATGGTTGATTGTATTTTGTGTCATTCGGCAAGTAATCGAAAGCTACTATATAATAGACGCCTGATATTAACACAGGAGTAGTTATGAAAGTTGGTATTGTAGGTGCTGGAAGCATAGGCGGTAAGTTGGCTCGGGAGCTCGATGCGGGCACGGTTTCAGAGGTGAGGGTTGTCGCTATGTGTAGCCGAACTGAATCCCGGGCTCACAAACTTAACGAAACGCTGAAGTCTCAGATTAAAATAACATCGCTCCAAGGAGTTGTCGACGAGAGTGACTTGGTTATAGAGGCAGCAGGCGCATCTGCGGTGGAGGAAATTGTGACTACTGCTCTTAGTGCTGGAAAGTCTGTGATGGTAATTAGCTGCGGAGCACTTTTGGGTCGAGATGATCTGGTTGCTATGGCAAAGCAAAACAATGCCCGTATCCATGTCCCCTCCGGTGCGATTATTGGATTGGATGGCCTGCTAGCTGCATCCGAGGGCAAGATAGAGAGCATAACAATGATTACGACCAAGCCACCACAGGGCTTGAAGGGTTCTCCAGGCGTGGAGATGGCGAACATTGATCTTGATTGTATAACCGAAGCTACAGAGATATTTGAGGGACCGGTGAGCGAGGGGTATAAGAGATTTCCTGCAAATGTGAACGTTGCGGCTGCGGTGAGCATGGCGGGTATAGGAGCTGATAAGACTAGGATTCGTGTTATAGCAGACCCTCAAGTTATTCGTAACACTCATGACATCATAGCCGAAGGCGAATTTGGGAAATTAACACTCCATATTGAAAATGTGCCTTCAGATGACAATCCAAGGACAGGAAAGCTCACGGCCTTGTCGGCACTTGCGTACTTAAAGCAGATGGTGTCGCCTTTGAGTATAGGTATCTAAGGCTTGTAATAACTGGAACACATTAGGCGGCGAAAACACCTATTTCAGGCTGGACCAGACTGATGAAATCGGCACATTTCATTATGATTGAGGTTGTGTGGGACCCAGCGTTGAATGCAATGTTGTTCGCTAACAGTAGGGATTGGTCTACAAACGTTGGGAGATCCATCAAGTTTCCGAAAGGTGGGACCGACCCTATTGTCAAACCAGTAAGATCTGTAACTTCGGTTGGTGATATCAGCCTGAGGTCTTTGATCTTGTAGAGACTCTTGAACTTTCGGGGGTCTACTCTAAGATGAGAGGCTATCACTACAAGTATAGGTTGCTTGTCTGCCTTCATCACCAATGCCTTGGCTCCCTGATCCATCGTTGTCCCGCGAACTTTGGAGGCCTCTTCACTAGTGTAAACTGCCTCATGGGACACAATGTCGTATTCAACCCCATTGCTGTCCAACAATTCTTGAATATTGTTCATCACGTTACCCATCAGCGCTAGTCTAACTGCTATCTTTCTGTACGCAAAGGAAGCTATGCCTGATATACTTACCGGCGTTAAGAAATTTGGGGAGGGGGAGAAGAGAAATGCCTGTAATAGTTACTGGTGGCACAGGTTTCGTGGCCTCGAACGTAGTCAAGGTTTTAGCAGAACAGGGTCGTGAGGTCATATCAATCGACATAGCTCCTCCTGATGAACTTTTGTTAGCCTATACCGAGTCAGTAAGGGGCATGATAACTTGGGCGCAAGCTGACATACTGAACATGTCTTCCATCGAGGAGGCTGCATCAGGTAAATCGATAGAAGGCATCATCCACGCAGCGGTTTACACAGTGGTTCTTGAAGATTTAGAGAAGAGCGACAGCAAGAGGATTTTCGATATCAACCTCACTGGCACTGTCAATATGTTAGAGCTTGCCAGAAAAGTGGGAGTAAAACGTTTCGTCTATGTGAGTTCGGGTGGAGTATATGGTGAAACACCCCCGGAAATTCCGTTAATGGAAGATATGCAACTGGATCCTACCAGTCTTTACAGCGTGACCAAATATGCAAGTGAATTATTAACGCGTCGATATGCTCAACTACATGGATTTGAGGGTGCGAGTGGTAGGCTGAGTGGTCCCTATGGTCCGATGGAGCGACAGACCGGTCATCGCGCTGTTATGTCAATGATGTACGATTGGACAGGCAAGGCAATTCGGGGCGAGCCAATAAAAATAGAACCGCGACGTTCAAGTGGCGATATGACCTACGCGCTAGATCTGGCTGCTGGACTAATCGCCCTTTTGGATGCACCGAAACTGAATCATAGCTTCTACAATGTCTCGAGAGGAATAATGGTTACCCAGAATGAGATTGTCGAAGCGTTCCGGAGTGCAGTCCCTGGCATAGAATTTTTGCAGCCAACTTCAGAGGACGGTGTAGGCATAGGTTCGGGGCGTGGGCCTGCTGACAACACTCGACTCCGTGAGGACACAGGATTTAACGCTGAATATGATCCGGCTGGTGGAATTCGTGCGTATATTGAGTGGCGCCGTAGGTACGACTTTACTAGCTAAGGAGGCGTGATTGGAATATATAAATGTTGGCCGCAGCGGTCTGAAGGTTTCAAGAATATGCTTGGGCACCAACATGTTTGGCGAGGGGTATGTAGACGATGGCCGGGCATTCTCCGTGATAGATGCAGCTTTAGCTAGTGGCATAAATTTCATCGACACAGCTGACATGTATAACGACGGTAAGTCGGAAGAGCTAGTCGGCAGGGCAATTAAAGGGAAGCGGGACGGCTTGGTGATTGGCACCAAAGGATTCTCGCCTATGGGACCTGGAGTTAATGATAGGGGCTTATCAAGAAAGCACGTGATAGGCGCAGTCAATAGTAGCTTGAGGCGACTAAAGACGGATTATATAGATCTGTATCAGGTACATTGGTGGGACCCAGAGACACCGATTGAAGAAACACTCAACACGCTTAATGACTTGGTTCGAATGGGCAAGATTCGTTATCTGGGGTGCTCAAACTTTGCGGCTTGGCAACTAGCTAAAGCTTTGTGGGCCGGTGATAAACTGGGTCTGGATAAATTTGTTTCTATACAATTGCTCTACAATATGGCTCAGAGGGGAATAGAGGAAGAGGTATTCCCCTTAGCAGAAGACCAGGGCATCGGAGTGATCCCTTATCAGGTATTGATGGGTGGTCTTCTAACAGGAACATATGATGCTGCAAAGGAGCCACCGAAAGACAGCCATATGGCTTCGAGGCATGCAGGCGGAGCCAAGACCAGATTTTGGAACGAGCGAACGTTCAAGCTTGTGGACGAAGTCAAGAAAACAGCCGCACAGCTTGGGTATGAGCCTACCCAGATAGCTCTTGCGTGGTGTTTGTCAAAGTCGCCGATCACGTCCGTCATCGTTGGTTCAAGCAAACCGGAACAAATAACCCAGAACGTAAGGTCGCAAGAGATTAGATTGCCAGAAGAGGTGCTTGAGCACCTAAACAGTTTATAGTATGAGTAATCTGGCATTGGGGCTTCTGGCAATTCTTGTCGGGGTAGCCCTAGTGTCCTCCGCCTGTTTTCAAAGAGAGGTGGATCAACCACATGAGACTTCCCAGGCCGATTTTGGTCCCTTGCCTCTATCATCCGACGATTTAACAGTTCATACCTTCACCGGAATTTCTAGTCCAAGGGCAATTACCTATGATGGCGTAAACTTATGGATAGCCAATATAGGGATGAATACCGTCACGGAAATTTCGGAAGATGGCGCAGTACTGGGCGTTTACAAGGTTGGAAATTCGCCCAAGGCATTGGAGTTTGATGGGAAAGATATCTGGGTAGCTAATAACGGTGAGGGATCAGTAGACAAGGTGAATTTGCAAGGAGGCTTGATTGGCACATATCCTATCGGTGGAGGTTATACGGCTCCAACTTCGCTTTTGTATCATTTGGGACATATTTGGGTTGCCTCGTCATGGGGAAATACAGTCAGCAAACTAGATCTGAGCGGCAAAACCCTAAAAACTACTCGCATCCCCGGATCACATCCATCGCCATGGACCCTAGAGACTGATGGAACGTCTGTTTGGCTTGTTAGCTTGGATCAATCAGTTGTTCAGGAATTGGGTGAAGCTGCGGAAATATTGAATACCTATTCTGTAGGCCTTGGACCTGAAACTCCTTGGGAACTTGGTGGGCAAGGACCTGTTGATCTAGTCCATGATGGAGCCAACTTATGGGTAGTCACAAACTGGAGACATGTTGTGAGCAAAATGAGTCCAAATGGAGAAATGCTGGGCGAATATCCAGTGGGTGCGTGGCCTATGGCGGTAGCGTTTGATGGCGCAACAATTTGGGTCGCAAGCTACAGAGATGATAAAGTAGTGAGGCTCGATTTGGATGGCAAGGAGATAGGCACTTTCGCCACAGGCAAGAGTCCGATTGCTATAGAAGCCATAGCTGGTTCAATTTGGATTGCTAACTTCGGTGACAATTCCTTGACGAAAATAACCTCGTGACTTGGCTACTGTGAATGAACAGAGCAACTCACGTTTGAAAATTAATAAGTTCTTTTAGGCGGAGTAACGTTATGTGGCGTCTTATTTTGGTGACTGCGTTCACTCTTATTCTGTTTGGTTGTCAGTTAGCATCGCTGGGTCAAAATGACACTCTATTGAGAGTTGCTTTACCATCCTTTGGCCCCGAATTGCTCGATCCTTCCATGGATGCTAAGCCAGGCCTGCAATATCATGGCCACATGTTTGATCACTTAGTGGGCAGTAATTCTAATGGTAGTGCTGACGTACAACTCGGGGCTTTGGAAAGCTGGGAGATTAACTCTTCGGCGACTACCTACACGCTTAAACTTAGGAAAGGAATGGAATGGCATGATGGCGTAGAGGTTACCTCCAAAGACATCGAATTTATGATGGCCTATTACTCCCGTGATTCTGCAAAATGTGGGGCTTGCCCCATTATCAGGAAAGCGGTAGCGGAGGTGGAGATCGTTGATACCTACACGGTGAAGATACATCTCAAAAATCCAGACGTTATATTTATGAACAACTTTAGTCCCGTTGATGGGGACATGCCTATACTGCCGAGACATTATTTGGAACAGGTTGGAGAGAATGGGTTTAGCGAAAAGCCGATAGGAAGCGGCCCATGGAAGTTCGTCAGGAGATCAATGGATGAGTTCATAGAATACGGTGCCAATGAAGACTATTGGAATCCAGAGCGCATACCTAACTTCGAACGGCTTCGGCTTATTAAGATCGCAGATGCTACTAAGCGGGTCGCCATGCTGAGGTCCGGAGAGGTTGACATGGCTATGTTGAGGCCAGCGGGGGAAGCGTTCAGCATGGAGGTTCTCCAAGAGAAAGTGGAACCACTTAAACAGGATGGATTTACGCTTAAGGGTCCTAGGTACATTACGAGTACCGTTTTGAGATTTTTTATGAGCTACGATGAATCTTTCTATACATCCAACGTAGACTTCCGGAAAGCCTTGGCCCTGGCGTTGGATGTTCCTTCAATTCTAGATTCGGTATATGCTCCAGAGGTCGCTTCGTTGGCTACTGGCTCCGCAATGTTTAGTCCCGTGGAAGATGGATTTGACCCCTCTCTTTCCAATTATCCTTACGATCCTGAGTCCGCTAAGTTGCTACTGAAGAAATCTGGATACCAGGGAGAGACTGTGTATCTATTCTCCATAGCGGCATACGGGCTGACGGAGATGTTGCAGCTTAATGGATTGATAGCTGAAGACTGGAGAAAGATTGGGGTCAACGTTCGTATAATCCCAAGCGAGTACCCACTAGTCAAGGTCAGGTACCATTCCAGACCTCAGGTGTTTGAAGATGTTGCTCCAGCCCCAGTATTTCATGGAGTTGATTACCAAACTATGCCCAGCGTGCTAGGCCTCATTAAGAGGTATATGGGGAGCGACGGTGTTTTGGCGTATCACGACCCAGGGAAGGGCGACCGTATTTTTGAAGAAGTGAGTCTTATATCTAATCCGGACACTCGGGCTGGAAGACTGCGAGAGATTAACCAAATGCTATTTGATGAGTATTGGGCCATACCAATACTATGGCGTCACGAAGTCTATGGCTTAAGCCCGAAGCTAACGGGTTGGCAGCCGACTCACGGGACCTCATCTGATTTACACTTCGAGACGTTAAGTCTCTTCCCATAGTGGAAACCATAGGGGAGACGTATAGTGGTCAACTAGGCGGAGAATTGACTATTGAAATCAATAGTATGGGGGTCTAAATGGAAAGAGAGCAATATAAGACATGGGTATACGAGGCCTTGGTTGCGCTAGGCGGGCGGGCCACTATAGTTGATGTCATAAGACAGATATGGGCAGATAACGGTGACGAAATCAGACTTGATGGCGATTCATTTTATACTTGGCAATATGATCTCCGATGGGGAGCGACAGCACTACGTAAATTACGTGTAATGGTTCCACATACGGTATCCCCAAACCTAAGTATGGGTAGCGGGACGCACTTGCTTTAGGATGTCTCGAATTATCCTACTACCAGCATCTCGTCTGTACTAAACAGTGGAGACAGGTGTTCTTGCCCCTCGTCAGTAATCAGGAACATGTCTTGTATATGGTAGTAATCAACATGAGGCTCGAATGCAAGGACCATTCCTGACTCTATTATTATGTCGTTGTTGGGCACCAAATAGGGTTGTTGTTGATGCCACCAGGTACCTACTCCGTGACCTGCTAAAGCGACTCGCCCTTTGATCCCTGCATTCTTGAAGGCATCGGACGCAAATCTATGAATTTCACTTGCCTTTACCCCTGGCTTTGCTTGTTCGATTGTTCCTCTATATATCCCCAATATAGTCTCGTATGTTTTCTTCTGTTCCTCCGAAGGGTTTCCCAGCACGACGGTTCGTGATTGATGGCCTGGGTAGCCCTGATACCAGAAAACGTAATCATTTCGGATAATGTCGCCAAGCTCAAATTGAAATCCACTTTCCCCGCCATACATGACTGTATTCCGACTAGAATTAAGAATTCCATGAGCCCAATTGGCTTCTCTATCGAGACATGCTGCTATTAGCCTGCTGTGTACATCTCGTTCTGTTTCACCAGCTTTAACCGTTGGAAAAACTTCTAGATACGCCTCATCTAGCTTGCGAGCACCTTCTCTTATAAGCGCTACTTCGCTAGGTGTTTTTATCCATCTGACCTGATCCATCATACTCGTGCAGTCGATGAGTTCTGCCTTTGGAAGAAGGCTAGCCACTTCATCCCAATGCACAGCGCTAAGGTAGGATTTTTCGAAGCCGATGCGTGAACTGTTGAGTCCCTTTTCTTTAAGCACGTCAACCACTTTACTGTATGGGGATTCGCCGTAGTCATCGTACATCTCAATTTTTTCGAGCCACGAGTCGCGTCGGGCGAGTGGGGCGGCAAAACTGTTCAATATCATTACGGGCTCCCCTTCTCTCGGCCAAACTACTAACACTGCTCTTGGGGAATCGGGGAAGTCCAAATGGCGAGCCAGAGTCCCGGGATAGGCAAACCCTGAGAGGTAAGTGAAATTTTTCCCTGAGCGAGCAATCACGGCGTCAAGTCTGTTCTCGTCCATTAATTTATTGAGCCGGTCTATATTTGCGATGACGAGTCTTTTTTCTTGAGTCATTTATTCCCCCGTGGCGGTTTTTCTAGCTATATGGAGAGTAAGCTGCCAAACCCATTGATAGTAGAGTTTACACCTATCATTCGGAGTGCCTTCCAAATTGTGGCCTGATTGACAGTGATAACGGTCTTATTCAATCTTTTTTCCAGTTCCTCTACGATTTCTAGAGCCCTCCAAGCGGTGCCGGGTATGTAAACAGTATCTGCGTCTTCGGAAGCTGCTCTGGTTACGAATTCAAAGATTAACTCGGGATCTTGATTGCCTATAGCTCCGTGATGTGTGCGCTGCTGCATTTCGGGCTCGCCTTTCACGCTGGCTACGTTAAACCCAGACTCTTCTAAGAGTGGTTTGAGCCCTTGTTCGAGTAAGGTTGGGCCGTATGGGCCCACCACACTGATTAGCTTTGAACCAGCAGCCTTCATGGCCTCTAACGAGGCTTCCATTGCGGTAATTGCAGGCACGCCCCCTGAGGCTTCCGTTATCTGCTCAGAGATTGCTTTGCTGTATGCTATGCTGCCGGTCCTGTATGTGCCGCTTGTACATCCGTAGGCAATAACCTCTACACTCGCGCTAGCCACATATTTTGCTGAACGCTCGATATCTGAGTTCATGGTTAGTAGTTCTATGCCATCGCCTCCGCCCGGCTCTGATGGGCCTTCCAGCCACATACGTTCTGCGTGAACTGTGACGCCGCGAGGCACTGCCATATTGAAATCGGGTTCTACTACTTGATTGGTAGACGGTACTATGACTCCTATGCGTCTTGGAATAGCCATGAGATCTCCTTAATATGTGTTGAACATTTCTTGTATGGAGTTAGTATTCTTGGTTGTGGAAAGCGCTAGCATAAGCAGAATGCGCGCTTTTTGAGCATTGAGGTTGTCCCCAGATATTAGGCCAGTCTCTTTGCTGCGAGTGGTGGGGATAACTCTACCTGCTCCGGTTCGAGTAGTGATCGCAACGGCTATTCCAGCTTGGCTGGCTTCTGCAAGCGCATCATTCCAATCCGGAGCCCCCGACCCTCCCCCTGTTGCCGCACCTATTATCCCATCAACTTTGGCATCGATTAAGAATCGGGCTTGCATCCCATTCCCCCCAGCCACAGCGTAGACTACTTCTACCTTGGGCATTTCACTTTCATGCGAAACCGTGAACTCAGTTTGGTAAGTGTGCTTGCGAGTGGGTTCTCTGTAAAATACGGGCTTTAGATCGGAGTCAAGGTAGCCCAGTATTCCTAATTCACGGGATCCAAACGTCTCTACCCTGTAAGAGTTTTGTTTCGTGGCTTCACGGGCTGCTTGGATTTCGTCGTTCAACAGAATCATGACGCCCTTACCATGTGCTTCTTGTGAGCTTGCGAGTAAGATTGCTGCGAGTAAGTTGTTGTCGGCATCCGTTCCTAGTGCTGACGGTGGTCTCATAGATCCTGTGACTACCACGGGTTTGCTACTTTTTACAGTCAAGTTTAGAAAGTAGGCAGTCTCCTCCATGGTCGAGGTGCCGTGAGTAAGCACTAGTCCGTTTATCTCAGGCTGAGTTTCAAAGATGTGGTTGATCGTGCTCGCCAGTTGAATCCATTCAGGAGCTCCAATTGCCATACTAGGTGTTTGGAGAACCTGCATTGCTTCAACTTTGGCATATTGCGATACTTCTGGTATTCTGGCTAAGTTTTGGTGGACATCGAGATTCTTGCCGCCGAGCCAGTACTGGACAAACTCAAGCCTTGGAGAGCCCCAAGATGCGATCGTACCCCCTGTCCCGAGCAGCTTAACCAGAGGTAGTCGATTATTGCCCAAGGTGACGCCTTCGCTTTGGGGAGGTCATTGAAAGGCGGCTACCGTCCACGTAATTTCGGATCCAAGATGTCTCGAAGAGCGTCACCAAATACGTTTATGCCGAATACTACTATAGTCAAAGCCATTCCCGGGAAGATCCCTATCCATGGAGCACCTGAAAAGTAGGCTTGAGTATCCCCGCTTAGCATAGCGCCCCATGAAATAATGTGAGACGGTGTCCCTACTCCCAGAAAGCTAAGTGATGCCTCAATTATGATCATGGTGCCTACGGATGCGGTAGACACAACCATTACAGATGCAAATGTATTTGGGAAAACGTGGAGGGCCATGATACGTATATTGGAACAACCGATTGTGCGTGCCGCTTCAATATAGGGGACCTCTTTAAGACTCAGGGTCACAGCTCGTATAACTCGGGTAAATCGCGGGGTAAATATGATGGCTAGTGCCAGAATGATGTTGTTAAGAGACTGGCCAAAAGCGGCCATTAGAGCGATAGCTAATAGGAGTGAAGGAAATGCAGATAAGGCGTCAACAAACCGCTGAATAATAATGTCGTACTTTCCACCGAAATAACCGCTAGTGACTCCAATGATCGAACCTAGTGTCGCTGCCGCAAGCATTGATACTATGCCCACGTAGAGAGACACTCGTGCGCCAAGAATAACTCTGGTTAAAATGTCTCGCCCCATGACATCTGTTCCGAACCAGTAAATATTGTTAGGAGAGAGCAATATCGCGTAAGCGTCAGCTTTGAGTGGCTCGTGTGGTGTCATGCTTGGTCCGATAACGCCTATGATGGCAGTTAAAACCAAGATAGCTACTCCGGTGGCTCCTAACGGTTTTTGTCGCGCAAATCTGAGCCACTTCCTCAGCCGGCCCGATAATAAAGGCTTGGCAGGAGTGTCCAAGGCTTGTATTTTTTGTTCTTCAGCCATTATCTTTCGTTTTACCCGTAACGGATTCTCGGATCTAGCCACGCATACATCAGATCAACTATAAGGTTAGAAACCAGCGCAATCCCAGCAAAGTAAATGATGTAAACTTGTATTGCAGGTAGGTCTCTGGAGTTAAGAGCACTGATCAGACCGCGCCCTACACCAGGGATATTAAAAATCGTCTCAATGATGACAGTTCCGGAGAAAAGAAAGCCTATTTGTGTTCCCCCGATTGTGATAACTGGAAGCAGAGCGTTGCGCACTGCATGGCGCAAGATCACTGCTCCTTCTGCAAGCCCTTTGGCCCTAGCCGTCCTGACGTAATCCTCCCTTAGCACTTCGAGAAGTTGAGCGCGGGTCATCCGAACGAGTAGGCCACTAGACGCAAATCCGAGGGCTATAGCAGGGAAGAATAACTGTTGAAAACTTGTTATTGGGTCATTCCAAAGACTTACAAATCCTAATGGAGCGGACCAATGAAGGCCAACCGAAAGAATCAAAACCACTAGCAGGGCGACGAAAAAACTGGGCATAGCCAAGCCTAGAATTGCAAAGCTACGCAAAAGATAGTCAATAGCGCTATCCTGTTTTACTGCCGCCAAAACCCCGATAGGTATGGATATTACAGAGATTACAATCATGCTAAAAAAAGCAAGTTGCATCGTTATAGGCAACTGGCGACGTACCTGTTCGCCGATAGAAAGCTTCGTGACGAAAGAATTTCCCAAGTCGCCCCGAAGCAATTCAGACATCCAATTCAGATATTGAATATAGATCGGATTGTTTAGGCCCATCTCCTCGCGTAACTCATCCACATCTTCCTGAGTGTAGGTGAGCTCCCCTGAAGGGCCTGAAAGAATAAGGGCTGCTATGTCACCAGGAATAATCCTTAAAAGGGTGAAGACGGCCATTGAAACGCCGATTAGAGTAGGTATGAATAAGAGAAGCCGTCTTAGTACGTACTTTCGCATTCTAGTTCTGCTCTTTTTAAGATGCGAGTCTATGGGCTTTTCTAAAAGCCCATAGACTCGCATCTTACTCAACTAAGTTAGTTACGGGGCCAGCCAAAGCTCTTCAAAGCTAAAGTTGGAGCCGTCAAGGACTGGGGCGACATAACCACGCCAGTTGCCTCTGTGAGGCTGCTGAACCGCTGGTCTAACTGTACCCAGCATAAAGTTGTCCTTTATCGTCATCGCGGCCATCTCTCTTAAGATTGGGGCACGCTCTGCAGGACTATTAAGGACGGTTTGTTTATCATGCAATGCCTTCCAGCCTGCCGGGAGGTAGCCTGTTCGGTTACGGCTGCCGTCCTCGAAGAGGAAGAAGATATTGGTGTGATATGCATCAGGGTCTACGAAAGGCGCGCCCACGCTGTCGGAGAATATCTCGAAGTCGAACCCCTCAAGCCTGGCTGACCTTGTGGCCCAGTCCATCTTGATAACTTCAATATCTATGTAAATCTCAGAAAGCATTGACTGAAGCGCTTCATTCTCTCGGAGGCCTTGTCCAGCAGTTGCGCTCAACGACGATGTCTTTAAGCGATTATTCGGGCCATATCCGAGTCCTTCCATGATCGTCTTGGCCTGAGCAATTTCTGCGTCTTTCTTGGCGCCAGCTCGTGCGTAACCTTCCATAGCGCGCCACTCGTCCTCAGTGTGGATCCAGTCCCAGCCTATGTAGTAAGGAGGTGACAGGAAGCCGATTCCATCAAATGCCAGCTTGTTAACTACGTCGCGGGAAACCGCTAGGTTAATCGCTTTCCGTAGGTTGTCTGCATCTGGATTACCCACCGGGCCGAATGGGGCATTTCGTGTGTTAATTTGATAGCTTCTGTAGCCGATGGCTACCAGAGCTGGTGTCACTGTACCAGGCACGTCCTTCTCTATTGACTCTACGTTGGCCTTCGAGAAACATACCCAAGTACAGCTGGTGTCGATTCGACCGGTCTTGAAGGCGGCAACTCTTGCAGTCTCATCGGGTACTTCGTAAATGTCTATTCCGTCCAGATAGGGTAGCCCGTCGCGGTAATAATTCGGATTCTTGTCCACTTTGAAGAAGTTGTTAATCTCCACGCTAGAGAACTTGAATGGACCGAATTCGCCGCCCAGCTCACCTTTTGAAGGATCTAGGTCGCGGTTCTCACCACTAGCATCGGCATCGATGCCTTTTATGTAAGTGTCCGCGTGGAACATTACGAAACCACCGGTCATACAAGGTATGAAGGCAGCCCTAGGACCGGCAAGCCTGATTATGATGCTATCGTCGCTGAGGACTTCTGCACCGGGACTTGCTTCGGTTTTTCCGTTTTCGTCCAATATTGAATTGACGTAGTTGCGGACACACCCTTGTCGCCTGACTGATACACCGTTGGGCCTTTCTACATACCTGACCATGTTGGCGTATATATCATCTGCAGTTAGTGGGTTGCCGTCATGATCGACGACACCATCACGTATGTTGAAGGTGTACTCAGACCCATCTGCACTAATGCTCCAAGACTCTGCTAAGTCTCCCTCTACCCCAGTTCTGGTATCAAGAGGTACCCTAACCAACTGACTGAAAAGGTTACCTACCATACCGAGCTGGAGACCGTAACCTGCACGGCTGTTATGCGGGTCGAAGACGGTAATGACCGTTTCTGATTTACCTATCCTGCCGCCGTACACAGCTTTGTCGGCTGCCGGTGGTTTAGGAGTAGGCGTCGCTGCCGGTGCTGCTACAGCTACTGTAGGCGTCGCTGCCGGTGCTGCTACAGCTATTGTAGGCAACGCAGGCAGTGAAGTAGGAGTTGCAGTAGCTGCCGGAGCAGCAGCCTCTTCTGATGAGCCGCAAGCGATGACGGTTAGAAGTCCTGCCGCCATACCTACAGCTATAAGCCGCCTAAGCAACGTGATTGAAAACATAGTTACCCCCCGTTTAATGACGTTTGCCATGCTGCACACCAGCAATAACCTGATGAATCGCGCATGGCACACAGGCGGCGATTGTATTCTCAAAGGTAGGATAATGCAAGTGTTTTCAAGTGATTAAGTTCCCTGCTGACGACATGCATGAATTAAACGACAATTAAATACGAAATGCGACATTCGCGAAAGCTTTATCACCGCAATCATCATCGGACAGTTCTTCATATTGGGTAGGGCTTAACTATTTGGCATCGGAAATGTACGATGTAGGCGATACAGGAACTTCCTGCAGTTCGGACTTTAGGAGCAATGATGATGCTGGACAGTGCTCTGGCAAAGAAAAGACTTATTGGACTGGTCTTAATGGCTTGTCTTCTAAGTGCGTTCATTTTGTTTAACAGATTCCCCAAGTTGGATACGGTTAGAGAAGACCTTGATATTGTTACAGCTTCCACAGTGGAGTGTTTTCAGGGGTTTTGTATTGACCGTGAACCGGACTCTACTTTCCTAACCAGATGGTGGGAATTTTCAATCAGCTATCTGGACCTTGTATCTGTTGGCATGGTATTCGCTTTTTTGATGGCAGGTCTTACCGAAGCCTTTCTTTTCAAAACGAACAAAGCGTCACGTCCTCCAGATAGGGGCTTGTTTAAAAGGACGCTGAAAGGTTTGGCGGTCGGGCCCCTTATGAATCTTTGTTCTGCTTGCATAGTTCCCGTGTCTGCAACATTTCGTAGAACTGGACTAGGTATGGAAGGAGCCATAAGCATGGTTCAGGGGTCAGCCACTCTAAACATACCCTCCTTAATTATGATCGCACTTGTTTTCACGCCCTTGCTTGGGGCAAGTCGACTCATTACGGGTGTTTTAGCAGCCTTGCTTATAGGTCCTGCAGTTGCGTTGGTAATAGCTAAAAGCAAAGATGAACCGTTCGAAGAACATGAGGAGAATCTTGAACTAGTTGATAATGAGCCTACTACTTGGGGTCCTGTGCTTATTGAGGCTTTGAAAGATTGGGTAAAGTCTAGCGCGAAGTTCTTTGTTCGGCTTGGTCCGATAATGGTACTTGCTGGTTTTGCCAGTGGGCTGGCGATCCAATGGATCACACCAGAAGTTGTAACCACCTACTTGGGCAACGATTTGCTGGCCGTATTGATTGCAGCAACATTCGGTATTTTGATAAACGTCCCCTTGCTATTTGAAATACCCCTTGTCGCCCTTTTGCTGCTACTCGGTATGGGTCCTGCTCCTGCTGCCACGATTCTATTCGCGGCTGCTGCGGGTGGCCCGGTAACTTTTTGGGGATTGGCGAGATTAATGCCCAAAAGAGCTATCTTAATGTTTGCTTTATCCACCTGGTTGATAGGCGTGTTGGGTGGTGTATTGATCTTGGGCTTTCAGGCTATAGCCCCAGATATTAGCGCTGGCTTGAGAATTGTAGACTCTGGTGACTCGCAACAATCTTCGGCGGCAATCAAATACGCAAAACATGAAACGGCGATCCAATTTACAGATGTTACCCTAGTGGCTGGCTTGGACCACAAGCACAGTCCCGTAAGGGAAAAATTTACAAATGCTGAGAATGGATTGATGGCCGGAGGCGCCGTGGCAGAGGATTTTGATGGAGACGGATGGGTAGACCTTTTTGTGCTCACTGGAGACTTTTCGGCTGCTTTGCTGTATATGAATCAGAAAAACGGCACATTCCAAGATGAAGCATTCGAGAGGGGCGCTGCTCTTGCGACAAATAATGGAATGGCAGCTGCTGCAGCTGATTACGATAACGATGGAGACATAGATATATTTGTATCTAATGACTTCCCTCCTCATGACCTCCTTATCAACCAAGGTGGGGGTAATTTTCTACTTAATGAAGTCCCGTTGATGCAACCTTCAGCTTTTGCGACTAGCCCGAGCTGGGGTGATGTGGACAATGATGGATTACTTGAGTTGGTTCTTGGCGAATGGAATCCGATTCAAGGGCCGATAATGGATGCTATTGAGGACGGTGCTATAGACGCCGATCCAGAGCACCCTTATTGGGCGCTCTGGATGTACAAAAACAAAGGTGATGGGTACCTGGAACCTTATCAATTCAGAGCAGATTCTATTAATGTATCACGTGAAAATTTCGTATTCTCTCCGAGGTTTGCTGACTTTAATGGTGACTTTAATTTAGATTTGGCGGTAGTTTCTGACTTCGGGAGATCTAAGCTTTACTTGGGTCGAGGTGACGGAAAGTTCGATAATGTTACTACTTGGAGTGGTGTTGGGTCTGATGAAAACGGCATGGGTTCAGCTATTGGTGACTTTGACAATGATGGCGATCTGGACTGGTTCATATCCAGCATTTATGACGAAAGTGAAGTTAAAGAGGGTCCATGGGGTGGATCTGGCAATCGGCTTTTCAGGAACAGGGGTGATGCGTCCTTTGATGACGCAACTCTTCTTGGGGTGCGTGATGGAAATTGGGGTTGGGGTGCGAGCTTTGGCGATCTGGATAACGATGGTGATTTGGATATTTATCACGTCACTGGTTGGGCGAATGCCGAAAAAATTAGCGTGGCGGATATCAAGTGGAATAATCAACCCGCCCGCCTATTTGAAAACTTAATGGACGTGGAAGGAGAAGGTAGGTTTGCCGGTGTTGCCGCCACGGCAAACGCCTCAGATAAAGGGCAAGGCAGAGGAGTGATCCTGTTCGATTTTGACAATGACGGTGATTTGGACGTGTTCGTCACTAACAATCACGAGTTCTCTATTGAGGACGGAACCGCTATCAGGAGTCCTGCTCAGGCGAAGCTTCTTCGTAACGACACACCTTTGCCCCATCATTGGATAAAGGTTACGGTCGAGGCGGCGGCTCCAATGCACAGGGATGGCTTAGGCTGCAAAGTGTATCTGCGAATTGGTGATATCACCCAAATGAGAGAACTTCATGCGTCTACCAACTTCGCAACTCAGGAGCCGGGAAGGATTGCCCATTTTGGATTGGGTGATTCAAAAGTAGCCGATGAAATTCGAATTGAGTGTGCCGGGGAGATAGTCGGATCGAAGAAGGATGTAGTAGCGGATCAGCACGTAAGATTTAAAATTAGATTGAGCAACTAATTTATTAGGGCCTTCGTTTATTCGGAACTTTGGCTTTCTCAATTATTTCATGTCGTTGTATGAATAAAACGGACGGTCAGCCTGAATATTCCATTGCGCATAGAAGTTGTTTACATATGGCAATAAGTCTCGTCCCAGTTGTGCGCGGGCCCTTTCTCTCTCTGTCAAGGGAGTGTTCATATGTTCCTTAAGTGCCGTCCACACGTCGTTTTTGTTTACCTTAGTCATCGCTTTGTTTTCCATTAGAACTTCCCCGTCGACAATAACGGTGTCTACGTCTGATGCACGACCTCGGTAAACTAGCGAATCAATTATGTTATTTGCTGGGTGGAGATACGGTTCTGTAATCCCTCTTAAATTAATCAGTGCAATATCCGCTCGCTTGCCAGGCTCGAGTGTACCTACTTGGGAGTTGAATAGTGTTGCCTTGGCCCCATTGACGGTAGACATTTGCAGAATTTGATGGGACGTTGGGCTTGGGGCCATGACTCCGGGCAGGCGATGGATTTTTTGTACCAGTCGCATTTCTTGGAGCATGTCGTTGTCATCGTTAATGCCAGCTTCGTCAATCCCAATGCCTACGGTTACGCCCATCTCCACAAGTCGATTCAGAGGCGCAACTCCACTCTTCAATCTAAGATTGGAGCTAGCATTATGGCAGATTATTGTCCCAGTTCTAGAAAGGATTTCTATGTCGGAGTCATTTAGCCATACTCCGTGCGCGCATGAAAGTTCTGGACCTAGGACTCCCAAGTCTTCTAGGTGCGCAAGGGGAGTTTTGTTCCAAGTGCGCAGCCCATAGATTTTCTGGTAAACGCTTTCTTGGAGATGGATATGCATGCCGGTTTTATAACGGGTTGCATATTCCTTGGCGGCTTGGAAAAATTCATCCGAGCACCATTGAACGTTTCCAGGTGCTAGGAAAATGTTGATCCGATTGTTATTGGAGAAAGATTGGTGAAGTTCAGTGAAAACATCGAAATACTCAGCTGAGGACGGAGGCCTTGGGGTGACTTGTTTTTTTGCCCTGGCTCCTAATTCTGATGGGAGCGAAGTTATAAAGTCACTATCCTCCTGATAGACTAAATTGTTTTGATCCCGAAACATAAAAGAGAAAGCTGTGCGCATACCAGATTCTTCGTATCCCTTTAAAACTTGTTTGCCTAATTCAACCTGATCTGCTGCATTTGTAGTTCCGCCAGCACCGTGATTGTGCATAACGGTTGTAATGCCCGATTCGATCATTTGAATAGCGCAGTAAAGAGTGTCAAGGTATGGGTCTACGTTTCTCATTCCGTACCGTGCGGTAATCCAAGGCTCTAGAGCCATGTCAGGTATTCCAAGCTGGAAGGGAGTGAGTCCTATGTGATGATGAGCGTTGACCAACCCTGGGATTATTAGATGGCTGTCGGAGCCGATTTCCTGATCGGGATTGTGCGCTGCTTTAATATTACTGTAGCTGCCGACAGCGATTATCTCACCATCTTCCTGATAAAGAGCACCGTCGGGAATGATCTGGCTTTTCTCACTGTCAATAACTTTTGTGACAAGGTACTTACCCCGGACTATCGAAGAAGACATTCGGCCCCCTTAGTGGATTTGGCTCCTTGGTAGCGTAATGTTTTAAAGAAATATTGACAACGTTGTTTTTGTGAACGATTGTTGAGCGAGAAGAGATTGAAGATATTTTTGGAATGTCTAACGACTGGAAGCGGCAGATCATACTTCAAGCTTATCGGCCAAGTCTAGAAAGTCGTCGACGTATATGTCAATGAATGGCTCACGGCTTGTGTCAGCTTCAATTTTTCCGCCGAATTCGTTGAGTCTTTTTACAAAAGCTGTTTGCATGCCTTCTTCTTTAGCGGCCAGCAAATCGTACTTATGAGAGGCTACCATGAGCATATTCTGAGGTTTCAGCCCGAGAAGCTCAGCAGCGCCTTTGTAAACTCTAGGGTCTGGTTTATAGCACCCGAATAGTTCTGCGGAAATCACACGGTCCCATGGCAAGTCACCATGTTTAGCGAGGCTATTGAGCATTGATAAACTCCCGTTTGACAGCGCTGTAACAAGAAAAGATTTCTTTAAACGGGCTAGACCTTCGGAGGAGTCCTTCCAAGGATCTAATAGCTCCCATACTCTATTTAATTTGTCTTTGTCAGCGTTGCTGAAATCGCCTAAGGAAGAGTTGTCCAGAACTTCGTCCAGCAGTTCCCGATTGAGTAGGTCAAGAGTAGCCCAAGGCCGTTCGCCAGATGTCACGCGATCCATAGCCGGGCGATATCCTTTCCTCCAGTCGATTGCAAACTGCACCCAGTCGACGTTAATTATTCCTTTTTCATTGCCTAAAACTTGGCCCTTACTAGATATGGTTCCGCACCAATCCACGGTAGTGCCAAATACATCGAAGGCCAGAGCATGTATATTGGTAGATTCCATTTATATTGTAAGTACTGTGGCTGGATTATCTATGAGAATAGCTCGCACAGTTTCTTCTGTGAAGCCACGCTGATACATCCATGGCACTATTACCCTCAATATATGACCGTACCCGTGCCCTCCATATTTTACTAAGTGGGTTTTCCCCCCAATGTCGTGTGATACCAAGATTTTGTTCCCATAACCCTTTTTTGTAAGCCAGGCGATTTGATCTAGCCGCTGGGCGTCGGTCGGTCGGGATATATGGGGTGCAAGTGAGTAATAAGAGAGCTCTTGCCCAAATAAGTCCCACTCGATATAACAGCCGTAACTTGCGATTCTTTCAAGATCGTCCATTTGGAAGATAGTACGCTCAATGTGTCCCATGATGATCTTCTCCGGACACGCACCGGCCTCTAGAAGGATATCGATAATTTCTTTTGGAGCACCTTCGTTACGGCCCGGATGGATAGATATGGCGACATTAGTTTCCTGTTGAGCAATGGCTGCCGCAGTAAGAACCTTGCGTTCATTCGGGTCGAGTGGCCATGAACAGCCTAGCTCACCCATTATCCCCGCTCGAATTCCTGTTCCGTCTATTCCGGTCGTAATGTCTGACACCAGTTTTTTGGTAATATCTTCCACCGTCATGTTATTCACATGAGGAGGATGAGACTGGGCCACATAATACCCGGTCGCTGCTATTATATTGAGCCCAGTGGCTCTGGATATTCTGGCTAAACCTAAAGGATCTGGCGATTCCCCTATTGTTGTAGCGTCCACAATAGTTCGACCTCCGAGTTGCCCGTAAAGTAAGGCCTCCTCTATAGCGACCCTTTCGTCATCTAGGCGGAGATTCTCAAGGTGATTGTTGTAGTGATACCTTAGCCACCAGAGGTTGTCTATGGTGATAGGTTGTCTCGACATGAACCTGTCGCTCGCAGTTGTAGGCTCCACGTAAAGGCAAGTCACATCTGATAGTAGGTGCTCATGAGGCATGGTGACGCCGACCTCTGATGGGCTTATGGGCCCTAAGACAGTTTGAATGTAATCAGAAGTAGTCATATGTCTCCTCTATCCTTCCAGTTTAGAGTGCGCTTCAGTTTTTATGCTTAGCGCCCTTTTCGGATTATCCACAAGCATGGCTCTAATATGTTCTTCAGGAATTCCTCTTTGGCGCATCCACGGGACGACAATTCGTAGTATGTGACCGTAGCCGTGCCCACCACATTTGGTGAGGTTAACTTTTGCCCCTCATGCACTTTTATAGCTCCACACCGTGTGCTGCAGCCCAATCGTCCATATTGCCTATGCTGGGGTTGTCAGGGCGCTCCTTATAGTAGTCGCGGAGCGGGTAGAATTTGTTGAATATATCCCAAAGTCCGTCCATAGGTTTGTCTGATTTGTCCACACGCAGGTTAATAATGGAGAAGCCCTCTGTTTCATAAACTAGGATGCCAGCAGAGCGCTGGCCGTTTGGCTGCCCTCCGGCTCTCGTACCCGCATCGAGCGATTTCATTAAGCGAACCTCTAAATCTTCGCCTTCGGAAGACTCCATTCCTTCGGCCATTCCTTGAACCACGCCCTCCCCGACTAAACCGTTTCCCATTACTATCCACTGATTACCTACTTCATGGCCCTTCCAGTCCCCGTTATCCGTTCCGGTACGGACCGCCGTTTTACCGTATCGGTCTACTATTCCAAGTTGCCTGTATTCTATGTATGGGTCACTGGTCTCTAATTTCTCTAGTACTCCGTTAGCTGAGTAGCCCAGAGAAAGCAATTCAATTGCTAGTTGCCCCAGACGAGGGTCAGTTCGGGACTGGGTGGCTACTGCACCCATATTCGCTTTGATGTATACGCATCGGCCGGTAACAGCCATTTCGCTTGTGGAAATTGATATTCCTAACCGACCTGTGATTGGGCATCTCGCTATAGCAGTAAAAGTGTGCATCTCGGGACCTAATGTGAACATCTTATGCTCCTTATGTATGTACATTGCCTTTACTTGGCTTTCTTGACAGCCTTTAATTTAGGAGGTTATCCCGCGCTTAGCGGCCCATTCTGAAACTCGTCCTATGGCCGGATTATCTGGACGCTCACGATAGTAAGGTACCAGAGGGTGTAATTTATTAAAAAGCCGCCACAACTCTTTCATTGGTTCGTCGTGATCATCTACCCTCAGATTCACAATTGAGAAACCCTCATTTTCATGTACTATGATCGCTGCTGCTCGTTGCCCGTTAGGTTGGCCACCGGCATTTGTACCTGCGTCAATGGCCCTCATAAGCCGGGTCTCTATATCTTCTTCAAGAGAGGTTTCCATCGCAGAGGCCATCGAATCCACCACTTGGGCTCCTACAAGATAGTTGCCCATAGTTATCCATCCGTCCCCTGTTTTATGGCCTGCCCACTCACTGTTGTTGGCGCCCGTCCTCACAGCTGTATGGCCCCACCGATCGACTATCCCTAGTTGACGCCATTCTATGTGGAGATCACTTGCTTCAAGTTCGGAGAGCACCCTACCGGCCGGATAGCCAAGCTCAAGCAACTCCAAGGCTAGAATTCCTAGCCTTGGATCGGTGTAAGCTTGTGTCCCTACGGCGCCCACGTTAGCCTTGACGTGTGGGGCACGGCCACCGGTACCTATTTCGCTCGTTGTCACTGCTACGCCCAGTCGACCGGTACGTGGGCATCTTCCTATTGCTGTAAAAGTATGAGTCTCAGTTCCTAGCTCAAACATGATTGCCCTCCTAAAAATAATTATTCCATGTCCTACGGTTTATTTGATATCTACTCAATAAATCACAAGTCGGGCAAGGGAAGACTTAGTAAGTATCAAAAATCCGTTGAATCTCGTCACGATCCTTCGTGATTGCAAGGGCAAGCATCAGCAAAATACGAGCCTTTTGGACGCTAAGGTTATCACCCGCAATTATGCCCCTTTCTCGGAACATTGATGTTGGGATCACTCGCCCTGCTCCGGCACGGGTGGTTGCAACGACTGCAATTCCCTTTTTAGCCGCATTGGCAAGAGCATCCATCGCACCGGTTGCGTATCCACCACCTGTTCCTGCAACCGCTATTCCATCTACTCCGGCTTCTGCAAGTGCATCCACTGTAAATGGGCTACCGCCAGCTACGGCGTAATAGGTATCAACCCAAGGTAGGGTTTCCATTGTGCTTACATCAAACTCAGTTTGGGAAGTATGTTTTCGGATTGGCTGTCGGTAGAACACAGGTTTGAGATCCGAATCCATATAGCCAAGAAAGCCTAATTCGCGGGTACCGAAAGTTTCTACTCGGTAAGAATTTTGCTTGGTAACCTCGCGCGCAGCGTTAATCTCATCGTTAAGCATAACCAGGACACCTTTCCCTTTAGCCTCTGAAGAACCAGCAAGCAGCAAAGCTCCAAAGAGATTGTTGTCCGCATCCGTGCCCAAAGCCGAGGGGGGCCGCATTGTCCCTGTGACCACCACTGGCTTCTCACTCTTAATGGTTAGGTTAAGCCAGTATGCGGTTTCCTCTAGAACCGAAGTGCCGTGGGTGACTACGACACCGCTCACTCTGTTATCTTCCTTGAATATCTGATTGATTCGTTTACTTAGCCCTAGCCACTGATCTAGGGTGATGCCGCTCCCTACCATAGCGTATTGTTCCGCTTGTACCTGTACATACTCATGGATTTCCGGAATGCGTTCTAAATTTTGGAACGAGTCTATTTGCTCTGCTCCTCCGTACTCGACCAACTCCAACCTTGGTTTACCCCAAGCTGCTATTGTGCCTCCGGTTCCCACAAGACTTACTAAAGGCAGGTTATTTGTAGGCATCACTCCTCCAATAAACAGATCTCCTAGTTATAGAAACATCTTCATGCGTTCCCGCGCTCTTTCCCGTTAGCCACAGAATCAGTTAGTTATTTCAAGCCCTCTGCGTGGATGTCTAGGAAGGCTGCGGTCGCCTCAACCGTACGATACATGTCTTCCTCTGTGTGGGCGGCACTTATGTAAGCTCGGTTAACCAGCTGTTGGCGGATGAAGATCCCCTTTCTTTGCATGTATGCCCTGTATGTTTGATCCATGGCTGCGCCTCCTGATTGTCGATACTCGACCACGTCTTGGTGGTTTTGAGGCTGCACTTCGCTGAAGTACATGCACCACACTGAACCAAACCCATCACACCTTGCTTTTAGACCACGCTCCGTGATTGCCTCGTTAATACCATTTCGGACGATGTCCCCGAGCTTGTACAAGTATTCGTAGAATCCGGGTCGAGCCAACACCTTTAGAGTGCTAAGTGCGGCTGCGGTGCCCAGGGCATTCCCGCCAAATGTACCTGCTATACGTACTGTACCTTCAGGTGCCGCTAAAGACATGATTTTGTTCTTGCCGACAATCGCAGCGATTACATAACCACTGGCCATAGCCTTGCCGAAAACCCCTAAATCGGGAGTTACTCCATAAATTGCCTGTCCACCTCCAAGACCGTGACGGAAACCAGTAACTATCTCATCGAAGATCAGGACAATCCCTAATTCGTCGCAGATCGTACGGAGCCCTTCAAGAAAATCGGGCCTCGCTATCAGATTACTGCTGTGAATCATTGTTTCAACTAGCACTGCAGCGATCTCATCCTGTTGATGTTTAAGAGCGATTGCAGCTGTCTCAATGTCGTTGTACGGGAGGATTATCGTATTGCCATAGGCATCTGGTGGTATCCCAGCGGAATCGGTAGCGTATTTCGTTTCGCCAGTGTTGTAAGAGTCTGGGGCGTTGTTTACAGCAACTGGATCAGCCCAGCCTTGGTAGCCGCCATCAAATTTAACGATCTTCGTTTTACCGGTGTAGGCACGAGCCAAACGAACTGCGTAAAGTATGCCGTCTGTACCACTTACACACAAAGCTACTTTTTCGGCACACGGGATGAACTCGCTTAGCTTTCGAGCCACCTCTACGTCGCGGAAGTTTGGCATCGCGAATTGGACATTTCCTTCATTGATAGCTTCTACTACGCCATCTATTATTTCAGATGGCGCATGTCCCAGAATGTGCGGGCCAGCCCCGCACCAGAAGTCCAAGTATTCATTATTATCTACGTCAAATATACGAGATCCACTAGCACGTCTTATGTAGAAGGTATCTGGTGCCCACCACTTGCAATTGGGTACACCAAGAGGACTGAAGGACGAAGCGTCTTTAAGCAACGCCTCTGAGTTTTGCAGTTCAAGAGTATCTTCTGTAGTTGACATTATTTCGACCTCCTAACCTGGACAATCCTACATAGGAAAAAGGCTCACTACAAGAAGTAATTGCTGGTAAGCGGCAAGTAAAGAGAAGGCTTGGCATTAGAGGCCTTAATTTGTGCTTAATGCTACCTTTCTTGGTCGTTTTAGGAATAGCAAGATGAAAATCGCGAATATGGCAATGCCGACGTATGTATAAAGCACCGTGGTATAGTCCTCCGTTTGATCGAATATCCATCCAGCGTAAACTGGACTGAATATAGCAACGGTCGTGAAGGTAGTCACCAATCCTCTTAGGGTGGCAAAAGACCTTCTGCCAAAATACTCGCCAATAATTGAATAGTTGGTTGGTGAAACCCCTTCACCATAAGAAAAAAGAACTGAAAACAGATAGATCGACCATAAGTTATCTGAGTAGGCGAGAACGAACATGGACAATAAGAGGGAAGTGTGTCCTGACATAAGGATCAAACGTTTACTGAAGCGGTCTCCTAGGACCCCATTAAGCAGAATTAATGGCCATGCTACAAGGGATGCAAAGCCGATAAAGGCCGCGCCAGTAACCTCGCTGTAGCCTTTCCAAACGAAGATAGGAACCCAGTGCATGTGGATACCGCCAATTATGAGGTAGCGCACAGTCGTACTAGTTATGATTAGCCAGTACGAAGGAGATTTAAGAGCCTCGGATAAGTCAAAGTCAGCCTCTTCATGCTTGACCTGCGCTTTCGGATTCTCGACCTCTTTCTTTGCCTTTTCGTGAGCTTCCTCCGGGCTGTCGCCGTCTGGCAACAGCCCCATAGACTCGGGAGAACGCTTGATGAGTGCTGCCAGAGGAAGCGCGATTACCAGCACGACTGCCCCAGCGAATACGGACCCATAGCGCCAACTGCTTGCCGCAACTATTAACCCTAATATGGGAGCGAAAATTGCATTACCTAATCTCAATGAAGATGAATAGAAGCTCATCGCTCTTGTGCGATATCTAATGAACCAAAGGTTGGCAACTGCATGCATCGAGCTGATGAACCCCATTTGGAATCCTATAGATATCATGCCCATGTAGATTATGAAAAACGGCCAGAAAGTTTTAGCTAGGGGTAGAATTAGGAACCCTACTCCTCCCAAAACTGCGCCTGTAACTATTGGTAGTCTTGGACCATATTTGTCGATCATCCACCCGACAACAGGAGACTCTATACTTCCTTCCAGGCGTGTGAGAGAAAAGACGAAAGACAGCTGCGCTCTTGAAAGTGCCAATTCCCTTTGCAAAGGGAGGAAAAATACACTGAGTGAGGCAGTTTGGACCGATCCTATACAACTGATTACCGCACCAACTGCGACCATTCTCCAGCCGTAATAAATGCCAGAAAAGCGTGTCTTTAAATCGGTGGCATCTTTCAATTGTTAACCCCTTAGAAATCCGTTGTGATGATACGCCTTACAATCTCCACAACTCAATACCCATCCCATACGCAGAGGTTTAAAGGAGACAGCATTTTATTAGAGATTAGGCCTATGCGTTCCGTCGGGCTTGGTCGACAATGTCTACTCCGACCATCTCGCTCCAGCCTGAAATCAACTGTCTCACAACCGGCCCGGGGATATCTTCGGAAATAGGACGCCCGTCTAGCTTAGATATTGGCAGAACGGAATGGCTTGTAGCTGTTATGAATGCTTCATCGCACGTGTAAGCGTCATACAGCTGAATATCCTCTTCTATAACAGGAATATCTAGCTTTTTAGCCAAATCTATCACTGTCTTACGGGTAACACCTTGGAGAATGTTCTTATCGCGTGGGGTTATGATGACACCGTCTTTTATGATCCAGAAGTTGAAAGTAACTCCTTCTGATATATTTCCATCTTGATCAAGGAGCACTGGCCACGAATCCGGATCTACATCAGCAGCCTCGAGTTCAGCCAAAGCAAAGTTCATCCTACTAAGATGTTTGATTTTGGGGTCGAGCGAATTTGGGCTGTAAGAACGGCTCCTTGCGAAAATTACATGACCGCCCTCATCGTACATTTTGGAGAAACGACGAAAACCCACATAATCTACACCTACATAAACAACTGGCGGAACAGTCTCGCTAACCGATGAGCCTGATCCGCGAGTCACGTATTGCCTTAGGGCAAAATCGTGGCCATCTTTCCACATGTGCATATTGCGATCAACTGATTCTATGCACAGGGATTTCATCTGTTCGTACGTGACTGAAGGATCGATGCGTACGTATTTGAGAGAGCGGAATAGTCGATCCATGTGACCGTCGAGATCGAAGATTTTTCCGTCAAAAGTACGCTCAGCCTCGTAGATGGCATCTCCTAGGGCAAAGCCCCTATCAGATATGTGGACTTTGCATTCACTTTTCGGTATCCAGTCGCCGTTGAAATACGCAACAAACTCAGACATGCTTTAACCTCGCTATATCAGAAAGTTGACCCGATCATTAACATAGGGCGTGTTCCCATATATTACGACAAGAGTTGCCTTAGCCATAGTCAAAATCCTTTTTCATTACCAAAACAGGAAATAGACGAGAATAATGGGCGGACCTTCGCTAAAAAGAGCAATGAATAGCTATTTCTACATTGAGCGAGCAGCATTGCTTACTTGGGGTTCATGGCGTGTGCTATATGGTAGAATTACCCACGCTAAAAGCGGGCGTAGCTCAGTTGGCAGAGCATTTGCTTCCCAAGCAAAGGGTCGAGGGTTCGAGTCCCTTCGCCCGCTCCAAGCTTTCCAGCCTGCTGATTTGGGAGGAGGCGTAAATGTCTGAGCTTGACATGCTAGTTGTAAATGGTCTTGATGTATCGGACCTTACGGAAGAGTACATTCAGTTTCACAATATTGGTGGAGTTGATGTTTGGCACAAAAGTATGGGCGGGCTTCGATCCTTTGCTGATGTGCACAATTTTGTGGATAAACATCCTGACAAGATTACTGTAGTGCGGAATGTCAGAGAAATGTACCAAGCTAAAGAGCAAGGTCGACTGGGGCTCTTGTTGGGATGGCAGACAGCTAATCCTATAAGTACCGGGCGTGGCGGGGATAACGATTGGTGGGGAGAGCCCATAAAGACCAATCTGCGTGGCTATTACGAATTAGGCCTTAGAATCGTCGGGATTGCCTACCAGATAGCCAACATCTTTGGTGGCGGTGCTATCGACGGGCATATGGGACTAAGTCGGGCAGGCAAGGCCTTAGTTGAGGAAGTCCATAAACTTGGCATGATCTTGGACGTTGGAGGCCATACTGGTGATCAGACGTCTTTTGACGCGATCCGAATGTCTGCAGGATTACCAGTTATATGTAGCCATGGTGGGGCTAGGGCTTTGGCGGACAGCCCTCGTAATCTTAGCGATGAGATGATAATGGCAATCGCTAATACAGGTGGGGTAGTAGGTATACCGGCAATAAACGACTTTCTCGTACGCGGGAAGGAAATGGCTCACATGTCCGAAACCCCATGGGGTACGGTTGATAACTTTGTTAAGCACGTTGAACATATGAAGGGTTTAGTTGGAGTGGATCACATCGGTCTTGGACCAGACTTCACTTGGAATATGTCTGGAATGCGGGACAGGGCAATTTTTGGCCCAGAAACTATGGATGAACTGCCACGCCGTTTTGTGAAGGGATTCGAAAATATTAGCGAACTACCGAATGTTGTTACTACTCTACAAGAGAGAGAATGGTCCGATCAGGATATCCAGAAATTCATGGGCGGCAACTGGCTTAGGGTCTACGAACAGGTGTGGGGTAGCTAGGCTCAGAACCTGCTAGGATCAAAAAGTTCGATATTATGTTGGGTCTCGCCATTTATCGAGATGTCGGCCATTATTTCTCCTACCGCGCTACAAAACTTGAAGCCGTGACCAGAGAATCCCGCAGCCACTGAAACTTGTGGATAATTAGCAAGAGTCCCGATAATAAAATGCTCATCTGGCGAATTGGTAAATAGGCATACGCTCATACTCTCAGTTTCTCCGAGCGCATCTGGGAAATAAGTGCCAGTAAAGCCCCGTAACACAGCTTCGTCTTGAGGTGTTGGAGTCCTACTAAAGTTATCAGGATCAACGGCCTCCCCAAAGTGATGGAATTTCCCAAGCTTGAATCCATAACCATCAAACGAAGGAAACCCATAGAAAGATCCTTCATTAGTTGCCAAGGTGAACACTGGGAAGTTGGAAGGGGAAAAAGCTTCTTGATTTCTCGGTTTGAACCAAGCCAGAACCTGCCGTTCGGCTACTGCAAGTGGCGCAAGCTCTGGTAGCAGCTTTCCGGTCCATGGCCCGGACGTTATGATCAGTTTCTCAGCTGTGTACACTCCCCGATGAGTCACAGCACTTATACCATAGCTTGTAGACTTCCAATCTAATATAGGCTCTTCCTCATGAATGGTGGCACCGAGTTCTCTTGATATGGAGACATATCCTTTGATGCAACGCTCTGGAACGAGGAAACCGCCGTCTGCTTGGAAAACAACCTTGGTTTCATCTGGAAAATTGTAACCGGGGAACCTAGCTGATACCTCAGTTCCTGAGAGTACTTCGTGCTTTACTTTCTGGGTCACGCAAGCTTCGAGTGTTGACTCAAAGGCGGTAGTGCCTGGTAATCCTCCGTGAATAGATCCGGTGGTGTACAGAAGCCGCTCTCCCACCTTTTGCTCGAGACTCCTCCAAAGCTCGTAAGAACGACGTGCCAACGGCACATATTCTGAGCCTTCCCTAAATGCTAATCTTATAATTCGAGTCATCCCATGGGATGAACCCATACTATGGGGGATCTTAAACTTTTCTAAACCTAGGACCTTGAGCCCACGCCTGCTCAGCTCATGGACGGTGGCACTGCCCATTCCACCAACTCCCGCAACGATAACGTCGTATGTACCCGCTTGCCTCACCATGATTTTTTTCGAAATTCAAGCATTTTCTACAGTTGAGTATAGCACTGAGATTTGAATGGCTATTAAGGCTTATTTACACCAATTTGGAAGATGTTGCTGACATCCGGGCATATTGTAGTAACATCGACGCAAATTACCTCATGAGGTTAGAAAATGTCACTTACGTTAAAAGAAGCGAATCAGATAATTGAAGGGGCAATAGCTAAAGCTGAAGAGCTTGGGATCAAAATTAATGTCGCAGTGTGCGATGGTGGCGGTAGGCTTCAGGCGTTCTCAAGAATGGATGGAGCCGCTTGGGCGGGCATGTACGGCTCTCAAGGCAAGGCGGTGGCTTCTGCTGCCACAGGTAGGGCTAGCGGGGAATTGCAGGAACGAGCGGATGCACCGATATATCGTGGCATAGCGTTGGCCGAAGGCGCCCATATGATTTTGAGTAAGGGAGCACTTCCGATCATACGCGCGCAAGAGACTATCGGTGCATGTGGAGTTGGAGGTGGGACCGCTGATGAGGATGAGGTATGTGCCGCGGCGGGCTTGGCTGCTATAAGTGGTTAGGAATATAGGTTAAAAAGGAGCAGAACATGGGAGGACGCTTGCAAGGGAAGGTAGCAATTGTTACTGGATCGGCAACTGGTATTGGGCGGGCCGGGTCCATTTTATTTGCCAATGAAGGAGCCAAAGTGGTAGTAGCGGATCGTAACGACAGCGCAGGAGAAGAAACAGCTGATTTGATAAGAAATGCTGGCGGAGATGCTGTTTTTGTACACACTGATGTCTCAAAATCTGAGCAAGTTCAGAACATGGTTGCCACTGCTCTAAAAAAATATGACAAAGTGGACGTCCTTGTAAATGGGGCTGGAATCCTAATAAGAACTCAATCCCGTTTAGCTGATATATCAGATATGGAATGGGACCTGTCGCTGAACACAAATCTAAGAGGAGTGTTCTATGGCTGTAAATATACGATACCGCATATGTTGGAACGGGGTGGCTCAATAGTGAACATTTCCTCCGTTGCAGGAATTGGCCCTACCCCTATGGCGGCATCCTACGGCGTAAGTAAGGCCGGGGTAATAAATCTTACTTTAACTGCCGCTCGTGAATATGCGGAGAATCGGATTCGAGCCAATGCGATCGTGCCTGGGTTGGTGGATACTCCTCAAGCTAGGGGAAGTACTGGCAGTACAGAAAGGTTTGATCAGAGGGCGGCAGAGGTCGCATTAGGGCGTGCAGGGCAACCGGAAGACATAGCTAATTTGATGCTTTTTCTCGCTTCAGATGAGTCATCTTTTATTACAGGTGGTGCTTATGTTATTGATGGAGGTGGGACGGTTTCTAGTTGGGCTGATTTGCGAAGGGAGTCGTAACTTTGGCGACGATAGTCATAGCAAACACGACCGTAGTTTCAGGGGATTCTGAAAGATCGGTTTACTATGATTCAAACATAGTAGTAGAAGATGGTTTGATTAAGGAGATAGGCTCGGGTGGAGATGTTTCGCCTAGCTATAGTGGAGCTGAAGTGATAGACGGCAGAGACAAGGCGGTTTTCCCCGGTTTCATTAATTGCCATGCCCACATTACCGCAACTATTGATAGGGGGATCACTGACGACTTCGGATTTCCTTTTCCGTTCAGATTCCCAGAGAACGTAAGAAATTTAATTAGCGAAGAAGAGCTTTCCGTATTTGCAATGCTTGGCGCGATTGAGAGCATCCGTACGGGCAGTACTGGGGTGGTTGAGGTCGCGAGTGGTATTGAGCGCTATGCTAAAGAGATAGTTGGCACAGGATTACGTTGGTTCTTGGCAGAGTGCGGTGGGGACGCTGTGGTAGGTCCCGGATATAAGCCTGGTGAACCCGTTACCGAATTTTCTGATGCGCAAAGAGAGAAGGTCATAGAAAATTCGTTAGAGCTGTTTGAAAAATGGGACGGTCATGACAACGGGCGTATCACATTTATGACTGGGGCAACTTTGGTTGAAACCAGCTCACCTAGGCTGCTTTCTCAGATCAGACAACTATCTGAACGAGCTCGGTGCCCATATACGATCCATCTGAACCAAAGTCGATTGGAAGTAAATACAGCCCTGGAAATGCATGGCAAGAGGCCATCACAGTATCTTGCCGATAGCGATTTCTTGAGCCCGCGGCTACTCGCTGCGCATGTACGTTATCCGAATGGCGATGAGATAAGACTTCTCGGAGAAAACAAAGTCGCTATATCTCATCAACCCGCGATGGCTGCGAGGCGCGGAGTGATTCCTCCTATTCCTTTACTTAGGGATGCTGGATGTACAATCGCCATGGGTACCGATAACAACACACAGGACATGGTGGAGGCGATGAGGGTTGGCATGTTTACGGAACGTATTCTTCGTGACGATCCTGCTCGTCCCCAGCCTGAAGACGTGTTGGGCATGGCCACTATGGGAAGCGCGACTGCTCTTGGAAAGGAGAAGATAATAGGCTCTCTAGAGGTGGATAAAAAGGCTGACTTGGTCATTGTGGACAAGATGAGAGCTAACTTATCTCCGAATATGCGAGTGGTGTCGTCTTTTGTGAACAATGGGCAGGCCTCCGATATAAGGTCCGTTATGGTAGATGGAAAATTTATAATGCGCGATGGGAAAATACTCACCATTGACGAAGAGAGCATAGTGCGAGAGGCAGATCGAATTGGAAGACGCGCCTGGAGACGATTAGTTGAAAAGTATCCAAACGTAGGGTTTCCAGTAGAGCTAGCCCCATAACTGATTTACTTGGGCATAATGGCGTCAAGAATTGTCCGATAGCGACAATCTTGGTCTGACGCTATTAAACTCGGTAGCATTCTCAAAAGCGCTTGCTAGTTGCAATACTTGAAAGTCTTCACGATATTTCCCGACTATCTGCAAACCCAAAGGTAGACCATCTTTTGAAAACCCTGCAGGTATTGAGATTGCTGGCAGTCCTGACACAGTTATTGCGTAGCATGGTGCCATCCACTCGATGTAGTTATTGAGAGGGATGCCATTGATTTCACTAATATATTCCTGGTCTATCGAAAAAGGCCAAACACTTGTCACCGGACAGAGTAAGAAGTCATATTCGTCCATGAATTCCATGATTCTTTTGTGAAGCACAGCTCTTTTATTTTCTGCTTGAGCAATATCCGTTGCCAAAAGCTTTAATCCTGATTCAGTGTTCCAAATCACGGTTTTCTTCAGTTGATCACGGTGATTTTCAAGATGTGATTTGTGTTCGAATGCGAATTGGTATCCGCGGATCGTTTGGAAGATTTCATCGGCGTCTTTCAGGTTAGGACTAGCATTCTCTATTTCGCAACCCAGGTCACTAAATATCTTTATTTGATGTTCCAGCTGTTCGATTATTGTCGGGTCAATGGGATAGCCGCCTAAATCGGGACTCCATGCTAATTTGATACCGCGGAAATCTGTCATTAAAGGGTTGAGGAATTGTTCTCCGGCTTCTGGTAAGGACATAGGAACTCTGGGATCAGGCCCTGCTACTACGGAAAGCTGTAAGCTTAAATCTTGCACTGTTCTCGCCATTGGTCCAGCTACGGAGAGTGAATTGAATGGTAGTCCGGTGGGGTATATTGGTACACGACCTATCGATGTCCGCATCCCTACTACATTGGACCAAGCCGCTGGATTTCTGAGCGAACCGCCTAGGTCACTACCACTCGCTATGGGTATCATGCCACAGGCTAAAGATACTGCTGATCCTCCACTACTGCCACCACAGGTCTTTGTGAGATCATAAGGGTTTAAAGTTTTTCCAAATACTGAGTTAAATGTTTGTGAACCCGCACCAAATTCTGGTGTGTTAGTTTTACCGATTACAATTGCTCCAGCCTTTTTAAACCGTTCCACAATCAAGTCATCGTAATCTGGGATCCAATTAGCGTAGATTGGTGATCCTTTTGTAGTGCGAATCCCCTTTGTTGCAGAGAGATCCTTAATTCCAATGGGAAGACCATATAATGGCCCAGGATTAGTGCCGTGTGCCAGCTTGTGGTCTAATTTTTTCGCATATTCCCTAGCCCTTTCTTCATCGAGCGTACAGAAGGCATTTACTATTGGATTAATATCCTCAATCTGCTTCAAGTGGGCATCGAGTACTTCAAGTACGGATACTTCACGAGAACGAATTCTCCCAATCAACTCCGCTGCCGTTTGAAATACAAGTTTTTCAGTCATAAAAAGTCCTGTTGCTAATGGTTCCCGTTCAACCCCACAAAACGTTAGGTTTAATAATGTATAGCTTTATATGGCTCGGCCAGAGACAATTGTGTTTCCATTTATCGCAATTCTACTCCACTAAATAGGATCCATGACTCCGCTATTTATAAATTGCCAGATCTCTTTCTCGAGTTTTTCTGGTTGCTCTTGCGGAATGAAGTGCCCGGTATCTTCGAAAACAATATGATTAAAGCTGGGAGATATCCTTTTTAATTGCTGTAAGGCAGAGCTTGATTCGGGATGCCTTGCTTCGTTTTCACTAGTGATCAGGTGGATAGGGAAATCTACGCGTTCGAGCCATTCGTTCAGGTTCGCGGGAGCTTGCGCAGCTGTAAATTCCGCCTCTATTTCCGGAGTACATTTCAACTCTATTTGGCCGTCTGGCAAGTCCTTGGTGCCAAAGTTGACGTATTCCCAGAGAATCTCAGTTTTCCAATCTCTGAATACCGCGGCCTTAGAATATCTATCAAAAAGGGTTTTGCGATCTGGCCATATGGATCTGCGGCTTCGTGCAATCCTAGCAGCGACGCTTCGGTCATTTGGGCTGCCTTTTTCTGGATTGGGAACAGGAATCCCCGGCTCTATAAGAATTGCCCCACGTATTCGCTCGCAAACGAAAGATCCCCCCAGAGCGGCTACTGCTCCTCCTCGGGAGTGGCCAATAAGGAGCACATTCTTAAGATCTAAAGCTTCAACGAATCTTTTCAGATCAGGTGCCACTTCATCCCAGCCATAGTTCCCGGGCTTGTCAGAGTCACCGTGGCCTCGAAGGTCCATTGCTATCACGCGAAAATGTGAAGCGAGTGAATTAGCTGTCACCCGCCACACTTGGGCACAAAGCCCTCTCCCATGAAGTAGCAGAATAGGGGGGCCGTTGCCGCTCCACTCCAAATAGTGGAATTGAAGGTCTCCAGTGTTTACGAATTTGCTGTGTGGCTCCAATGGGCCCCCGAACCAAGATTGTTGATTATAGTAACATAGGTAAACAGGCAGCTAATCTCACAAGGAGCTAGTTTTATGGAAAACTCTGCTGTGACCACATATCCAGTAATTTCGGTTATATCCAATCGTTGGAGCCCCCGTTCGTTTGATCCGGCAAGACTTCTGGACACAGACACAATAGGGTCACTTTTTGAGGCAGCACGCTGGGCGCCATCGGCATCAAACGAACAACCTTGGAGATACTTGATCGGGGTTAATTTCAACGAAGAACACCGAGCGATATTAGATTGTATTTCGGAAAGCAATGGTCGTTGGGCCCAGAATGCGCCTCTATTAATAATTGCGGTCGGCAAGACGACCAGAAATGATTTGCCCAATAGGCATTTTGCTCATGACGTGGGGCTTTCCCTTGAAAATCTTTTCCTGCAGGCGATCGGCATGGGGTTGCACTGCCACTATATGGCAGGCTTTTCAGTGGATAAGGTACGGGAGGCGCTAGGAGTCCCTGAAGGCTTCGAGCCGATCACTGCGGCAGCCGTAGGCTACAAAGGCTCTCCCGATCTCCTTTCGGATGACTTGAAAGAACGTGAACAACAAGGTAGGCAGCGGAAGGCGTTCTCAGATTTCGTATTTAGTGGAAATTGGGAACATCCATTTCCTGAATTATAGTGAAAGCATAAAGGTGATGAATATGAGCGTAGTCGCAGTCCTTTAACACGATTTCACTGCGACCAATCTATCTTGGAGTAGTGGCACATGTCAGATGGTTCCAGGTGTATAATGCTGTGAAGCTATTTTTACACTTAAATTAATCGAAAATTTGGACAAGAAATAGATTTATGGTTACAGCAATTAGCTTGGACAAGCTGACCAAGTATTATGGAACTCAGCGAGGGGTTATTGATCTCGATTTGGAAGTTCCGGAAGGGATTGTGTTTGGCTACCTAGGCCCGAACGGTGCGGGTAAGACTACGACGATTCGGATTCTGCTTGATTTGATTAGGCCAACCACGGGCTCTGTAAAGATTTTCGGGATCTCGCCCCAGACAGAGTCTGTGGATGCACGGAGGCAGATTGGCTATCTTCCAGCGGACCCTGCCCTGTATGAAAACCTTACGGGGGCCGAGCTACTGACATTCTTGGCAAATCTAAAAGGTGGGGTAGAGCCGATCAAAATCAAGCGGCTTGCAGATCGACTCGAGAGTGATCTTTCTAGGAAAATAGGCACTCTTTCTCACGGGAGCCGACAAAAAATCGCCATAATACGTGCATTCATGCACGAGCCCCCGCTCCTCGTTTTAGATGAACCTACGAACGGATTGGATCCGCTTATGCAACAGGAATTCGTGAGGATTGTCCGGGAAGTAAGATCTGCAGGAAGAACCATATTTGTGTCTTCGCATATACTCCCTGAGGTAGAGGAGATTTGCGATAGAGTCGCCGTTATACGAGAAGGTCGGTTGATCGTGGTAGACGATGTGTCCGCCTTGAAGGCTAGAAGTGTTAGGCGGCTTCAGGTAAACGTCGCTGAGAAAATACCTCCAAGCGCATTCGATAACATAGAAGGGGTGCGAAACGTTGTGATCTTTGGGGGGAAAGTGACATGTGACGTGAGTGGGTCGCTCGACCAGTTTATTAAGGCGGTGGCTAAGCTTAAAGTCCTCGATATGAATATCCGAGAGCCTACTTTAGAAGACGAGTTCTTTGCGATGTATGAGGGTGGTGCATAGATGCTACTTTCGAGCGTTTTTTTTAAGTCTTTAAGGGATAGACGCATGAGTATGTTGTTCTGGTTCCTAGGAATCTGTATCCTCTCTGGCTTAATGGTTTCATTATTCCCTTATGTTTCCAATAATGAGGCATTAAAAGAGTTTGCGGACACCATGGATCCGGAATTGATAGCCGTGCTTGGAATCCAAGGACTGGATTACTCAACAGGCGCAGGTTACCTTAATTCCGAAATGTTTGGATTCATGGTGCCAATACTGTTATTAGTGTTCGCAATTGGGTTGGGCAGTAGCTCGCTAGCTGGAGAGGAAGATAAGCGGACCATTGAAGTGCTCCTTTCTGAGCCTTTAACTAGGACTCGATTGTTATTGGAAAAGTATGCCGTTATGGTAGTCGGACTTGGAATGCTTGGAGTGATGGTCTGGATATCAGTTGCAGGTGCAGCCATGATATTTTCTATGGGTGTGAGCCTTATAAATCTTGCCGCTGCAACTCTCAGCTGCGTACTTCTTGCAATGGTCTTTGGCTCAGTATCATTTGGTGTTGGGTCAATTACCGGTAAGTCAGGTTTGAGTATTGCGGTTGGATCAGCCACCGCTGCAGGCACTTTTGTACTCAACTCTATATCAGTTTTGGTGGATTCTATGGAACCGGTAAAATGGATTTCACCGTTCTATTACTATTCAGGCAACTCACCTATGATCAATGGATTGGAGTTATTGCATGTCGTTCTACCGTTGGTTTTGTGTAGTTTGACATTCGCACTTGCATACGTAGCTTATCAAAGACGTGACCTGCGTTTATAGCAGTAATATTAGCTGTCGAAGATAGCTAATGTGGGCATGTTTGACAGGATCCAGTTACCTGCATATGATCCCACCCAAGCCAAGGATGGAGGAGTAGGTGGAACCTGATCGCTTTGACTATTCGCCTATCATAGACAGACCTGTTATCAGGTGGCCCAACAACGCTAGGGTTGCACTTTGGGTTGCTCCTAACGTTGAGCACTATGATCATCTGCCGCCACATAATCCACATCAGAATGCTTGGCCTCGCGTCCCCCACCCCGATGTGATGAGCTATTCCTACAATGATTATGGGAATAGAGTAGGTTTTTGGAGACTCCTCGAAATTTTCGATAAATTTTCGATTCGTTGTACTCCCGCTCTTAACGTTGCTGTACTCGACCACTATCCAGAGATACGTGATGCCATGGTGGAGCGTGACTGGGACTTCATGTCCCATGGAGTGTATAACACGCGGTATCTGTGGGGAGCTTCTGAGGAAGAAGAGAGAGCCTTCTATAAGGAAACAATAGATACGATTAAACGACACACCGGAAAAGACTTGAAAGGGATGTTGGGGCCAGCATTGACCAACACCGAGCGAACCCCTGACCTGATGGCTGAGGCAGGTCTCACCTACCACACCGATTGGTTCCATGACGATCAGCCGTTCCCCTTGAAAGTTAAAAAAGGAAGATTTGTCACTATTCCTTACTCAATAGAAACAAACGACGGCGCGGTGAACTCACTCGGATTTGAAGCTGACTACTTGGCTCAAATCATCAAGGATCAATTTGATGTTCTATATAGGGAGGGCGAACAGAGCGGTAGAGTTATGTGTATTGCCCTTCATCCCTATTGGAGTGGACAGGCACACAGAATACGGTATCTTGAAGAAGCCTTCGAGTATATATTCTCGCACAGCCAAGTGTGGCAGGCGACGGCGGATCAGATAGCCGCATATTATTTGGATAACTACTATGACCAGGTAGTAGATTACCTCGGAAAGGGCAAATGAACAGGGAAATTAGGCAGCCAGGTATGGACAATGAATATTATGAATTTTCCTCCATGGAATCTAGAAAGCGTTTAACTTGGCCCGGTGGATCACCTTTAGCACTTTGCGTCATCGTGAATTTGGAACACTATGAATGGGACCTTTCCAATATTGATAACAGGCCGCAGAGCATGCCAGGTTTTAGAGCGCCGCTTCCTTACCCTGATATTCGCAATTTTTCTCAGAGAGAGTACGGTAACAGGGTGGGAGTATTCCGAGTAATGGACATCCTTGATAAATACAATATCAAGGCGACGGTTGCTATGGACAGCACCGTCGCGGAGAATTACCCGTTTCTTGCCGAACAGTGTCAAAAGCGCGATTGGGAATTCATTGGTCACGGACAAACTGCGACGCGCCTAATTACCAGCGCGATGACTGAAGAAGAGGAGCGTAGCTACATATCAAATAGCATCAATGCTTTGGAAAGAGCCACATCCCGACGCCCGATAGGCTGGATGAGCCCTTCATATTCTGAGTCTAGACGAACGCCGAAATTGTTGGCTGCTGAGGGGATCAGGTATGTTTGTGATTGGCCTAATGATGAGCAGCCATACAGAATGAAAGTCCCTACAGGAGAAATGCACTCACTCCCTATTTTGTTGGACTTGGACGACTTTCACATGTTGTGGACACGCACTTTGCCGATCATGGACTACAGCCGGCTACTAATGGATAGCTTTGACAGGCTCTATGCTGATGGGCATTCTAGTGGGAGACTCATGACTCTAAACTTGCATCCATGGTTGATAGGGCAGCCTTACCGGAGCAAGTACTTGGACAAGGCATTGTCTTATATCACAGGACACAAAAACATATGGAAAGCCACTGGTTCCCAAATTGTTGATTGGTACGCTCAAAATAGTGAATGAGCATTAAAGGAGAGTTTATGTATTCCAACGGCGTGACACATTTATTGATAAAGGCTGGTACCTTAGTTGATGGGAATGGAGCGCAGCCCAAAAAAGATATGGCTGTCTTGGTCGAGGGCAGTACTATAGTTCAAATTGACCACCCAGAACGAGTACAAATTCCAGATGGCGCCACTCTCGAAACTTGTGAGTTCCCGGACGCGACATTACTTCCGGGTCTTGTAGATTGCCACACCCATACAAACATGCCAGGCGACGGCACTTCCGTCGATGACGTAGGATTGGAGTCTTACGAGATACATATATTGCAAGGAGTTAAACAGGCCAAATTGGCACTGGAAAGTGGTGTCACAACCATGCGGGACAATGGAGGATGGCATAGGAGCGTTTTTTGGCTAAAAGAAGGAATTCGTAGGGAGTTGGTCGCAGGACCACGGATCCTTGCGTCCGGTAGGCCAATCACAATGACGGGGGGGCATTGTTGGATGATGGGATCAGTGGCTGATGGAGTTGCCGAAGTCCGAGCCGCCGTTCGTGAGTTAGTTTGGGAAGGAGCTGACTTTATAAAGGTGATGGCGACTGGAGGTTCTACTATAGGGAGCATGTCAGAAAGGCCTTCATATACTTTGGAAGAGCTACAGGCAATTACGGATGAAGCCCATCGACGTGGTCGCCTTGTAGGTGCTCATACTATTGCTCAGAAAGGCATTGAGAACGCTTTGGATGCCGGAGTGAATATGCTAATTCACTGTACATTTGTTCAATCAGATGGTTCGATAGGCTACGATCCTAAGGTAGGAGAACGCATCGCTGCGACAGACACTTGGGTGAACCCAACGATTCATGTGCGTCGTGGGTTTGTCGACCTTCTAGAGCAAAAACGGGCCGAAGAAGGTTTGACTATTGAAGAAGAGGCTGATCTGCTTGAGAGCGTCAAGGCGGTTGAAGATAGAGTAAAGGTAACTAGTCAACTGATTAAAGATGGTGCCAAGGTTATAGGTGGATCGGATTGTGGATGGCACGTATATGAGTTCGGCATGTTCCATAAGGAACTTGAGACTTTGGTCATGTCTGGTATGTCACATGGTGACGCTTTGCTTGCTGGTACTCGCGAGGCAGCTAAGGCGTTGGGGGTGAGCGATATAGTAGGAACACTTGAGGTTGGTAAAGAAGCAGACTTACTTCTAATAAATGGTGACCCTACTGAGAACATAAGTCACCTGCAGAATGTTGTGGGGGTGTTTAAGAGCGGTATTAGGGTGAGGTAGCTGTCTATGGACATTGCTATTCACGAATAATAATCTTTTGTGTGCTCGAGAGAGTCTCAAGTGTAGCCACAGGTTTTGCAGGCGCGCACTCCCTTGGGATCCTTTTCGTTCACTGTGCTTGATATCGAATTGTGTGCGGGCATGCAAATAAATTGCGTTTTGGAGATTGACTAACCAGATGTGGAAAGTAACTGAACAGGACCTCGAATCGATAGCTATAGGTGCAGGGATATTAGGCACGGGTGGTGGCGGAAACCCGTATGTTGGCATGTTAAGGGCGAGGCAGATGATAAGAGAATTTGGACCAGTGAAGGTTCTTTCTTCAGATGAGCTAAACTCGGATGACAGGATAATCTGTGTCGGGGGAATTGGCGCTCCCACAGTGGGGATAGAGAAAATGCGTGACAAGCAGGCATATTATGCGATGCGCGCGATTGAGGATTACACTGGCTTAAAAGCCACAGCGTTGGTATCGAATGAAATCGGCGGAAGTAATTCCCTAGAGCCGCTAATCCCGGCAGCTATATCTGGGTTGCCAGTGGTTGATGCGGATGGCATGGGTCGCGCTTTTCCTCAGTATCATCTCAAAACCTACTTTGTTTATGGAGCACCTTATGCTCCCTTGGCTCTAGCGGATGAAAAGGGTAACACGATGATAATTCCTGAGGCGATCAGCGCACATTGGGTTGAGCGCATGGCTCGTGCTGTCACCATACAAATGGGTTGCGTGGCGTGTTACGCCACCACTCCTATGAACGCTGAGCAAATACGGAACACGGCGGTTTTAGACACTCTAACTCTTGCCAAGGATTTGGGAGATGCTGTTAAAAGGGCTAGGGAACAACATGAAGATCCCATAGCAGGTATTTTAGATACCCATCCAGGTAAGGTCCTTTTCCAAGGTAAAATAGTGGACTTGGAGCGGCGTACGACTCAAGGGTTTGCCAGAGGCAAAGTCACCATTGAAGGTATAGGGGGATACGCTGATGATCATATGGAAATCGAATTTCAAAACGAGAACTTGATTGCCAGCATCAGTGGCGATTTGGTATGTATTGTTCCAGACTTAATCTGCATAGTTGATACGGAACGGGCAGAGCCAATAACAACGGAATTACTCCGTTATGGTTTCAGGGTGACGGTTCTAGGGTTTCCCGCCCCGGATCTTTGGACTACTCCTGAAGGCCTGGCTGTTGCTGGTCCTAGGGCTTTTGGCTACGAAGTAGATTACACTCCCATTGTGATCTGATAGGTAGCTCGTAAATAGTTTTAGATGGGCAAAAATGTAGGAGTTTTAAATGCGTATAGGTATAGACGTTGGCGGTACAAATACAGATGCAGTCCTTCTAGATGGAGATGTGTTAGTTGCGCAGACTAAACAACCGACTACAGCCGACGTTACCTCTGGAATTCTGTCTGCCTTGAAGGCGGTGCTGGAACGTAAACCTGAGACTGCCTCAGTTGAGGCGGTGATGTTGGGGACTACGCATTTTACGAATGCTCTATTGGAGCACAAGCAACTATCTCAGGCAGCTACTCTCAGATTGTGTTTGCCTGCAACTACCTTACTGCCTCCATTAATTGACTGGCCTGATGAACTTAGAACCGCTATAGGCGGATATACATATCTTGTCCATGGTGGGCATGAGTTCGATGGGAGAGAGATTTCTCCTTTAGACGAGGAGGAAATTCGGAAGGCTGCTAAAGACATGCGCAATAATGGCGTACGAGGCGTGGCTGTTAGCGGCGTATTTTCCCCTGTCGACACTTCTCACGAAGAGCGTGCTGGAGCAATAATTCGGGAAGAGTCGCCAGGACTCAACGTGACACTATCGTCTGAGATTGGCAGGGTGGGAATCTTGGAGAGAGAAAATGCCGCCACTTTGAACGCCTGTTTAGTTGATGTGGCTGAGCGAACAATAAACGCAATTCGGAATGCAATATCTTCATTAGGCCTCGACGCCCCCTTATTTCTTAGCCAGAATGACGGCACACTGATGGATGCTGAGTTTGCCGCTAGTTATCCCGTGTTCACTATAGCTTCAGGTCCTACAAACAGCATGAGGGGGGCAGCCTTTTTATCTGGTGTTTTGGATGGCATAGTCGTTGATATTGGAGGAACCTCTACGGATGGAGGGGCATTGGTTAGCGGATTTCCCCGGGAGGCATCCGTTGCGGTAAATGTAGGTGGCGTGCGGACAAATTTCAGAATGCCGGATGTTTTTTCAATTGCTTTGGGAGGGGGAAGCATAGTTCAGATAGATCCCCTTCAGATAGGGCCGGGAAGCGTTGGCTATCGATTGGTTGAGGAGGGACTGGTTTTTGGGGGTAATGTACTTACAACTACGGACATGGCAGTTGTTGCTGGGCTAGCTGATATTGGCAACTCCGGTCTTGCGGGCGGAATCGGCAAATCCTTGGCCGAAGCCGTTATATCCGAAATTCAAACGAGAATAGAGAATGTGGTAGATCAACTAAAACTTAATGCTGCTCCAGTTCCGGTTATATTGGTTGGTGGGGGAAATATATTGGTAAAGGACTCTTTGGCTGGTGCATCGGACGTGTTGAGGCCAGAGTATGCAGGAGTGGCTAACGCAATCGGCGCTGCTATTGCCCAAGTAGGTGGTCAAGTGGAGAAGGTTTATTCTCTATCTGATGTAAGCAGAGAGGAAGCACTAGCTTCAGCCAGGCAGGAGGCAACAGATAAGGCTGTGGGAGCTGGAGCTGACCCTGCCACGGTAGAAATTGTGGAGGTAGAAGAGGTGCCATTGGCCTATCTTCCAAGTAATGCTGTGCGTGTACGAATTAAAGCCGTGGGAAATTTGGCCAACCTATAAAGATGGTTAGAACGGTAGTTGAGTCTGATGCTTAATTGAATACAAGCCACGTGATTGGCAGGTCATAAGTAATTTTGGACCAACCAAACTAAGGTAGTGACTGTTATTAGGCTCATTAGCGTGCTAGTTGCGACGGCACTAGTCACTTGTTTAGGGCGAGTCTCAAACTCAGTAGCCAGTATCGTTGTATACACTGCCGTAGGCATTCCGGACAATACAATAAGCACTTGTTGTGTGATCCCGTCTATTCCCAATAGCAAAGTAGCACCAAGTGCTAGTACTGGTGAAACGATTAGCCTTACTATGGAGGCAACGCCCGCCGCTAACAAGTCGTCTTTTAAGGAAACGTTGGTGAGCTGGATGCCAAGGACTATGATCATTGTTGGTATGGCGGCTCCAGCGAGCAAATTTATAGGTGTTGATATGGCGCTTGGGAGCCCCAAGTTAAAGACATTGAGAATCAGAGCCGCAATGACCGCATAAAATGTGGGCATTTTTGTTACAGCAATCAACGCTTGTTTGACTCCAACGCTGCCGCTTGCTGCTATGTAAACCGCCAATGTGCCTGACATCAGATGTTGTGGCACTGCAAAGATTAGGGCCCTCTCAAGGCCAGCCGATCCAAAGGCGAAAAGTGCAACTGGTAGTCCATAGTTTGCTGCATTCATGAACATGGTTGTGAGCAGCATCGAGCTACGATGCTGCCCTCTGAGTCTGGAGATGACGCAAAGTGCGAAGCAGAAAATGTATAGAGCAGGTAGCCATACTGTCAGGAAAGTAACAATGTTTATCACATCTACAGCCGGTATTTCAGCGTCATACAGGTATGCAAAAATTAGTGCTGGGGAAAAGACGAAGAGAGCCAATCTTCCTATAGAACGGACGTCAACAGTAATAAGTCGCCCTAGCAGTGCGCCTATCGCTGCTATCAAAAATACAGGAAAAATAGCGTTTCCTAGAACGTTTATCAAGTAAGTTTGACCGTCACATTAAGATGAGTCAGATTTATTGTTCATATACTATCTTGCCGCCAATTACCGTTTTAATAATCGCTATATCTTTGATCGACAAAGGGTCAACGTTTGTTGGGTTTTCCTCCAGCACGACGAAGTCGGCCAATTTACCAGCTTGTATGGAGCCCTTAGTGTCTTCCTCGAAAGAGGCGTAAGCTCCATGCAGGGTATATATCTTGAGGGCTTCCTCTACTGAGATTCTTTGATTCACGCCCCATTGATTTCCATTCATGTCTGTTCGGGTAACACAGCTTTGAATGCCCATTAGGGGCTGGAAAGGGCCGGGGGGGTAGTCCGTAGCTCCAGTAGAAACTACCCCATTATCCAAAAAAGAGCGCTGAGCGAACATCCAATTAACCCTGTCATTTCCATAGTAGCGCATCTTTTCGCCGTGATAGTAGACGTATGTACAGAAAGGAGTCGCAATGACTCCAAGGGCTTTCATTTTGTCGATTATACCTTGGTTAACTAACGTGCAATGTTCAATTCGATGCCGGGGATTTGTCCTTGGAAACGAAGCCTGAGCTTTTGCATACGCTTCTAACACCATGGCTATTGCTGAATCCCCGTTTGAGTGAACGCATACCTGAAAGCCGGACCGATGTATCTCCATGACCCATTCCTCAGTTTCCTCGGGGCTCATGGCCAGTATTCCTCTATCGGTTTCCGAGCCAATGTATGGCTCGGAAAGATATGCTGTTCGTGAAGCTATGGCACCGTCTGATACCATTTTGATTCCGCCTAGTCTCAAGCGATTGTCGCCGAAGCCTGTTCTTAAACCTGCGTCGCGGAGGGCAGGGAACGCGTCTCGATGCATTAATGCGTATATTCTTAGCGTCAGATCGTCAGAGTCTCTGGCTTCTTGATAGCTTGCCAAATCTTCACTATCTGTCATTGCGTCATGAACACTTGTGAGGCCGGCTTCTGTAAACATTCTATTAACTAGGCGAATTCCCTTTCTGCGAATCTCGGAATTTGCTTTTGGGAGTAATTCGGTATGAAATTTCTCTACAGCCCGTTCGTAGACAACCCCGTTTAATTCCCCTGAGTCAGGATTCCGTCCAAACCTGCCACCAGGTGGATCTGGAGTTGTGGAATTAACGCTTGCTAAGGCAAGGCCTAGAGAATTGACATAATAAACGTGTCCTGCTCGGTGAGAGACAAATATGGGGTGTTTTGTACTTACCTGATCCAAATCCTCTTTGGTTAGGAACCGATTCTCGCTCGTTTTTGTGTCGTCAAACTTGAACCCTTGGACCCATTCACCTGCGGGAGTGATATCTGCTCGCTCTCGCAAGACATTTATGATTTCACCGATACTCCGTTGATCACAATCGGCACACATTACGTGTCTAATACCGCTGCTTAGGACGTGGATATGGGCGTCGATTAGGCCTGGTATTATTGTATGTCCCTCAAAGTCCCAAATCTTGGTTGCGGGTCCTTCCAAATTCTTTACGTCCTCGTTCCGCCCGACTGCCACAAACTTACCCCCAATTATGGCTAGGCTTTCGGCCAGAGGCTGTTTAGGGTCGATAGTTATTATGTTGGCATTCTTGACCAATACATCGGCCTTTATTGTTGTGTTTGCCATGTCGAAGTCTCTCACTTAAAAATGGTCACTGCTAGTCTGTTGGTGAACCAAGTATTGGATTGATGTTGTTGTGAATAGTCCTGTAGATTTAAGGCTAGTTTCTCCTCTTGGAATAGTCATCCTTTGGAGACCGAAAGTCAACAGTATAAGGAAATGTCCCACCAAAATCAGGGCTCGTTGGGAAAGGTCTCAAAGAAATCCCTGTGGTTGAACACATTGCAAGTAAAAATGGGCCACTTTTTTTGTTAGACACAGTGCGAGTTCAGTTTCTTGACAAGGCTAACTAGGAACGATAGACTTACTGCTCGTCGTCACACAGTGTGGCGTCATTTTTTGTGTCTCTTGTTGAGTAAGAAATGCCTACAATAAACCAATTAGTGCGCAAAGGCCGAAAAGGCCTTCATAAAAGGACGAAAGCACCTGCTCTCAGGTTTGTGCAGAACTCGCTTCGCAACAAGATTGTTAGAGGCCCTGGTTGCCCGCAGCGGCGAGGCGTTTGTGTGCAGGTTAAGACTATAACTCCGAAGAAGCCTAACTCGGCGCTTCGAAAAGTCGCGCGAGTACGACTTACTAATGGAATTGAGGTGACTGCATATATCCCTGGAGAAGGCCATACCCTGCAGGAGCATTCGGTTGTACTTGTTAGGGGCGGTAGGGTAAAAGACCTGCCTGGCGTTCGTTACCACATAGTTCGTGGTGCCTTGGATACGGTTGGCGTTTCTGATCGAATGCAAGGCCGAAGCAAATACGGATCCAAGAAAAATTAGGAAGACGAACGATAGCTAATGTCCAGAAGAAGAAGAGCAGAACGAAGGAAGGTTGCACCAGACCCTAGGTTTGGGAGTGAAGAGCTTGGTAGATTTATAAACCGGGTGATGATGGGAGGCAAGAAGACCACAGCCCAACGTATAGTCTACACTGCGCTGGATAAACTGGAGAGTGACGAACATCGATCTGGCTTGGAAGTTTTCGAGCAGGCGATGAGGAATGTAACGCCCTCGTTAGAGGTTAAGCCAAGGCGCGTCGGCGGTGCCACTTATCAGGTGCCTGTTGAGGTTCGACCTGAGCGACGTCAAGCTTTGGCAATGCGTTGGATAGTGTTATCGGCAAGAGCCCGTACCGGGCAACCGATGGCACAAAAATTATATCGCGAGCTCCTTGAGGCTTCACGAGGCGAGGGATCTGCAGTGAAACGGCGGGAGGATTTGCACCGTATGGCAGAGGCCAACAGAGCCTTTGTCCATTATCGTTGGTAATGCTGCTCTGATTAATTTCCTTGTACGGGTTTGTCTGGTTTAGGCGTTAACTATTCACATGAATGATATTCGAAACATAGGGTTTATTGCGCACATCGACGCTGGAAAGACGACGGTGACTGAGCGCGTGCTTTTTCTGTCTGGACTTACTCACAAAATAGGAGATGTTGACGACGGCACGACGGTTATGGATTTTATGGATCAAGAGCGAGAGAGAGGTATCACTATCCAGTCTGCTGCTGCCACATCTATGTGGCGTGATCATAGAGTGAACATTATTGATACGCCAGGACATGTTGACTTCACTGCGGAAGTAGAGAGGAGTCTACGGGTGCTGGACGGTGGGGTTGTAGTTTTTGATGCAGTGTCTGGGGTACAGTCACAAACTGAGACTGTTTGGCGACAGGCTGATAGGTATGGAGTCCCTCGAATCTGCTTTGTGAACAAAATGGATCGAACAGGTGCTAATTTCGAACGCGTTGTTGAGATGATACGAGATCGATTAAATGCTAATCCTGTGCCGTTACAGATGCCTATGGGTAGTGACTCCGATTTTCAAGGCGTTATCGATCTCCTTGAGGAAAAGGCGCTTATTTATCCCGATCAGAGTGTCGAAGCGGACGAAGTACCTATCCCGGAGCAGTTTCGTGAGGAGTACCTTGACTATCGTAATGCCATGATTGAAAAAGTGGCTGAGACTGATGATGCTCTTTCCATCAAATATTTGGAAGGCGAAGACATAACTACTGATGAATTACGCTCTGCTCTGCGACGCTCTACAATCAATAACCGCCTAGTGCCGGTTTTATGTGGCACTGCTCTACGCACCAAGGGTATTCAGCCCCTTTTAGATGCGGTCATTTATTATCTACCTTCGCCCTTGGATGTACCTCATATTAAAGGCATTCATCCAAAGAAAGGGGAAGAAGTAGTCATTGAAGCTAGTGAAGATGAGCCGTTTTCTGCGCTTGCTTTCAAAGTAGTTACAGATCCGTATACGGGTCGACTCGTATATCTAAGGGTTTATTCAGGAAAAATACAGAGTGGGTCTACAGTTTTCAACGTTACTAAAGGCCAAAAGGAGCGGATGGGCCGTATTTTGAGGATGTTTGCTGGCCGTAGAGAAGAGATGGATGATTTACGTGCTGGAGACATAGCGGCGACAATTGGGCTGAAGAATACGTTTACTGGTGACACACTTACTTTAGAAAGCAATCAGATTCTTTTGGAGAGTATAAGATTTCCACAGCCGGTGATTTCCATGGCGATTGAACCAAAGAGTCAGGCTGAAAGAGATAAATTAACTGACGCTTTGGTGAAGCTTGGGGAGGAAGATCCTACGTTTGTTATGAAGTTTGACAAGGAAACTGGGCAAACCATAATTGCCGGCATGGGCGAACTTCATTTGGAAGTGTTGGTTGAAAGATTGAAGCGCGAGTTCACGGTCCAGGCCAATGTGGGCAGACCACGTGTGTCGTATCGAGAGGCAATTACGTCATTTACTCGTGCGGAGGGCCGGTTCGTTCGACAAAGTGGTGGAAGAGGGCAATATGGGCATGTTGTTTTGGAAGTTGAGCCACGTGAACGCGGCGAGGGATTTTTGTTTGAAGACAAAATAGTCGGCGGGAAGATACCAAAAGAATACATATCTTCGGTACAAGCAGGAATTAAGGATTGCTTGGAAAATGGAGTACTCGGAGGCTATGTAGTGATCGATGTTAAGGCAACCCTAGTAGATGGGTCTTACCACGAGGTTGACTCGTCTGAAATGGCTTTTAAGATTGCAGGTTCTTTAGGGATGCGCGAAGCGTTGAAGCGTGCGAATCCGATACTTCTTGAGCCAATGATGTCAGTGGAGGTTGTTACTCCGTCTGAATTCCTAGGAGAAATATTGGGAGATCTTAGTGGAAGGCGTTCACAGATCGGCAATATGGAGATTCAAGGTGACATACAAGTAGTGTCAGCTTTTACCCCATTGTCGGAGATGTTTGGGTATGCGACGGACACTCGATCAATAACCCAAGGGCGTGCTAGCTACACGATGGAGTTTGATCACTATGAACCTGTTCCGTCAAGCCTTGTGGAAAAGGTTGTACGTGAATAAATGGAAACGGAACATGATTAAAGAGCAAAGAAGAAGGGAGAAATGGTAACTGTAACTCCGGCACAGCAAAAACAGAGGATTAGAATTGTACTGAAGGCCTTCGATCATCGGTTGCTTGACCAGTCTGCCGAACATATAGTGGAGACGGCTGAGAGAGCTGGAGCTCAGGTTGCTGGCCCCATACCTTTGCCGACTTCGATCAAAAGATTTTGTGTAATACGCTCACCTATGGTAGATAAGGACTCTCGAGAACACTTTGAGTTACGTACTCATAAACGCCTCATAGATATTATGAGCCCTACGTCTAAAACGTTAGATGCGCTGACCAGATTGAACGTACCAGCAGGTGTGGATATATCCATAAAACAGTAGATGGAGAAAAATGCCGATAGGATTATTGGGTAAGAAACTAGGGATGACTCAGGTCTTTCATGAGGATGGCACTGCGAGAGTGGTGACGGTCATGGAGGCTGGTCCTTGCATGGTTACACAGGTTAAGACAATTGCCAAAGACGGATACGAAGCTGTCCAACTTAGTTTTGGTGAAAAGCGAAAGCTGAATAAGCCGGAAGAGGGACATCTTAAGCGATTAGGAAAATTTCGATATCTTAGGGAGTTTCCTCCAGCAGATCTCGACAGTGTTCAAGTTGGTCAAAGGGTTGATGTGTCCATTTTCGAGCCGGGCGACGTGATTAGAGTCACTGGTACAACCAAGGGTCGAGGATTTGCAGGAGGCATTAAGCGCCATGGATTTAAAGGTGGGCCAAAGACTCATGGACAGTCCGATCGGCATCGTGCGCCAGGTTCGATAGGCGCTGGAACCACCCCTGGTCGTGTTCTCAAAGGCAAGCGAATGGCTGGACACATGGGTGTGAATACGGTTACTGCCGAGGGTTTGGAAGTTGTTCAAGTCGACGTTGAGCGGAACTTGCTTTTGGTTAAGGGCAGCATACCCGGTGCTCCAAGCCAACTGGTACTTGTTGAGCATACTAAAAAGGGAATAGAGCGGCTTAAGCTAGATCCTGTTTGGAGTAGGCCGCTAGCAGAAGAGGTAGTTGAGGAAGCTGCGGATTCTGAAGATGTTGTAGATGATGAGAATGAGAAGAAAAGCGAATGAAGATAGTAGTGAAAGACATAAAAGGGATACAAATAGGCACGCTAGAGGTAAGTGACTATTTGTTTGAGGCACCCATGAATGCCCCTGTAGTACATCAGGCGATGGTTAGACAGTTGGCTAATTTGCGACAGGGCACTTCGGCTGTAAAGACGCGTGCCCAAGTTTCGGGGGGTGGAGCTAAACCTCGACCACAGAAGGGTACTGGACGTGCTAGGCAAGGAAGTATAAGGGCGCCTCACTATGCTGGCGGGGGTGTTGTCTTTGGTCCGACTGACCGAAGATTTCGGCAAGATATGCCGAAAAAAATGAGACGCCTCGCTATCAGGTGTCTACTGTCAGATAAAGCACAGGGAAGTAAGTTGACACTAATTAATTCAATGGACTTTGAAAGTCCTAAGACTAGAGAGATGAACAATGCTCTTGAAGCTTTAGGAATTGGGCCTAGTACGCTGATCATAACGGGCGAACGAGATAATAATGTCGTTCTTTCTGCAAGGAACTTGAAGAAAATCAAGACCTTACCTGCATCCAACATAAATGTTCTGGATTTACTAAATCACGAAAGCCTGCTAATGACAGTAGAAGCAGTTCATAAAGTAGAAGAAATATGGGCCGGTGGCGTTACATCTAAGAACGTAAAGAAGGAAGCGAATTCCAAGGCAAGACAGCCCGCTAGAACGAGAGTTAGGAAAGTGACAGATACTCGAGAGAACACTTCAAGGCAGGGCGCCCCCCCTCCCGGCAATACTGATTCAGCGAGCCAGGGTAAGCCTAAGAGCAAATCTAAGAATGTGGATAAAGGGGAACAGTGATGGAATTGCTCAACATATTGGTGCGTCCTGTGATTACGGAGAAGAGTACGCTTTTACAAGAGCAGAACAAATACGTTTTTGAGATCACACCGAACGCGAATAAAATTATGGTTAAGAGGGCCGTCGAAGTTGCCTACGATGTCAGTGTGCTTGGTGTGAATATTGTTAAGAATAGAGGAAAGATGAAGAGATTTGGTCCTAAGTGGACTAGGACACCTGATTTGAAAAAGGCTATTGTAACTGTTAAATCAGGGGATACCATAAAATTTTTTGAGGGAGCGTAGCAGATGCCTTTAAGGACATATAGACCTACTACTCCATCAAGGCGTGGTACGGTTTCAATAACTTTTGAAGAGTTGACTAGAAATCGACCAGAGAAGTCGTTAGTTGCCCCTTTGAAGCGTTCTGGAGGAAGAAACTTTAGGGGAAAGATGACCGCCAGGCATATAGGCGGGGGAGCTAAGCGAGCTTATCGGATAATAGATTTCAAAAGAGATAAGTTCGGTGTGCCAGGAAAAGTAGCGACGATTGAATACGATCCCAATCGATCTGCAAGAATAGCGCTAATACACTACGCAGATGGAGATAAGCGTTATATTATTCATCCTGAAAGTCTAAAGGTTGGAGATTTTATAGAATCAGGCCAGGATGCGGAAATTAGAATTGGGAATGCATTGCCGTTAAGCCACATTCCCCAGGGGACCCAAGTACATAATATAGAAATGCAGCCAGGTAGCGGAGGGAAAATTGTGCGTAGCGCTGGTCTCTCAGCGCGATTACAGGCTACGACAGGCGTTTATTCATTAATTCGCTTGCCGTCTGGCGAGGTTAGGCACATATTGAGCCGGTGCATGGCTACGGTAGGTGAAGTTGGCAACTCAGACAACAAGAACGTAAAGTTGGGTAAGGCTGGTAAAAGCCGTCATCTTGGGAGAAGACCTTCGGTGCGTGGGTCCGCAATGACTCCCAGGGACCATCCTCATGGTGGTGGAGAGGGTAGATCGCCGATTGGTCTGAAGCATCCAAAAACGCCTTGGGGCAAGCCAGCTTTAGGTTTTAGGACTCGTCGCAATAAACGTACAGATAATATGATAGCTACCCGCCGAAGTAAAAAGAGGTAAGAGGTAAGGAATTTATGTCACGCTCTATAAAAAAGGGACCTTTTGTTGACGCTAAGTTGGCTAGGAAAGTAGAAGCTGCTAAGCGAAGTGAGTCTCGTACGATGATTAGAACATGGTCAAGGGCCTCTATGATTATGCCCGATATGCTTGGTCTAACCATTGCAGTACATGACGGTCGTCGTCATATACCGATTTTTATAACTGAGAACATGGTAGGGCATCGCTTGGGAGAGTTTGCCCCTACCAGAACTTTTAGAAGCCACTCTTCCAAATCAGAGCGTGCGAGTTCTGTGAGGTAATTATGCCTGCATTAGCGATAGCAAAAAACATAAGTATATCTTCAAAGAAATTGAAGTGGATCGTGAGCTTGGTGAGGGGCAAGAAAGTTGATGAGGCGCTTACAGTTCTGAGGCATCAACCGACACCATCTGCCCGCGAGGTGCTTAAAGTTATACAGTCTGCTGCTGCCAATGCCGAGAACAACTTGTTGCTTGACCCAAGTGAGCTTCGAGTAGCTAAAATATTTGCTAACCAGGCACCGTCTTTGAAGCGCTTCAGGGCCGCTGCGCGAGGAAAAGCAGGACGTATTAACAAGCGATCTAGCCACATCACAGTGGTAGTGGACGAGGAGGTTTAAGTGGGTCAAAAAACTCATCCAATAGGCTTTCGGCTTGGCGGAATCAGAGATTGGGACGCTAAGTGGTTTGCTGCAAAAAGTGAGACTTATAGAGAAACTCTGCTAGAGGACTTTGCGATCCGGAAACACATTAACAAGATGTATGTGGATGCCGGAATAGCTCAGGTTAATATTGAAAGAGGAAATAATGACTTGGTGGTTACTCTTCATACTTCCAGACCGGGGATAGTTATAGGACGTGGGGGAACAAGAATTGAAGAGTTGCGCAAGGACGTGGAGAAAATCACTGGTAATAAATCTAGAGTGAATGTGCAGGAAATTCGCCAACCGGAACTTAACGCTTATTTGGTAGCCAGAAATATTGCGGATCAAATTGAGCGTAGGGTTGCTTATCGTAGGGCCATTAGGCAGGCTTTGTCGAGGGCAATGCAGGCGGGCGCGAAGGGGATAAAAGTGCTTGCATCAGGACGATTAGGAGGCAACGAAATAGCCCGAAAGGAAAAGGCTATGGAGGGGCGGGTTCCGCTTCACACGCTAAGGGCGGACATAGATTATGGACTCGCTGAAGCGGCTACTTCAATGGGTAAGATAGGGGTCAAAGTATGGTTGTATAAAGGAGATATTCTTCCTCAACAACAAGAAGAAGTTGAAGAACTAGGGACCATTGAGGTGACCTTACAGGCTGGTGATACTGAAATCGATGAAGCGCTGGTCGCGTCTCCGGAAAGTACTGACCAAGATGAGTCTGTCGTGATTAAAGATGGTCTCAGTGAGGATACAGAGGGGGGAGATGTTACAGCCTAAGAGAATCAAGTATCGGAAGGCGCATCGTGGTCGAATGACTGGGAAAGCTCAGGCTGGGAGCACAATTGCCTTTGGAGAGTATGCCATTAAGGCAATGGAGCCGGCTTGGATTACAGCTAGGCAGATAGAGGCTGGACGGCGCGCGATTACCAGATATCTTCGCAGGGGCGGTAACGTTTGGATACGCGTTTTTCCAGATAAACCGGTTACAAAAAAACCAGCGGAGACTCGCCAGGGGTCTGGGAAAGGTCCTGTAGATCAGTGGGTGGCTGTAGTTAGGCCTGGTAGGATAATTTATGAAGTTGCTGGTGTTCCGATGGAAATTGCTAGGGAAGCGCTGCGCTTAGCTTCGCATAAGTTACCCATAAATGTTCGTATTATCAGTCAGCAGGAAATCTATTCCTCGCAAGGGGCTGGAGATTAAGATTGCGTATTCATGAAATAAGAGCTTTGTCTCAGGAAGATTTGAGTAAGGAATTGGAAGAGTCCTATAAGGAAGCTATGAGCGTTCGATTCCGACTTTCTACAAGACAACTTAGCGATACTTCTCAGCACAAAAAGATACGAAGGAAGATAGCTAAGATTAAGACAGTATTGCGGGAAAGAGAAATATTGGAGCAGGTGAAATGATAAGCGACAACCGCAAGAAGCGGGTTGGACAAGTGGTAGGGGATAAAATGGATAAAACTGTTGTTGTAGCCATAGAGCGGCTGCAACGACACCGGCTTTATCGGAAGAGCATAAAGCGCATTTCTAAGCTCTATGCACACGATGAACAGAATGATGCGAAGATGGGCGATACCGTTCTTCTTATGGAGACTAGGCCCATTTCTCGATTGAAGCGGTGGATCGTAGCAGAAATTCTTGAAAGGCACGAATTGCCGGAAGTGATGCCACAAGAGATAGGCAAGGATGTAGAAGAAGAGCTCGTAAAGCCCACTGTCTCAGTATCTGACGAGGCTGTAGTGGAAGAGGTATCTGACGAGGCTGTAGTGGAAGAGGTATCTGACGAGGCTGTAGTGGAAGAGGTATCTGACGAGGCTGTAGTGG
>QGNO01000008.1 GCA_003228195.2 Chloroflexota bacterium | reverse complement strand
TGACTATCTGTACATAGTGAATATGGCATCAGGTAGTTGTCCCCCTAGCTGTGGTGGAGCCACAGGGAAGGTTTACAAGTTGAACAAGACCACAGCTGAGGAAGAAAGTAGCTTCTCATTAAATGAGCCGTGTCAGGGGGGTCCTTGTTATGACAGCATTGGTGGACTATCCACTAATGCAGACGGAGATGCGCTGGTAATTGCGCTCGGAAGCTCTGGTTGTTACCAGTGTAATGTGAACTACTTGCTTGTAGATCCTGATAATCCGAACAACGCTGATGAGATATACGGCATTTCTGTGAGCTCAGCTGGCGCTGTCGAAGCAGCCAACGACTTCTATTATGTCGCTAGCAATAACACTCTAGGTAAGTACGAGGAAGGCAATCAGCCTACGGATTGGTCATCGGTAGGTTCTCCTGACAACCTCACGGGTGTTAGCGATATAAAGGGACTGGCTTACCTTGGCACCACTATGTACCTGGCGAATTATGACTATAACTCCTTAGAGGGTAAGGTCAGGGGTGTGACGCTTGATGAGAACATTCCCGAATTGACTATAGTGGGTGACTACAGTGCGGTTCTAAGTGCGGCTGGTGACGGCTTCACTACTGTGACCGACACTTCCAGCACTTTCGCTTTTGCGAAGGCCACGAGCAGCACGGTTGCTGTTACGTCTCCTGTAGACGGTTTCTCGGTGTTTACAAAGGCGATGCCTATCAGTGGAACGGTGAATGACCCAGCGGTTGAAACCGTTTCGGTGGGTGTTGACCTACCGTTCACTGAGTTGTTCGTAGACGCCGCTGATGCTGGTGCTACATCTACTGGCAAGATGACCGCGACGGGTTTGTGGAATAAGGCTTGTGAGAGTGATAACGACGACGTTAAGTCTGAATCAGGAACCTGTTCTTGGTACTACGGATCCACCAACGACATGAACTATGACAACGGTGCTCAGAACTCTGGCGGGTTGCAACTCAAGGACGCCATCAGCATAGTCAGCGCGGACGTTTCGTTCACGTTTGATACCTGGTGGGACACTGAGCCTGGTGTGCAGTATGACCGTAAGATAGTACAGGTTTCGACGAACGGAACCAGCTGGACTAACCTTGCTATGGTAATAGGCCCGTGGGACATTGATCCAAATAATGGGCAGCCTTACGGCAAGCCATCTGAGTTGAACTCGATTCAACAGTGGCTTCCGGTGCCTCAGGCGGCTATGAACTTTGGTGGTGGTGGTGGTGGTGGTGGTGGTGGTATGCCTGGGAATATGTATGACCCGTATGCTAATCAGGGTGGTGGAGGCGGTTCTGGTGAGCCTCTTTGGGAATCTGTTGAAGTTGACTTGAGCGCTTACGTAGGTCAGTCAATTTACATCAGATTCTGGTTCGACACGATGGACCCCTGGGTTAACGATATGCAGGGTTGGTTCGTAGATAACATTGAAATAGGTGGTGCAGGTTTTGATGGCACTACCGCTTCTGTGACGGCGGCTACTTCCGCGCAGAAGACCGCTGGTGTCTACGGAAACTGGACTACAACGTTCAATCTTGCTGAAGGTGTTAACACGATCAAGGTTAATTCAGCTAACCCGTATGACACGTCTCTGACGAGCTCGGTACAGATTGCCGGGTTCTTGGACACGACTCCGCCGACTATAACGATTGATGAGTCAGGCATAAATTCGCCTACTAATGCACCGACGGCGACTATAACGGGCACGATTGACGACATTAACTTCCAGGAGTTGGCGATCGTTCAAACTACCAACTCTGGTAGCAAGACGATCGTGACGGTTAAGACTTTGCCGGCAAACAAGACTTTCTCCAAGGTGGCGAGCTTAAGTGAGGGCACTAATACCTTTGTGGCTACCGCGAAGGACGGTGCCGGACTGACAGCATCCGCTACGGTTGCTGTTGTACTGGACACTACTGGTCCCGTGTTAACTATAAACACGCCTAGCTATCCGTTAGGCGCTACGTCTGGAAGGCAAGGTGATGTCGTAATATTCAGCGTCGACTCTACCTCTACTGGTTCGGCCGTTGACAGGCTTGAGGTCACTTATCCGGGTGGTGGTGGTACGCAGAGGTTCAAGCCAGCGGCTGCGATACCTGAAGCAATCCGTGATCTTTGGGCAGTGACGGGTCAGTTCATACTAGCGACCAGGATACCGGATAACGCTTCGCCTGGTAATTACGGCCTTACCGTAAAGGCGTATGACGAGGCTGGAAACCAGAGTACCGCCAATATGAACGCTTCAGTTGTATCGTCACTTGAGGCGTTCAACGTTAACCTGATGCCTGACTGGAACCTAGTTTCGCTGCCTCTAATGCCGGATAGTGGAGCCATCACTACCATGACAAATGGTGTGAATGGTATCCAGTCGGTCTGGTACTACGATGCAACGTCAGACGCTTCAGATCCGGCAGATCGGTGGTTGGTGTACACACCGTCCCAGCAGGACGTAGACACTTTGTCTACCTTCGCAACTGGAAGAGGATACTGGTTCAAGATGGACCCGCAGGCGTTCACTATGTCCGCGGCTTTGGGAGCTGGACTTCCACAAACACCGAAGGCGATAAAGATGACCTACAGTGGCCAGTTCGTGGCGCCTGGCACCTTGCCGCCTAGCTATATGGTGACGACCGGATGGAATGCCATGGGCTTCCATTCCGAGAATATCTTGCCGGTAACCACGGCACTTCAGAGTTTGGAATCCCCACAGCGAATATGGGGTTCACTACTCCAGTACAATAACCGAATAGTGTTCGAGATTCCGGAGAACCCTTCAGATGAACCGACATTCGAGATTCTTCTGGGTGCATTTGAGCGGTTGTTGACAACCAGCGATCTGACGCCTGGATTCGGTTATTGGATCTACATGGTCGAAGACGGCGTGATCACTCCGTAATCAGGAGCACGAACGTCTTGCGAGAGCGAAATGGTTTGCTTACAAGGCAGCCTCGGTCAAGCGCCGGGGCTGCCTTGTGTACAGGAAGAAAATTGCTCTCGCTTTGGATTTTGGTTGTTGTGGCGCCTTGACTGTCGGTAGTTGCTACAGGGAGAAATCTCAGAGTGAAATTGTTGACTAGTAAAGTGGCTTTGGCCACATTCGGTAGTATCAAAACGACTAGGGAGATGAAACGGACATCCGTTTTAGCCTTGGTCGTAGCTTTGCTTTTGTTAATTGGGCCTCTCACCGCTAATGTGGCGGATGGGCAGGCCAATCCACCACGACAACCTTCACGGGTGTTTGGGTATGTTACCGTAGGCGGTTCTGCAGCGAGCGGAGTGGAAGTGACTGCAAAGGTTGGGTCCATTGCGATAAAGAGCACTACGAGTGGCTCGAATGGATATTATGCTTTTAACGTTCCCGCAGATAATTTGGATACCAGTGCGAAAGATGGCGCTGAGCCTGATGAGACCGTAGATCTTTTTGTAGGTGGCGCGAACGGGTACAACGCAGGTGTTTCATTCACATTTCAGATTGGCGGTACCCCTTCTATCAAAAGCCTATCAGTTCCGGCAAATGCCCGGTTGGATCTTAGTGTAACCCTTCAGACGACTGGTACAGTGGGCCAAGCCCAATTGCTATCTGGAACTGTTGTAGATGGTAATGGTGTGGGAGTAGATGGGGCAACCGTTTCGATCAATTGGGGAGACGGGCAGTCCGAGACTGCAAGTACTTCTGGTGGGGCATTTTCAGTCGCTCATATATTTAGTGCAAGTGGTAACTATTCTGTCTCAGTGACAGCAAGTGGTGGTGGATTAATTCCTGATTCGTACTCTAAGACTGTTGCGGTATCGGCGGCAGTTAGTAGTGATGGCGGCGGTGGTGGTGGTGGTGGTGGTGGTGGTGGTGGTGGTTTTTTTTGCGGACCTGCAGGTGGTTGGGGCTGCCCTCCGACACCTACGCCTACTCCTACCCTGACACCAACACCAACGGCAACCCCAACTCTCATGGCTGGGATTCCTACTGCGACACCTACGGCTACGCCGACACCCACGCCTACATCCACGCCTACTCCTGCCCCGACGCCACTGCCGTTGCTGTTATTTGCTATCTCTACCCCAGTATCGGTTGTTGGAACGCCGATTCCGAGTCTTGAAGCTGGATTTAAAGTAAGTGGATTATCAGTAACTCCTGCGACTATAGGGGCTGGAATCCCAGTGATGGTTCAATTCAAAGTTGAGAACATAGGACAAACAGAGGCAACCTACAACATATATATCCTGGTGGATGGTCAGACGGAAGCAATCGCCAAAGGCCTTTTAGCTGCGGGCGGTAGTAGGACGATAACCCAGATGGTTTCCAACTCTTTGGCAGGGACTCATATTGTCAGTGTCGGTGATCTCGTAGAGTCGTTTACTGTTTTGGGACCCAAGATGGTCTTATCAGGCTTGCAGATATCTCCAAAGACGGTAGGTCCATCAGACACGGTTAGCATATCAGCTAAGGTGACTAACTCTGGTGGGTCGCCTGGTATATATCTGTATGACCTTTCAATCTTGGGGCAAACAGAGAAACGCTTCAATGGCATACTGCCAGTGGGCGCTTCAAAAATGTTGTTATGGAAAACGAGTAGAGATGACCCGGGTGGCTACAGTGTTTCATTGGGTAGCTTGAGTGGCGATTTCCAGGTTCTTGCCCCAATGGTTGACATGGAAGTTCCGAAAGAGTTTACGGTGAGCGCTTTGACAACGAAGGCGGTGGACGAGGACGGTAATACACTGACACTGAGCGGAGACAAGGTAGAGATTGTGGAAACAGCGGTTGGTGATATAGCGATCGACCTCCCGGTTTCGCTCGGAATTGGTAAGAAGTTGACGAGCTTCATTGACACCGCGTCTGGAATTACACTGCAAGACAACAAGCTGACTATACCGATCAGGAACAAAGAAGGTAAAGAACTTCTAAGGATAGTGGCGGAGGTAGTATCTGCTGATGGCTTAGGAGATAAGGCACAGATTGCGTTGAAGAAGGGTACGTTGAAACTGGAAGTTCCCGAACAGGTGGTTGACCTCAGTGCTGATGATCCCACGATAGGCAAGGTGTCAGTCGAGATTAGTGCAGAATTGATGAAATTGCCAAAGAACGCGAAGCTGAAAGTGATAACTAAGAAGACAGTGGACGCTGTTACTTACGGTGCATTTGAACAGTTGGCAAATGGTCAATCTGAGACCATTGTTGACGTTGGAGTAGCAATAGAGATTATCCGAGAGAATCTCGGAAACACCACGGACATTGGGGCAGTTACCCTTAGCCTCGCACTTGGGGCCGCGTGGGTGGACAGGAACGGTGGTAAAGATAACGTAAAGATGGTGCGTCGCGCTGACGATGAATATCAGGAGTTCCTCCCAACCACCTACAGTGGTATAGACAATGAAGGTCGAATGGTATTTGATGCGGTGTCAGTGAATGGATTCTCCATATTCGCTTTGGTAGCTCTTGCGCCTAAGTCAGCAGATATTGTGGTACAGAACCTGGTTGTTGACTCGAAGGTAGTTGCGCCCGATGAAGCGGTTGAAGTAACTGCTCAAGTAGCAAATAATGGTAGCGTGACAGGCAGCAGCGTCCTAGTACTTGAAGTTAACGGTGTTGTTGAAGAAGTGAGGTCCGTTACTCTTAATGCTGGTGCGAAAACCACAGTCACCTTCCTTGTTTCTAGAAAGGCAGAAGGGGCTTATACAGTTTCGTTGGAGGGTCTGACAGCCTCCTTTGAGGTAGCGGTGCCAGTATCGGTAGATTTCCTTAACGCCGGTAACTTGAGGGTGAGCCCCACGAAATTAGCATTGGGCGATGAGGTCAGTATTTCGCTGATTGTGTTAAACAAGGGGAACCGTAAAGGAAAGTTTGACATTCAATTAAAGATTAGTGGCGTTATTATGGATATCAAGTCGGTGTCACTTAAGTCAGGAGGTTCTTCAGAAGTTGCATTTAGCTACACGCCTGAGGCGGCCGGGTCATATGAAGTGGAAGTCCTAGGATTAAAAAGTTTGTTTGAGGTCGAGCGGACATTTACGCCCCCGAACTTCACGTTTAGTAATTTGAGTATCACTCCTCCTAAGGCTCAGCCAGGCTCAACCGTGGTGGTCACCGCAGATCTGATCAATTCGGGTGAGCAGCTTGGTAGCAAAACCGTTGAACTGAAGGTTAACGGTGTGTTGGAGGAGGCTAAGTCGGTTACTGTTGAAGGACTGTCTTCAACACCAGTTACATTCTCGTTGATCCGACAGGAGCCGGGTGTTTATACGATTGGAATAGACCGTTTGCAAGCGGCCTTAGAGATTTTGCAACCTGGAGTGGCTATGCTGCAGGTTTCCATTAGTGTTGATAAAGAGAAAATAGCGGAAGGTGAAACTGGTAAGGTGGCTGCGAGCGTGACCAACCCTAACACCTTTACAATTGATAAAACTTTGATGCTTACCGTCGATGGTAAGGTCGTCGAAACCAGGAAAGTGACGCTTGCTCCGGGCACTTCGGAGACGTTTACTTTCGATGTATCATTGGGCGGACCTGGTACATACACAATCGAGTTTGAAGGCTCCAAGGTCATAATAGAGGTTACTAAGGCTGTAGAATCAACAGTAGTTATAGAACCAGATGAAACAACTGCTGGCTCCAATACCATGATACTCGTCATTGGTGTAGTAGTAGCTCTCGTAGTTGTGGTAGGAGCGGCTCTGTTTGTACTTAGTAGGCGGCGAGGCTCATCCGAAGAATAGAGTTTGCTGGTGAAAAGCAAACTTGTTAGTTATCGAGCTGCAGCTCTTTTAATAGACCCGGTTTTGGGTTTTGCCGTTATCATCGGACTTCTACTTCGTTTCAGTCGCATTGGCGACCACGACAACTCTTACTACACCGCTACTGTTGCGTCCATGCTTAATAACTGGGGTAACTTCTTTTTCGGATCCTTCGACAGTGCAGGCTTAGTTATGGTGGATAAACCCCCTGTGTCGTTTTGGGTGCAGGCGATCCCGTCCGTTTTTTTGGGAGTAAGTGAGTGGTCTACGACGCTCCCTCAGGTAGTTTTGGGTATGATGGCCATAATCCTGCTATATGTCGGATTAAGGCCAGTTTTCGGTAAAACGGCTGCCAGAATTAGTGCCCTGGTTTTGGCAACTATACCAGCAAGCGTCGTAATCGATAGTGGCAATGAGCCGGATGCGTTTTTGTCCTTTACGCTTTTACTTGCCGCCTTGGCCATAATTCGGGCGGTTGAGACAGGCAAGTGGCGCTGGTTAGTTGTATTTGGCTTACTAATGGGATTGGGGTTTAACACCAAGATGTTGGTGGCATTCATTCCTCTGCCAGTCTTCCTTTTGTATTACGTACTGGCTTCCAAGTACCCTCTAAAGCAGGCGCTGTTAAGGGCGACACTGGTAGTTGAAATAATAATCGTGGTTTCCATGTCTTGGATTACAGTAGTCGCTTTTACTCCTGAGGATAGTCGCCCATATGTTGGATCTACTCAGGATAACTCTATATGGACACTTGTTTTTGAATACAATGGAATAAACCGATTCACCTCGTTTATAGGTCCTAGGCCTAGGCCAACTTCTAATCAGCCGATGACTACTCCTTCATTTCGAGATGCCCAATACGCTCAAAATGCGGGGATGGGATTACCCGAGGGAAATTATCCACAGTTTATACCGCCTGCCATTGCCGATGAATCTCTTGATAAGGGCCTGCTTGGTCTGTTTTATAACCCTCTCGCAGGCCAATTGGGATGGTTGTTACCAGTTGGACTTTTTGGATTAGTCTTTCTAATCATTCCGATCATACCGGAGAGTTTGTATAGAAACCCCACGAGTCTTGGGAGAGTGATTAGAACCTCCCCAGTCGCTGCTCAGGGATTTATTTGGGGAGGGTGGCTTTTAATCGGAGTTATTGTGTTTGGACTTGCTAATTCGACAACAACGCACCCGTATTATTTGGTTGGAGTAGCAGTCCCGCTTGCAGCAACAATTGGTATAGCTGGCTCTAAGGCATTTGAGGTGTTCAAAAAGAGTGGATTATTGTCTTGGGTATTACTGTTCTCGATCGCGATGTTCGCCGGCTATCAGATCTACGGAGCGCGTGATTTGACTGGAGATTGGGTTGGCGCTTTAGTTTTTACATTGGTATCGTTTTCAACAATAATCTTGATAATAGGATTGGGTAGGAAGCTTCACGATGCACCATTATCAAAGGGGGCGCTTGTCCTAGGGGCGTGTGTTTTGTTGCTAGTGCCTTTGGTAGCATCATCCACTACGGCCGGAAAGATGCCAGGCAGACCAGCTTTCAATCCAAGGACTAACCTAGTAGGCTCTCCACCTCCTAGCGATCAGGTTGCCGAAAGGATGGGTGGGCTCACCAGATTTCTTCTGGAGGAGACCGATTCTGGGGCGAAAATCACCCTAGGCGGTCTAAATGCAAGAAGCGTATCCCCTTTCATTGTTGCAGGGATACCGAGCATATCCATCGGTGGTTTTTCAGGTAATGACCCTATATTTACCAGGGATTCGTTTATTAAAATGGCTCTTTTAGATGGTCCGGTCTATTTTCTAATGCAGGACCAACGTATGGGGCAAGGGAGGCAGAGTTCAAGGCAGAGCCCTATCCTTGATTACGTTATAGACGACTGGACTGATATATCGAGGTCTCACAGGTTGCCGCAAGGCACGCTGTACAGGAATCCTAATTGGTGATTTAGGCGTAATGTCTAGGCTCTTATTATGTATCTGCCATAGATAATAACTGGACTCTTTCTAGGAACATGTTTAAGAAGGCCCCTGCATCGACCTTCGCCTAATGAGAGTAAACGTTTCACGTACGGTTTAAATGAAACGTACAATCGTCTCTATAGTTTCTGCCTACGGTACTTATTTGGCAAGGCAGACAATATAGTTTTTGGTCTGATAAGATTGCGTTACCTGCAGTCGGGAGGTCATTATGTTAGTTGATTTAGCTGAGGCGATTACCTCTGACGGAATATCTTTGTCTGGAGCTTATTTTGAAGCGAAAGGTGATGCTGATTTGAGTGTCGACTGCCTCATATATTTCCACGGAGACAGCGGTAACTTTTATGGCAGCCTTCTCCGTCAGCTGGGTGAGATGTTTTCAGAGGCTGGACTTGCATTTCTGGCTGCAAATAGACGTGGCCACGACATGGTTTCCACAGGAGTGCGAGGAGGGGCGCTTAAGGGCTATGCCTTTGAATCGGTCGAGGAGTCGCGTTTAGACGCGGCTGCTTGGTTGGAATTTCTGAAGAATAGAGGTCATAGGAAAATAGCCATAGGCGGTCATAGTGGGGGCGCTGTGAGAGCCACTTACGCTCAAGCTACCGAACATTTTGAAAACGTTGCTGCGGTAGTCTCTGTTTCTCCTGGTGAGTACAACTATGAGAAAGTTGTGAATGTTCATGGTGAGGGCTTTTCGGGACCTTACAGGGAGGCTGAGGAGAACATAGCCGATGGAAACCCTGACGTTTTTCTTAGACCCGGAGTGCCTTGGGGATCAATGTGGACAGCCGGAACCTATGTGGACTGTTTCAATAAGGACAACAGGTATAGCGTTAGCGCGCATGCAGCTAACACAGGAGTCCCAACGTTATACGTGTTTGGGGGCAAGGAGAGTGAAGTAGGCGGTGAAGAGGAATTGCCTGTATGTGGGTTGGCTATGCGAACACTGCGGGAGATAGGCTATTCCCATGCTTCTGTGGAAGTCGTCGATGGCGCCAACCACGGATACAACGGACGTGAAAGGGAATTGATGAAAGTAATCCGCCGATTCTTTGAAGGCTTGTAAATTAGTTAGATAGGTTGAATTGTCAGGCCATTCAGAAATTGGCGCAAAGTTTTTGGCGTCGGATTTGATCTCGAGCCAGAATTAGTACGAGTAAAGAGCTACTGCCACTGCTGCTGCCATTACTGCAAGAGTCACGGTAGTGAACACAGCGTTTTCAAGTGACACTGCACTTACATAAAGCAAGGGAAAGTCTGTTGCCATAACCCATAACACTACTTGACGTAACTTAACTTTACTGGGCAATATTCACCTCACTTGTCAATCGAAAAATGTTAGGAACACCCAAGCTTGGATGCCGACTAGAAGTACTATTCCCAGGCAGTAGGGAATAGTACGCCTCATAACTTCATTTTCTCTGCCTGATAATCCCACAATACTTGTCCCGACTAGAACTTTTGCAGGCGCGATCGCACTTCCTAAAGAACCACCTATCGATTGGATGCTCGCTATTGTAACTGAGCTAATTCCTAGCGCACCTGCACTTTCCATTTGTAATGCCCCAAACATCACGTTGGAATTAGTGTTGCTTCCGGTCATGAAAGTTCCAAGTACCCCTATGTATGGAGAAAATACTGGGAACGCTGCTCCAGTTCCTGCCGCGATGGCTCGCCCTAACAGGGCTGTCATCCCAGTGTCAGTCATGATTACTGCCATCATGACCATTGTACATATTCCTACCGTAGTAGATATTGATTGATTGTAAGTGAGCTTAATCGCTACATTAAGTGTCCCCGGTCTCCAGCGATTTGAAACCAGGTATATAAGGTAAGATAAGGCTAAAGAGGTTAGGATCAACGGTGCTGGGTGTTTGAACAGAGCGATTTTTGCGTAGTTCTGAGCTGAATCAACTTTGAATCCCAAAGCAGTTTCCAAGGCGGGATAATCCAGCGCAAAAAAGATTCCGCTGGTCGCGGACTTAATAGCAGGGATTTGTGACAAAATGCTGAGCCCTATCACAAGGTAATAAGGCAGAAAAGCCAGGTGGAAGTTGTTTCCCACGCCGACTGCTGATTCAACATCACTCTTCGCGGGCTTGGCATCCTCGGAGTGTTCTGAAACTTTGTTCCCATGACCCTCAGGCTTACCTATTAATGGTGTCTTTGACACCAACCAACCTACCCCTGCGCCAACTAGCCCTGGAATTATAGATGCGAGTTGTGGTATTCCTACTGAAGCGGAGATCCAGACAAACAATGCCATCGAACCTCCTATCACAAGAATGGCTGGCGCCCCCCTTTTAACTGAGGACAAACCTCCTTGTATGTGAGCAACTGCGAATCCTGTCAGGACAATCGGTAGTGCGAAAAGCATGGCCATATGAGGGCCTACCACACTTCCCTCTATTCCTGTGACCAGCTGTATTGTGTAGTAGGAAGAGCCCATCGAGCCAAATGAAACCGCCCACGCATGGCCAACTAGGACAATTGCAGCAGCTCTGACTGGGGAAAACCCCATGAGTACTAGTAACGGTGCTACGACGGCCACAGGAACGCCGAACCCAGCCACGCCTTGCATGAATCCAGAGAAGGCCCAGCCAACTACCAGAGCCTGTGCCAGTGGATCACCCACTAACCTTGTCATAGTTTCACCTATGACTTTGATTCCTCCTTGTTTGTCTACGACATTATAAAGAAGAACCGATGTCCATATTATTGAGACCACGAAGAAACTAAGACTTAAACCCTTGGTGCTCGAAATGGATATTGAATTCGTGTCGGCGCCGAATGTGGCCAATGCTAATAATACAACCGTTGCCCAGGAAGCTGCTCCAGCTTTGGGTGCACTCCATTTGAAGCCAAGTAAAGCTACCAATAAGACGAGGATAGGCAGGAACGCAAGGGCCCCGTTCATCAAATTTAGCGTTGGTCCGTTATCCAATTGTCCCCCCTCTGGGCCTTGTATTCATAGCCTGTTCGCGTCAAGAATACGGTCGGCATGTGATGGATCGGGCTTAATCTTCCCAGACTCGATATCAGTTATTAATCTGACTACCGCTTCATTTACTGGCGTTGCTATACCGGCTTCCATTCCCTTTTCAACTATGTATCCGTTCATCTGATTGACTTCAGTTTTTCTGCCTTTGTCGACGTCCTGAGCCATAGAAGATCTCCAATTTTCTGGATCTCCTCTAGTTTCGATCACTGCGTCTATCTCCTCCAATGCGTCTCCTTCATCGGCTCTAGCCCATACTTCTGCGGCTATCCCGTTAACGGGCTCTATTTGGTAGTCTAATGCTTGTCCGACCTGCACAGATTCCTTGCCAATCTGAATATATAATTTTCTAGCAGATGGATTTTCGGCCAGACCTTGTGCGCCTAACCCAGTTATAGCCATAACCGGATTAGAGCCTGCATTCAAGGTTAATTTAGACCATCGTTCGCCCCATATATTTTGGGTTGCATAGGCACCATCGACGTTTGTAAGCATGCCCACAATTTCCTCGACTCTAGGGGTGATCTTCCCATGTAGCTCACCTACACGGAACACTTTATGGCCACCGCCTTCGGGCTCCTGTCTCCGTATTACTTTTCCAGGCTCAGTCAGAGCTACAGCAAAGCCTGAAATAACACATGGTATTTGCCGATCATGCCCGACTATCGAGGCGACAAGAAGGTCATTCATGCAGTTTTGGGCCGAGAGCATCACACCATTGTTTGATAGAAATCGCTTTGCGAAATGAGCTGCCCATTCTGTGTCATATGACTTAACCGACAGAAAAATGATGTCAAATGGGTCAGTAATTGACTGAGCATCAGACAGGTGAAGAGCTTTCATGTGTTGGACAAAATCACCCTCCGGTCCGGTAATGCGGAGGCCGCTTTGTTGAATTTGCGCTATATGAGAATCCCAAGGATCTATTAAAGTTATGTCGTAGTCAGCTTTTGATAGCAGACCACCGATATAACTCCCAACCGCACCCGCTCCAAATACTCCTATGCGTTTATTCTTGCTATTCATGTGTTAACTTCAAATGCTTATGCACTCAGGAAGTATATCTGCGCAAGTTTTTTGAAGCAAATGTTTGGCTCTATGTAAAACCTAACGCTGCTTCACTGAGAAGGACAGGGCATTGGCGAATGTGTTAGATTACTATGTACTGTAGATTCTTGAGTACGAATGTTAAAAATGGTATCAAGCTGACCTTGTGTCATGATTTTCTAGGATCTATCATCCATCATTTGTCCTCTACTACTTTCTGCCTATCAAGGTTGTAAAAGCTAGCGACATGAAAGAATCTGGCGAAAACATAGAGACGGCAGGCTGGCGAAATCTCCACTATGGCTGGGTAATGGTAGCCAACGGCGCAATCGTAAATGCGATTGGGTCCGTGCACGCGGCGACATTCCCGATATTTTTCTTGCCTATACAACAGGAATTCAAGGTTGGAAGTGCGGCGGTAGCCTTTGTGCTCACTATGGCAAGAGTGCAAGGAGGCATAGAAGGACCTTTAGTCGGTTGGTTTATAGACAGAGTCGGCCCAAGAATTCCTGCTGTATTAGCCGCTTTAATAGGTGGTATAGGGTTCCTTATACTTCCGATGGCAAATACCTATTGGTCGTTCGTGTTTATATATGTTCTTGTTATATCATTCGCATTCAATATGGGCTTCCTGCATGCTATGCATGCCGTCGCAAACCTGTGGTTTGTAAGATACAGAACAAGGGTACTAAGTATTTATTCCTCTTCACTACGATTTGGAAGTGCTTTGCTCACTCCGGTCGTTGCTGCGATTGTGTTGAAAAATGGGTGGAGGGGCGGCGCTACTTTTGCTGGTGTCCTTGTACTAGTAGCTGCCTTGCCCCTTACATTCCTAATTCGCAAGACTCCTGAATCGATGGGATTGTTACCAGATTGGGAAAAGCCTGGATCTGACGATACTGCGGCCAGCGAGCAAACCCAACAGAAGTTAGATAGGCCTAAGTCTCCTGAGGATTTCGAAACGGGTCAAGCTTTGCGATCGGTTTCTTATTGGTTAATCATGTACAGCACCGCGGTTAGGCATGCCGTGCTAGCGGGCGTAAGGGTTCACTTCATACCGATATTTGTAGGGTTAGGTTTCAGTGAGATCACTGGTGCCAGCTTCCTAGCGCTCACATCTTTCATAGCTACCCCGCTGATACTGTTTAATGGATGGTTGGGCGACCGGGTGTATAAGCCATATGTGCTCATGACCGGACAGGTAGCTTCTGTAATAGGAATGTTGTTTCTCATGAATGCTGGATCAGCATGGACGCTTTACTTATTTACATTCTTCTTTGCATATGGAGAAAGTACTGCTCCAGTAAACCACTCAATAATCGGGGACTTTTATGGTAGAAAGAACTTCGCAAAGCTGAATGGAATGTTGGGAGCTGGTGTTATGTTTGGAAGTACACTAACTCCCGTAGCGGCGGGTTTAGTGGTTGATAATTTGGGCACTTACACGCCTGCTCTTTGGGGATTTATGGCTGCTGCGGCTGTTGCAGCAGTTTTAATGATGATGTGCAGGAGACCAGAGAAGCCTGCGAAGTTTGTGGCCAAGCCTTATTAGAGATTTGTTCGGACTAACTTAATTCAATCTCTACACCAAGGCCTTGCGCCGTGTCTTTCATCCACTGTGCTATTTCAAAGCTGATTGGTATGCCGTTTTGCAAGCGATCTATTTCTATTTCATGTTCCAAAAGGCCTGGGTAGACTACACGTTCATTCCCTGGAGCAGGCTTTGTTTCCCGTAAAGTTTTTAGCATGTAATCCATTCCCTGCTTATATTCGGTTATGTCTGTGAATTTCGAGATATCATAGGCCATGAACGATCCCTTCATTCCATTTCTGAGTCGTTGCATGCTTGGCATAGAGCCTGCCAGGAGTGTTGCGAGAGCCTCCGGAATTAGTGAAAGTGCATAACCTTTATTTGATCCCATAGTCCGTGTGCTCCCGAGAGGAAGGTGAAAAAAGTTACCAGGGGAAGGTGCTTTGGACGGCTCCATTATGGGAGTCCCTTTTTGGTCAGAGATCCATCCTGCTGGGACTAGTTGCCCGGTTTCTGCCAATAGCTGAACTTTGTTCGCTATTGGAACTGAAGAGGCTATATCGATTAGTAGTGGAGGCTCTTGATCCGCTGGAGCTGCTAGGCCAATTGGGTTAGCGCCCAAACGTGGTTCTGCTCCGAACGTCGGCAGAATTCCGACGCCACCACTAGAAGCAGTCATGCAAACCCCCACCATGTCCTGCTGCGCCGCTAGCATTGCAAAGTGGCCAACTGCGCCTAGGTGGCCACAATTTGCAATAGTAACCATGCCTATTCCAAACTTACGAGCTTTTTTCATGGCTAATTCCATCAACTCGGCGCCTATCGATATTCCTAGGGCTTGATCCCCATCAACTGTAGCTGTTGCTGGAGCTTCTCTGACAATTTTCCAATTTGGATTTGGATTAAGGATTCCATCCTTGAATTGACTGAAGTACCCTTTCAGCATGCTGACGCCATGGCTATCGATTCCTCGGAGATCAGTAGCTACGAGGACTTTTGCAGCTTCATGGGCGCCTTCATTCCCCATGCCAAGCTTAACCAGAATTGCTTGAGAAGCTGCCCTGAGATTTTTAGGAGATACCTTTATTGTTCTTTTGTCCATTTCTTATAGTTTGTAGATGCCAGTTTTATAGGACCCAAGGCCTTTTTCAGCTTCCTTCAAAGAATCGTTTAACATTTTCTTCATTTAATGCTGTAGCACTTTTTTCTGATACCCCTAACTCAATAAGCCTCGGTAACACGTGGCGTTTTATGAATAGATATCCGTCTGGATTTCTTTCCCATCGAGCGGTCCTTTCCTCAATATTGCCTCTGTGCTGTCGCATGTTAAAGTCATGAGAGAGCATTATCCGGTTCCCATACCCTTGATCGATAAGTTGTTTGATTACCAGCGTCCGGGTTTCCCAGTCCGGATCAGAACCTGGAAAGTGGTCAAGCCCCAACCAAACTCCCTGGTCAAGCAATCCTTTTAGATAGTCTACATTTGTGGTGTCGTTACTGTGGCCTATACATACGCGGTTTAGGGCCACTCCTTCTTCCTTAAATATCTGTACTTGTTCATTCCCTACGAAAGCTGGTGAGAAGGTATGCGTAAGGATCGGGACTCCTGTCTCGAGTTGTGCCCTCGCCACCGCTCTGCTTACCGATTCAAATCTATCTGTTATACCTTCCTTGTCAGTGGCCAACTTAATGACCCCGGCTTTAATGCCAGTGCCTTCGATTCCCTCTACCACTTCACGGACGTATAGGGGCGCGATTAAATCAGGATTTGTGCCTACGAACTCGCGTGGTGGAACAAGCCAACTACCGGTGGTAGTAATAATATTCACCTTACTATTTTTCGAAACTTCCTTCAGCAAAAGGACGTCTCGGCCCAAGTCGAAAGGCGCCATATCGATAATACTGGAGACACCTTCACTATTAGATTCTTTAAGATGGGTTGTCGCAGAGGCGGCAGTTCCTTCCCGGTCTATGAATTCGGGGTATACCTCTTTTAACCCTGCTGATGTACTAAGAACATGTTCGTGGACCAAAGTGTATCCTAATTCTGAGCTATCTATTGTTCCTAGAACTGTATTCACTGTGGTCATGATCACCTCACTATTTTGCTGCGACGTTATTGAATAGACCATACTACAAATTGCAACTTCTCATAAGGATCATTAACATGCACTCGAGCCATTTGATAAGGAGTTAAGTATGCCGCTGGTCATAGGAGTTACTGGATCTATTGCTACTGGGAAAACGTTGGTGTGTGAAACTCTTGTGAGTCTGGGTGCTGTGCATTGTGATGTAGATAAGCTTGTACATCGCATGTATGACCCTGGCAAGCCTGCGTTTGACAGGATTGTCGCTATCTTTGGAGAGGACGTCATAGGTGAGGATGGGTACATTAACAGGCGAGTTCTAGGGGCGAAAGTATTCGGCGATGCTGATAAGATGAACAGCCTAACTGACGCGATCGGAGACATGACTTCAGAGGTTCGTAAACAGGTAGAGTTCTGGCGCAATGATTTGAAGGATATTGACACGGCTGTTCTCGAAGCTGTCAATTATGTAGAGCGAGGCCACGGCCAATGGTGCGACGTTACATGGCTGATTGCGACTGATCAAGACACGACGCAAAGTAGATTGATGAAGAGAAACAATTTGTCTGCCGAAGACGCCAATCAAAGACTTGCCAGCCAAGTCTCCTGGGAGACTCGTGAGCCAGCCGCGGATCTTGTTATCCATAACAATGAAACAGAAGAAGAATTGATAGACGTAGTAAAAGATGAGTATTCCAAGGCGAGAGATCTTTTTGACAAAGGCGAGCTTCCCACCACCAGATTTCACGGGTGGTGGGAGATAAATCGAACTTATTAACACTTTATGGATAAGATAGAGGAATTTAGCTAGATGAGCCAGATATCTAAGCATGTCTACAGATTTTTTATAGAGGAGGCCATAGAAGGATTTGGTTTAATGCATGCGGGCGGCACCAACATATATTTCGTTGGTGATCCAGCCGAAGATATGGTTCTGGTAGATACAGGAGAGCATTACCGCGATTGGACTCAGGGGATTTTGAAATACTATGAACAGTTAGGTAGTCCTAAGGTAAGCGCTATACTGATAACGCACGGTCATGGAGATCATATAGGCGGATCAGATAGACTTCAGGAGGCCATGAATTGTCCAGTTAGATGTCATCCAAGTCTGGCGCCAAGACTTGAGAAAATGCTGGGATCAGATGTAGTGGAAAAATTTAGATCTAGGGAACTTATAAGGACTGGTGGTGGCGCAACCTTACGGGCTTTATTCACACCTGGGCACGAAATAGACCACACATGTTTTTATCTTGCTCAAGATAAGGTTATGTTCACCGGAGACACAGTCTTGGGTGGATCATCGTCTTCAGTAAGAGACCTTTCTAGTTATATGCGATCTTTACAGTTACTGGCTAGTTTTCAAGTAGACAAAGTATTTCCGGCTCACGGGAAGTTGATTGAAAATGGGGCAGACTACATAAAGCATTACATCGATCATCGTCAACAACGGGAGAAACAGATAGTAACTGCCTTGAGTGCAGGCCATACGGAAGTTTATGCAATAGTGGATGAGGTTTACCCTAAGAACTTGAGAACGGGTTTAAAAGAAGCCGCAGCCCGTAATGTACGCACTCATTTATACAAGCTTGTGGTTGAGGGAGTAGTTAGACAAACCGAGGCTGAGTATTCTCTAATTTAGCCTACTCTGATTGGCTGATTCTCGAATTCCGTCATGGCAGTTATCAGATCTGCCGCCCACTTATATATGGTGTTATCGCGGACTACCGAACGCATCGATATTATTCTACGTCTCTTTTCTTGTGGAGAAGCCTTTATAGCTGAATCTATCGTCCTGGCGAATTCATCTGTGGCATATGGGTTGACCACAAATGCATCTCTCAATTCATCGGCAGCCCCGGTGAATGGGCTCAGGATAAGTGAGCCTCCTTCATCGTGTCTACTTGCCACAAATTCCTTTGCCACTAGGTTCATGCCGTCGTGCAAAGAACTCACAACATAGAAATCAGCCATTACACGGGTTGCCATTCGCATTGTGTGTCCGGGATCCTCTGAAAATCTAATTACTGGAGTCCATACATCATTGCCGTACTTGATATTGATCCGCTCAATCAGCCTATTAATCTCATCATTGATGTCTCTGTAGCTGTCGACTTGCATACGGCTTGCCGCACCTAGTTGAAGAAAAACGAGTCGATTTTTGTATTCCGGATTAAGTTCTAGAAGCCGATCTATCGCGTTAAGTCTCTCCAAGACCCCTTTAGTGTAGTCCAGCCTATCTAAGCCGACCCCGATAAACTTGTCGGCTAGTCCCATTTCTTCCTTTAGGCGAAGGACTTCATTCCCTACCTCTTTGTGCTTAGCCTGTTCATTTATTGATTCAAAATCCACACCCATCGGAAATGCCCGGACGGAAGTCCTGTGGCCGCCCATGAATATGTGTCGATAGTCATAATCAATTCGGGATTCTGTGGCACGCTCAACTGAGTTTAAGAAGTTAGTCCCATAATAAGTGGTATGAAAAGCAAGCAGGTCATTGCCAAGCAGTCCTTCGAGAATTTCTTCTTGCCACGGGCAACGGGCTAATACCTCAGGGTCTGGCCAGGGTATATGCCAGAATTGGGCTGTGATTATGGATGGATTATCTAACTTTAGGTAACGTGCTAAAAGAGCAAAATGGTAATCCTGTATGAAAACAAACGCTGATCTTCCTTTGATCTCCTCCAATATAGCGTCTGCGAATATACGGTTTACCTTCTTATATGACTCCCAATCCGATTCTTTAAATATAGGGCTAGTGTAAGCTACATGACAGAGGGGCCAGAGCCCGTTGTTAGACATACCATCATAGAATCCCTTTCGGTCGCTTTCCGAAAGCCTAACCCGCTTCAAAGTATATCGTGGGTTGTCTGGTGGAACGGCAACTTTGTTTTGAGAATCAGCAACCTCAAAATCTGCTTCTCCAACACCCTGAGCGATCCAAGTGCCTCCACAAGCTTGGAGAATTGGATCTAACCCGGCCGTGACGCCACTAGCGGGCTGAGACCACTCAACGACGCCATTATCTTTGGTATGCACGTAAGGTTCTCGGTTAGAGACCACAATCAGAGGAGTGCCCTCGAACTTTTCGCTGGCTAGACTACTTAGGGTTTCGGGTGTCCACATATTTGCTCCATGGCAACTGCAAAGAGGTTGGTGTAGTATGATTTGACCATTGTGTCACGGGTGTTTTTTGCTCAATTTGATTCTAACTTAGGTAACTCATGCAGTCAAAATGAAAATGTATTTGATTTGTTTTGACGTTGGTTTATCAGATACTTGCTAATATATTGAGGGTATGATTTTGACATTATTTGTGGTGAAAGTAGTAGTCCGAGATTATGAGGCATAGTTTAAGTGCCAAGCCCTAGAAAGAATTCAACAAAACAGCTGGTTAGTGAAAGAAATATTAAACTGAATTCCCCGCGGGTGCCGTTTCGCAATTATATTAGCACCACATTTGCATCGCTCAAGTACCAGAACTTTCTTTATCTTTGGTTTGGTCAGGTTACACATGCCGGTGGACTATGGTTAGAGATGGTGGCATTGCCCTTGTTGGTACTAGACTTAACTGGTGGTTCCGCAGTTCACTTAGGTCTGATAATGGCCACACGTACCGCGCCAGCAGTCGTATTCGGATTAGTCGCGGGCATTTTCGCCGACAACTTTAATAGACGTCTAGTAATGCTTGTGACTAAGGTAGTGGTCTTAGTATTAAGCGCGCTTTTCGCTGCCCTCTTAATTATGGATCTACTAGTGATGTGGGAGCTATACGTCTTCACTTTTTTGCGGGGAGCGTCCATGGCGTTTGATCAACCCGCGCGTAGGGCCATTATACCCAGTATTGTCCCACATAACTTAGTAACCAACGCAGTGGCCTTAACAATGGGCAGTGTGCAGGTTATGAGAATTGCAGGGGCAGCAGCAGCTGGCTTGATTATAGGGCTTGGAAGTACAAGCGCAGCTTTCGCCACGGTAGTATTTCTTTACGCAGGGGCCGTTATTTTCACTTGGTTCTTGAATGTGCCGGATCATGAAAGGCAGGTTTATCGTGGAATTAGGCACATAGTAACGGATTTCAATGAGAGCATCCGGTTTGCCTGGGGCAATGCGACAATACGAGGTGTCTTAATTATTGGGATCGGCTACGCGATTTTCGGAATGGCTTTCATGCAGGTGTTTGCCCCTTTGTTTGCGAAGCAGGTGCTAGATATAGGCGATGTTGGATTCGGGTATTTGATGTCTATAACTGGTCTCGGTGGTTTAATCGGAGCCCTTGTACTCGCGTTTCTGAATCCTAGCAAATACCGCGGCTTGATGATGCTTGCAATGATGGCCGTGTCGGGTTTGCTATTTATAGGTTTAGCGGGCGTTACTTACTTAGGGTCACTGCCCTTGGTGTTCATAATGGCTCTTCTAATGGGCACCACTCAATCCGGGCTTTTCCCGCTTACAAATGCCATTCTCATAGAAGTGTCCCCAGATCAGATCAGAGGCAGGGTTATCGGATTGTTGAGTATGGATAGAGCCATGGCGGCCCTTGGAGGCGCATTGGCAGGATTTCTTGCTGCGGCAGTAGGAAGTCAACTGGCGCAGATCATTTTCGGGTCCGGTTGTGTGGCGGTAGCAGTGGTAATGTTTGTTACATATCCGCGGCTACGGCAAATTCAGTAACTGCCAAATTTTGTAGTACTACGGTCGGTAGAGCTATGGGTTGGAATGCCTACTCGCCTAGGCGTGATTTGACATGTTGTGTCAAAGGCGCTTTTAGTGGTACATATCTGAGAGCTGCTATTCGTCCATCCTTCAATACAAGGTGGATGCCAGTGTACCCTAGTGACCTTCCAAACATTCCAGGGAGTTCCAAAAGATCGCTTAAGTTAGCTATTTCGACCTCTACCTGCTGTGAGCCAAACATAGTTCCTTGTTGGATGATTACATGGGTATCCGTCAAGATGTAAGCTGTTTTTCGAAAACTCATGTAGCTGGGAATAATCACAATTGTTGCGAGTACCATTGGCAACACGCCAAATGTGAACAGATCAAAAGCAGTCGCTATTCCAAAAAGCACAATCCAAGGCGCTGCAGACCACATCCAGGCCCAGTTGGATTGAAGAACCACAATTGCGTCATCAGATATCTCTATCTGATTAAGGCTAGTTTGCTCATTGTCATTCATGTTTGACTCAGCTTATGGCAGGATTGAGCGATCGCTTACGCTAGCAAATGGCCCGTGCCTCGGCTACGATATTAGTGGCTTCAAAGCCACTAGTTTGATTCCATATACGCTTGCCGTATAGTGCTAGTATACACCAATGTTGCCCCGGTGAGTTCTGCGAAAAGACAGCATCCCTCTTGATTGCCACACTGAGGCAGAGTGTTTAGAGGGTATCCTTATGAAAACTGTACACACATACGATGTGTTCAACGTCGGTCCGATGACTGGCAATCAACTAGCGGTATTTACTGGTCTTTTTGGCATTTCAGATTCAAACATGCAAAAACTTGCCAAAGAGATGAACTACGCTGAGTCTGTATTTCTTGGCAATGAAGAGGATGGCATATGGCCTTATCGAATATTTACGCCATCCGAAGAATTGCCTTTTGCCGGACATCCCACACTCGGAACCGCTTTCCACGTTATGGATAATTTCCTAGAAGGTGTTTCAGAGGTTGTTCTGAGGTGTTACGCCGGTGACATTCCAGTACATATGCAAGATGGAATCTTATGGATGAATCAGCAAAGTGCTTCGTTTGGAGAGACAGTAGATCCTATTTATGCAGCTCGCGTTCTCAGCTTGAATTTGGATGCGGTAGACCAGAGATTCCCTGCACAGATAGTGAGTACAGGTATTCCGTTCTTAATACTCCCGCTTGAATCTGTTCAAGCCTTGCAAAATGCGTCTCATGGTGGTTCTGCGCTACTGGATTATTGTGCGGAAATTGGTGTTAAAGGTATCTACGCCGTTACGGCATCTGGTAGAGATAGGACACACCAAATAGCTGCGAGAAGTATGATAGCCGAGAAAGCAGTGCCGGAAGATCCCGCAACGGGTTCTGCTTGTGGTTGTTTTTCCGCCTGGGCACTTGAGCACTCTTACCCAGAATCTTCGGATGCGAAGGAGTTGATTGTTGGACAAGGGTATGAGATTGGAAGGCCGTCTTTACTTTTTACCGATACTCGATCAGATCAAATAATGATAGGAGGTAAGGTTTCCCTCGTCATAAGAGGTGTATTGGGACCATCACTTTCTATGTATCTTAACTAGTGAACTATCCCTTCCATGAAGTCCCGTATATTGATGGTACACTAACTTCTAATTGCTATTATGGGCTTTAACTAATGATTAATCGGATTAGAAAGACTCACTATGCATGGTGGATGGCTACGATCGGTATGGTTGTCAATGGATTTGGGTCGATACGCCAATCCACCGTACCTATTTTCTTTCTACCTGTGTCCCAGGAGCTTGGAGTTAGTAGGGCAGCTTTGTCTCTGATTTTTTCGATAGCTCGTCTTGAGGGTGGTATCGAGTCACCCATAGCGGGTTGGCTGATTGACCGATATGGGCCTCGCTTTCCTACGGTACTTGGAATCATTGTAGGTAGTTTGGGATTCATCCTTTTGGCCATGGCACAAAGCTACTGGGCTTACGCAATAATTTATCTGTTAATGATATCTCCTTCCTCTAATATAGCGGGAGCCCATGCAATGCACGCGGTCGCTAATCTTTGGTTTGTAAGATATAGAACTCGTGTATTGAGCCTGTTTTCTGGATCCATCAGGCTAGGAGCTGCCCTTTCTACACCAGTTGTGGCTTTCATTGTGCTGAATTATGGATGGAGAAGTGGTGCCGTATTAGCAGCGATAGTTACTCTCGTCGTGACACTTCCACCGGCTTTCTTGATACGTCGGTCACCAGAATCCATGGGCTTGTTGCCAGATGGCATGCGTCCCGGAGAACCTCTAGAGAGGTCTGATCAGGGCACAACAGCCACAGAGGGCGAGGAGGCAACTGCGGATTTTACCTTCAGGGAGGCCTTGTTTACACCTTCCTATTGGCTTATAGCATTTAGCACTATGGTAAGGCTTTCTTTGAATCAGGGGGTAAGGGTTCATGTGATACCGATCTTCGTCTGGAAGGGTTTAAGTGAGCAGGGAGGAGCCAATTTACTAGGCCTTATGGCATTTTTGGCTGTACCTTTAATACTGACCTTCGGATGGCTAGGTGATCGATTCAATAAAGGACCTATCCTTCTCATTGGGCATGTAGGGACGGTGATCGCTATGCTGACGATAGTTAATTTCCATGGCATTGGACCTCTTGTTGTCTTCGCGTTTTTTATGGCACTTGGGGAAAGCACGGCTCCAGTGAATCATTCAATAATAGGTGAGTACTTTGGGCGCAAGGCGTTTGCTACATTGAACGGGCTTTTACAGACTGTTGGCATGATTGGGCTGATAACTCCTGTTTTTGCTGGATGGGTGTTTGATACCACGGAAAGTTATTCATTCGCCCTTTTGACTTTTGCAGCTGTAGCCGGTATTGCTGTGGTCGCCGTGTTATTTTTGCGAAAGCCTATTAAGGCTGTTGATAGAGTCGTACGCTGAAATACCCGCTAATAACCTATTCTATAAGGCGATTTGGGACGACGTGCTCCGATGATTAATAACGCCGCTAGAAAACTTGCTATTCCAAATCCCATAAAGGCGATATCATAACTTTTGGTTAGGTCATAAACTATGCCTGCGAATATTGGCCCTGCAAGCATTCCACTAGTTTGAACAGTGTTCATTACGCCCCTTACGGTGGCGAATGAGTATCTTCCAAAATATTCCGCTTGTAGGGACAAGGGCAAAACAATGATTCCGCCGTACGTTACTGAGTATATGAAAAGCAGCACGAAAACCCACAGCGTATGCTGGGCGTAGGCCATGCCTACCATAGAAATTCCCATCACTACATATGTGATTGCCATTAGGTAACGTTTATCTAGCCTATCCCCTATCCAGGGCAGTCCAAGTCTGCCAATAACGCTTATCAGGGCTACCATCCCGAGCAGGGTGCTTCCTAGCGTTAGTGAGAATCCACGGTCCACCATCATAGCTACGAAATGAATGGTCAGCCCTGTAGTAGTCAAGGATCTCACAGACAATGAGGCACCCAAGAACCAGAAAGCTGATGTTTTGATGCTTTCCCTTGCGGTGAATTCTACTGGAGCAATTGGGTCAGAATTGACAGCACCTAGTTTTTCGTGACTGATTGAATCGTCAATTTCATTTGATGGCTGTTCACCGTCTGGAAGCAGCCCGTACTGTTCTGGCCTGTGGCGCATAATAGATGCAATAGGGATACCTAGTATAAGAATGAATATACCCGCGGCTACTGCTGCGTGTCGCCAACCAAATCTTGTTATCCACCACCCTATGACTGGTAAAAGAAGGCCGCCGCCTAAGGCTACCCCTGACATAATTACGCCCAGTGCTCTGCCACGTTTTTTGACAAACCAATTGGCAGCTGCCGCTCCTGCTGGTGCAAAAGTGCCCAAACCTGCTCCAACCGTGATCGCCAGTATATAGACCATAAAGAGCATGAAGAGTGAGTTAACCCGGCTAAGGAGGATAAATCCAAGGCCCATTAAAGGCATGCCTATTAACATTAACTTTCTAGGGCCAAAGCGATCTATCAACCATCCTTCAACCGGGCCTAGCAGGCCACCTTCGAGTCTCGATAGTGCAAAAACGCCCGACAAAACACTTCTGCTCCAGCCGAACTCTTCAGATATGGGTACGAAGAAGGCCGAAAAACCGTAGAAGTTGAGGCCGCCCCCCAAAGCCATAACGATTGCGCCTGCCCCGACAATCCACCACCCGTAAAAGATGCGAATACGGAATGGTCTTACAGAGAGCAAATTCTGCCGCCTTTTGTCATCGCTACCACCTTGGTTGCGTTGCAATATAGATGGGTTTTTCAGAAATGGCTGTGTTTTTCATTGGGTAGTGTTAAACATGAACGTTCTTTTTACAGCAGTATAGTCTTTTAGTTGCACAATTCTAGGCTTAGATTAGCTCGCTTTCGAGTAATTGGATGCCTAAGAGATGAATGTTCGGGCGAGGATTTCTTAGGAAATTCTTACTATTTACATAGAGTTTCCTTAAAGAACGCTGATAAACTATTGGTGAGTTAGAGCTGGGTGATAGGAGAGGTAGTCTAAGCATGAATACAATTAGTTCATTTTTCGGAACGCTCAAATCGTGGCAGATTGCTATTCTGATACTTGTGGTCTTTTTGGGTGCGGCAGCGGCTTATACAGGTTACTCGACTTTGACCAGTACAGATAAGGTAGAACTTGCCAGTAACCAGAAAATTTACCTGGTTGAGTATGGTGATCTAATAAATCAAGTATCCACTAATGGGAGCTTAGTATTTCCGAATAAGGAGAGTTTGACATTTGGGAGTGCCGGGACGGTCTCTAAAATTTTTGTGGGCGATGGAGATACTGTTAAAAAGGGTGAACAACTTGCTAAGTTGGATAAATCCACGATTGCTTCGCTGGAGCAAGCAGTAGCTCAAAAAAGAGTTGCATTAGCGAATGCCAAGGAGGCTCTGCAAGAGTTAAAGAATCCCAATAACGCCCTACAGATTGCTCAGGCTTATGCTTCTATTGCTACTGGAAAAATATCCGTTAGAAGTGCGAAAGAACTGCTTGAAGATGTATCGGCAATAACTGACAAGGAGTTGCAGGATGCATATGAGGCAGCCAGGTTAGCGCAGGATAAAGAGATGACCTCAATTCATGACCTAGAGGTCAAGAGGCAAAACGGCGCGAACGATATAGAAACTGTAAAAGAAGATTTTGACACGCAAGAGGCTGCTTATATTAGGGTTTTTGATAAATGGCTGGGCATTCGAATAAGTGGGAATCAGCTGCAAAAGAACCCCGATACTTTACTTGCTGAGTGGAATGTAGATCTTGAGAAGCTTTTCCACAAGGATAGCCGATATCAGGATTTGGGACGGTGGACGAGAACTGAAGGGCCACCAACAGATGACCCAAAGACTGGCTGGAACGAAGCAGTCGTGTATAGTTGGCTCAATTTATTCACTCACGAAATATTACCTACATGTCCCGATTTAGTCACAGATATACAACTTCCTAATCCTCGAATGCTGGGCGGCCAGGTACTTTGTATTAAGCTTGAGATGGAGACGGCGTGGGAGAACTACCAGGCGGCTGGCAGAACTCTGATGGCCAGATCAGTGTCAGCTGCTCTAGCCATCACTGGTGCTGAAACACAGCTATCTAACAATATGAATTCGCTAGATTCAGCTCGTGAGTCGCTTGATTCATTGTTGAAAGGAGTGGACTCACTTGATGTGGCAGTTAAAGAAAAGCAACTTAAGTTGAATCAAGCGGCTCTGGCTAAGGCGGAGGACGACTTGACTGAATTGTTGTCAGGCGTGAACATGTTGGATTTGGCGTTGGCTAATGAGAACGTAAAAACTGCTCAAGTGGAACTTGAAGAATCGATAGAAAAACTGGCAGCGAGCTCGATGCAGGCTCCGATGTCTGGGGTAGTGAGCGAGGTGCTCGTTGAAATAGGGCAGGATGTTGGCAGGAACACCAAGATTATTGAGATCTCAGACCCGTCAGTTGTTGAGGTAGATGGTGTTGTGGACGAAATTGATGTGCTCCTTTTGCAAGAAGGAACCACCGCGAAAGTTACAATGGATGCTCTACCAGGGGAATATATCTCTGGAGTGGTATCGTTTGTATCCCCTACCTCTCGAAACCAGCAAGGCGTAGTTACTTATCCAATCAGAATAGAACTTAAACCAAAGTTGGCTTTACAGCTTAAAGAAGGTTTGAGTGCAACTGCAAACGTAATTCTGAGAGAAGAGAAGAATGTACTGCTTGTACGGGCAGATTCGATTTATGGGACTTTTGATGAGCCGAAAGTCAAAGTTTGGAGCGACGGAAAAATCGAAGAGCGAGTGGTAAAACTTGGCAACGCTGACGGTTTTTGGGTTGCAGCCTTGAGTGGTCTAGTTGAAGGCGAGCAGGTGATCCTGGAGACCTCAGAGGCCACGACAACCGGTGGATTCGGTTTCGCTAAAGGTTTCGGTGGTAGCTTTGGGTCTGTAGGGGGTTCCGGCGTGCAGGGAAAGCGTTAATGGGCGGGATAAAGTAGGTGATGAAGGCGTGATTGAACTCTACGATGTGACCAAGGTATATCAGATGGGAAGCCAACAGGTAGCCGCACTGAATGGAATTGACCTTTCCATTGGGCAGGGCGAAATGACGGCCATCATGGGCCCATCGGGCTCTGGCAAATCCACCGTGATGAACATCATTGGTTGCCTAGATGTGCCTAGCTCAGGCAGATACCTTCTTGAGGGGCAAGAAGTGGGTAGTTTGAGTGACGATAGTTTGGCGGGGATTCGCAACGAGAAGATAGGGTTCGTGTTCCAGACATACAATCTTTTGCCTCGGCTTACTGCTCAGGCAAATGTGGAGTTGCCGTTGCTCTATGGCAATGGGCATGACGCCCGCCGTCGATCACTAGAGGCTTTGGATAAAGTTGGACTGAAAGATCGGGCACAGCACCGACCCACCGAGCTCTCTGGAGGCGAACAGCAGCGAGTAGGAATCGCCAGGGCACTGGTGAAGGCTCCCTCGATCTTGTTGACAGATGAACCGACCGGGAATCTGGACAGCGGGTCCAGCATGGAGATCATTGCCATTCTCCAGCAGTTGAACCGGGATGATGGCATCACAGTGATAGTGGTTACTCATGAACCCGAAATTGCGGCGTACACTCGTCGTATCATTTCTGTTCGGGATGGCAAGGTGGTGAACGATGAACCGGTCAGTAAACCTCAAATTGTACTGGCCCCGACGAATAAAGAAGAGAAGTCTGGCGCATGAAAATACTGACCATATTTCGTACGGCACTGTCATCCCTTGGGGCTAATAAGCTAAGGGCCGGGCTGACGGTGCTAGGCATCGTGATAGGAGTGGCTGCAGTAATTTCGCTGATGGCCATCGGTAGAGGAGCTCAGGATAGCATCACGTCAAGAATCGAGTCGCTGGGGGCCAACCTCCTCTTTGTGAGTCCGGATTCAACCAGCGAGGAAACTACCTCCACTTTGACCCTGGAGGACAGTTACGCGCTTATAGATCAAACTTTTGCGCCTCACATTGCCGCGGTGGCACCGGAGTTGACCGCCTTTGGCCAGGTGGAGGCGGGAAGAGATAACACCCGTACCCGAGTGGTTGGTGTGACGCCCGACTATTTGGGTGTGCGTAACTTTGATATCGGCACAGGTCAGTTCATCTCACAGATGCACGTGGATAAACGATCGGAGGTGGTGGTTTTAGGGTCGCAAGTCTCCAAGACTCTCTTCGGACTCCGGAACCCAGTGGGCCAATCGGTGAGAATTAACGGGCGTCAGTTCTCTATCATTGGAGTGCTGGAAAGCAGGGGTGGCAGCGCACTGGGGAATCAGGATAACCAAGTCCTTGTACCGATCACCACGGCCTACTACCGACTCGGCTCGCAGCGCACCGTTCAGGGTGAAGTCAGCGTTCAGTCGATCAGTGTTCAGGCTACCGATGGTGACGCTATCGATAATGCGGTGCAGGAAATCGCTATGGTATTGCGGTTACGTCATCGCATTATAGGCGAAGACGATTTTACCATTACCAGCCAAGAGGACACCATCGAGGCGTTGGAGGAGACAACGGGTACTTTCATTGTTTTCTTGGGTGCAATCGCCAGCATTTCCCTCATTGTTGGTGGCATCGGCATCATGAACATTATGCTCGTGACGGTTACTGAGCGAACCCGTGAGATTGGCATCCGTAAGGCTATGGGGGCCAAGCGACGGGACATTCTCGTCCAATTCGTATCCGAGGCGACACTTCTGAGCCTAGGAGGCGGGTTGGTGGGTGCAATCTTTGGCTTGGCACTCTCGCGATTCTTGGACGGACGGAACCTCATAGGGCAAACCTTCCAGACGTCGTTCAGTGGGGATATCGCCATCTTAGCACTGGTGGTGTCGGGGGCTATTGGGCTTTTCTTCGGAATCTATCCGGCCGTGCGGGCTGCTCGAATGCACCCCATTGAGGCGCTGAGGTACGAGTAATCGAGACAAACTGGAAAGGAGCAAGATGAATACGAATCATTTTGTGATGTTGCTGGTAGTAATTCTGCTGTTAGGAGGAATCTTAGGCGCAGCGTTCGCTGGAGGAGTAGCTGTTGGTAAGAGTCAGGAGGAAGAGGCTCCTACAAGTAATTTGCCTGAATCGCTTTTGAGCCAGACTCAGGCACCGTTCGACCCGAGTCAGCTGAGCCAAGAGGAACTGAGGCAGCTTCGCGAGCGGATTCAGGGTCAACGATCTGAAGGAGGTGGCACAAACTTCGGTGGTATGGGTCTCGGTAGCGGAGGTGGCCTCCTCACCGGCACCATTGATGGAATAGAAGGCAATGTGGTGACAGTCAACACATCGCAGGGCCCACTGCAGGCAACGGTAGGAGCCGATACTACCATACCGATGACTGTTCAGGGTACTCTAGACGACCTGGAGCCAGGCATCCAGGTCACGGTAATCGGACAGAGAGGTGAGGACGGGACAGTTCAGGCTGTTACCATAATGATCGTGCCTGAGGGTGGTAACTTTTTTGGTGGAAGGTAGCTTGGTGGAAGTTAATTACAGTGATGATCGTCTGGTGACTTCTCATTCCACGTATGGGTGGGATGGCGGTTAAACTGGGTAGAGTCGGCGTAAAGATTTTTGACTATCGCAATCAGTATTCTATTTGCCTGATTGCTCGTTTGCGGTGATTGCCCACGAGAGGTATTATGGCGAAGTTGATCTTGAAGGTGCCACCGTAGCTCAGTGGTAGAGCAGCGGTTTCGTAAACCGCAGGCCAACGGTTCAAATCCGTTCGGTGGCTCCAGTTTTAGACCTGAGCAGCAGGACAATGGCCATAGTGTCGTTCAATCTAACCCCGACCGTACTATGCTCCCATTTTTCATTACCAGTTGGATGTGTTCCTTGTTTTGAAGGATGCTTATGTCAGCTAGAGGGTCTCCATCGACCACAATTAGATCTGCTAGTTTACCGACTTCTATAGTCCCTACTTTGTCTTTCAATCCTAGTACTTTACTGGCGGTAGAAGTTGTTGCTTGAACTGCTTGGAAAGTAGTCATGCCGGCCTCAACCATGAGCTGCATTTCTAACCCGGTAGTTCCAGGATGCGAACCGGGGCGAGGGCCGTCGGAGCCAGTAGCGATAGTGAGTCCATATTCTAAGTATTTACTAAAATTCTTTTGCTGAATTTCCGCCATCGGTCGTCCTCGGGCTAAACGGTACGCAGGGAACCTTTCCTCAGCACCTGGTTGAAGGTAGTTGTGGAAAGCAGTCATTGTCGGCACGAGGGCCGTACCATTCTTAGCCATGAGTTCGATGGTAGTTTCGTCGATCATCACTCCGTGCTCTATGCTGTCAACTCCAGCTATGGTGCAGTCAGTTACCGCATCTGGAGAATATGCATGGGCAGCTACTTTACGGCCGAATCTATGAGCTTCATCGCAAACCGCCACCATTTCATCGCGGGTCATTTCTGTATCCCATGGCAGGGTATACGCGTTGGAGCCTACACGGCCACTGGCAATGAGCTTTATAACATCTGCTCCGTTATATATTTGAGTTCTCACGGCATGACGTGCGCCTTCTATCCCGGTAAATCGTCCTGACTTAGGGAAGGACACCTCTGGTCTCATAAACCCTTGCTCGCCTGATCCGTGGGCCATTACCATTTCGCCTGAGGCTAGTATGCGTGGCCCAGGGACTAGGCCTTGGTTAACGGCTTCTTTGACCGATATATCAGGATAACCGAAAGCGCCCAAGCTCCGTACTGTGGTAAATCCGGCGTTTAGGAAGGCACTCGCGTTGGTAACTCCTTGAATTGCTTGAAAAGGCACGGTTTCTGTATATTCAGCAATAGGATTTGGAGTAGTTCCTTGGCATATATGCACGTGAACGTCCATTAATCCAGGCATTAATGTTTTGCCAGCTAGGTCGATCACTTTTGACTGTGATTTATCGGCCAGGCCAGTTTGTTCCATGGGCCCTACCCAACTTATCGTTGCGTCATCAACGATAACGGCCGTGTTTTTTCGTCCAGTTGGACTGATGCCGTCAATAACGCATGCGTTTGTGAAGATCACCTGCATTCGGTTGCTCCTGAAAGTATCAATGCCTTGGATCAGATTTGGGATCTCTACAAGGCGTGGTTCAAAATTACAACCTCGGTATTTTGAGGCAGTTCGGAAGAGGAGAATTCCACCTCACTGGTGCCTGTTCGCTTAACAGTATCTTTGCCTTTTGCGAGGTCTTCCGCGGTATACTTTGTATAGGTGCAATTATTGTTCGTGAAATGCATAGGTATCACTACTTTTGGTCCCATTGCCTCCACCAGTTGATTGAGGTCTGGTAGGTCTATAGTGGGTCCTCCCCCGGCAACTGCTAGCAGTAGGTCAACCTCGCCTATTTCGTCGAGTGTAGACTGACTTAACTGATGGCCAAGGTCTCCTAGGTGGCATATACGTATGCCATCCACTGAAAAGCAAAACAGGGTGTTTGGCCCGCGTTGGCTCCCATAGTTTGTGTCGTGATACGATTCGACACCTCGGAATTCGATGCCACCTGCTTCTTGTGAGCCCAATCCTCTGATTAAAGCAGGGTTCCCTTGCACGTCGTTTACAGAGTTATGGTCTCCATGCTCGTGGCTAACCGTTACGACTGAGGCTGACTGGGTTATTTTCTCGTATCCCACCATTCCGCCATCGTTAGCCGATTGGTATGGGTCCGTTATTATTGTTGTTCCATCATTTGAAGTGATGAGAAAGGATGCGTGACCGAGCCATTTTATCTTCATTTCTCTCCCCTAAATCAGGTTTGTATCGCGAATTTTCCATTATCCGAAGGTAACTTATATTGCTGCATTATCTCCGTCAAGGTGGGCATTACTGATCGATATGAATAAGGAGCACCTTTTATGCCTAGTTGTTAACTTACTGAATTGACGAACGTTGATGAGTCTTGATGAAAAAAATCACAAAAAGTGCATTGATCCAGTAATATTGACAACTACATTCCCTAATGCTAGCCTAAAATGTGGATATTACAATACGGGGTTTTAAGATGTGCATCTTGGTTTTTAATAATGGAAAATGAAGCAATGCGTACAAGTTGACGGAGGTAATAAATGCGGAATTTAATTTCAAAAAGAGGATTGGCCGGGGCAATGTTGGTGATTGTTCTGTTAGCTACTTTGGCTTGCAGTTCCGGGGACGATTCTGTCCCTGCTGCTCCGACTGTTGCGGTACCTTCAAGTGCTGACACCGGAACTTCTGCGGCATCAACGGATGGTGCGCCGGTTTATGGCGGTACTGTCACAGTCCCGGCGACTGGTTCATGGGCTTTCGATCCTGCCAGCAACGTTTTTGGTTTTAGCTGGCAAAAACTGGGAGCCGGTGGAAATATGTGGAACGAGTTGATCCGCATTAGCCCCACAGACCGGGAAACGTTTGAAGGGGATTTAGCCGAATCATGGCAGATGAGCGATGACGGCCTGACCTTGAAGGTCAAGCTTATCGACGGCATTATGGACCATGAGGGTGACCCGTTCACTATTGAAGACGTATATTACCAACTCTTCCGGTATGTGGAGAGACCAAACAAAACGCCAGCCAATACTCAAGCGTGCTTGCGGACCTATGTGAAGAAGGTTCTAGATGAGAGCGGCAACAAGCTGGCTGAGCCGGGATTAGAGATTACTGGAACCCATGAAATCTCCATTCGATTCACGGCACCTAGAGCGTCCACGATAGCCTGTTTGGGTAGTCCCTCCGTCCTCTATACACCTTCGAAATACACCAAGGCCATAGATGACGCAGGAGGGGGATACCGGGACATTGACCCGGACAAGGGAGAGTACGTCGGCACAGGTCCCTTCAAGATTGACATGAACAACTACGAGGTCGGCGCCAGAATGGTTTGGGAGCGAAACCCGAATTACTTCAAAGCGGGCCTCCCCTACTTAGATTCAATTGAGCATGTGCTCATGTCAGACGATAGTGCTATCCTGGCTAATATCAGGGCAGGTCGTCTGGATGTTCTGGGTCCATTGGCTCCTAACTTCAGGATGTCTGAAATGCAGCAACTCAAGAAGGACTTGGGCGATAAAATATTATTGCACCCGCATGCCCAGTATCGCTGGGAGGGTATTCAACTTAACGTTCAAGACCCGGCCCTTGGTCCGGTAGGAGATCCCAACGCCGATAAAGTCCGGAAAGCCATACGATTGGCTGTAGACCCGCAAGAGTACATTGATGGTCTGTACGATGGTGAGGGGACAATCATGGTGGGATTCAACTTGAGGGACACATGGATCAACACTCTTGAAGGCTGGTACTCTGACATGCCTGCTTTCAACCCTGACCCTGCCTCGAGGGCCAAGATGGTTGTGGATGCTAAGCAACTCATGGTTGATGCTGGTTATGGTCCCGACAATAAACTGAGTCTGTTGTACTTGTGTGCTACCCCGACCCAGCATAAATGCGAAGCCGTTGCGGGGCAATTGAACAGGGATATCTACGTTGACATTACCGTAGCGCTGGGAGGAGGTTATGGCGCAACCAGCGAGAAAGTTAGGAAAGGCGACTACCAGATAATGTCGACCGCCCACAATGGCCGCTTTGCCGATCCAGATGCGATGACGCTTAACGTTTACCCGCTATGGCCGGACGGTGGTAGGAATTACACGAATGGTTGGACCAACGATAAGTTCTGGGATCTCCACGCCAAACAGAACGTGGAGCCTGATAAGACAACTAGGGGTGGCTACCTACGCGAGATGGCCAAGATAGTCTACGAAGACGCAGCCATGATCAGTATTGCCACTGGCCCTAACTTCTGGATCAACCGAGGAAACTGGCGCGGCTACACACCGCCTCCTGATCCCAACGTGGGTTACAGTTTGGAGAACGTCTGGCTGGCTCCATAGTAGAGCCAATAGATACTAGTCCGTCAACAAACGTCCGCGGTGGCCCGGTCAACGAGTCCGCCACCGCGGACGTTATGGCATAAGGCATGAAAGAGTATATCCTCAAAAGACTGTTGCTTTTCATCCCTACTCTCATCGGGACTGCTCTCGCTATTTTCATATTGCTCCGCGTTCTCCCGGGTGATGTAGCCGAAATTATTCTTTCTGGTCCTGCAGGGCAGGGTTCCTTCGCTCATGAAGACGTACTCAGACTGCGGGAGGACTTGGGACTGGATAAGCCGATCTACGTCCAATTCGGACAATGGGTATGGGATATGGTGCGCGGGGACTTGGGCGAGTCTTACGTCACTCGCCGGTCAATCTCAGCGCAGATAAAGAATCAGATTCCAGTAACGCTCCAGCTTGCTGCATTGTCCGCTCTAACCGTGGCAGCCGTAGGCATACCGATCGGCATTCTTGCGGCGGTGAGGAGGGACAGCTTGCTGGATGTGATACTGAGGGGATGGGCTATATTGGGCTTAGCCACACCTAGCTTTTTCGCTGGCCTTCTCGTTATCCTTGGGCTCTCTACGATATTCCGTTGGATGCCTCCTGTGGGCTTTTCCCACATGTGGGTCGATCCGGTAGTTAGCATCCAGCAGCTGGTCTTCCCGGCGTTAGCCCTAGGATTTGCAAGTAATGGGTTGTTGCTGCGTATGATGCGAACACAACTTTTGGAAGTCTTAGGAGACGACTACGTGCGTACGGCACGATCTAAAGGCTTATCTAATACGATTGTAATCTGGCGACATGCAGTACGGAACGCACTTTTGCCTGTGGTGACCACCTTCGGATTCCAGGTTGGTGCATTGCTGTCGGGAACGGTGGTCATAGAGGCAGTATTCAGTGTTCCGGGTGTTGGTGGAGGATTGGTCGCCGCCCTTCTTTCGCGAGACCTGCCAATGATCCAAATCTATATCATTTATTTTGCAGTTCTTGCTCTTGTGGTCAACTTATTAGTGGATCTAACCTACGCTTGGTTAGACCCTAGAATCCGTTATGAGTAGTTCGGGAGGCCCCAACACTCGAAAAGGAGACGGCGTGACCGGTATTGTTAAGCAGGACTCGCAAGTTGAACTAAGTCTGCCCCAGACTCGAAAGGGTAATTGGCGTCAGTGGCTGCGATCCATTGCTCGCTTCATGCGTTACAAACCGTTGGGTGGCGCGGGACTATTCTTGATGGTCCTCTTTTTTCTTGTTGCCATCGCCGCCCCACTAATAGCTTCTCATGACCCGACGGCTACATATGCGCGGGATCGATTGCTGCCCCCAAGCGGGGAGCACTGGTTAGGTACTGACTTTTTGGGAAGGGATCTGTTCAGCAGAATCGTTTTGGGATCCCGAATCTCGATATATATCGGTCTGGCCAGTATGCTGGGCGCCGCTGTTGTTGGGGCAGTTCTCGGGGTCACCAGCGCATATATAGGGGGCAAATACGACCTAACTATCCAGCGTTTCGTAGATGCGTTAACTGCTTTTCCATCACTGCTGCTCGCATTGGCCTTGGTGGCTGCCTTTGGTGCTTCAATAAATAATGTTATGGTGGCATTGGTCATCGTTTTCAGCCCGCGGGTTACCCGCGTGGTGCGCTCGACCTCACTCAGCATAAAACAAATGCCTTACGTGGAAGCTGCTACGGCTATCGGGGCCACAGATATCCGGATCATGTTCAGACACGTGATGCCCAACACTTTCGCCCCGCTGATTATCATCGCCTCTGGCCTGATAGGTTCCGCTATCCTCATCGAAGCATCACTCAGCTTCCTGGGAATCGGGACTCCAGGCGCATTGTCTTGGGGAGGTCTGCTTAGCGGTCAGGCGATGCGCTTTTTCACCACATCACCGTGGATTGTGCTGTTTCCAGGATTCTCTCTTACTTTGCTGGTTTTCGCAGTCAACGTTTTCGGAGACGCCCTGAGGGATGTACTTGATCCCAGGCTGCGGGGCCGCTGATCTACCTAAACGCTAAACTTAGTGAAGCCATTGGAGGGAAACGTGACGACAACCAACCTAGATTTGGATAACGCTACTATTACCAACCTCGCCTCTCAAATTCAGCGACGGCAGATCTCGCCCAGAGAGTTAACCGAGGCCACCATTCAAAGGATGGAAAGGCTCCAGCCTATTCTGTTCTCCTTCATAACGCCGACTCCGGAGCACGCATTGATGCAGGCCAAGGAGGCTGAAAAGGAAATTATGCACGGAGCCTATCGAGGCCCGTTTCATGGCATACCGTACACTCTAAAAGACTGGATCGACGTCAAGGGGGTTCCAACTACCTTTGAAGGCCCTCGGGATCCTGCTCAGCACTACATGCCCACCGAGAGCTCCACGATCCATACCTTGCTTAAGGAGGCCGGAGGCATACTGATGGGCAAGGTGGACCCTGGAATCGGGATCGAACGGGATCTCGGCGGTCCTGTGGGCTGCCGCAATGCCTGGGACCCCACAAGAAGCCCGGGGACGTCGAGCAGTGGGTCCGGGTCAGCAACAGCAGCATCAATGGGCCTAGCCTCTATAGGAGCGGATACTGGAGGCTCGGTGCGTCATCCTGCCAGCAACAGCAGCCTCGTGGGTATGCGGCCGACTCAAAGCCGCATTAGTGGATTTGGTGTCAAGGCATCCCCTTTGACGTGCGACCAGGCTGGACCATTGACGAAGACTGTAGAGGACAATGCCATCATGATGGATATTTTAGGGATGTACGATCCTAAGGATCCTGCGAGCGTCAACGAACCCAGGTACGATCACCGAGCATGGCTCAGGGATGGGATCAAAGGCATGCGCATTGGTGTGCCGGCGGACAACTGGGTCTGGAAGGACTGGCTGAGCGAGGAGGAGGAACTGGTGGTTCGCCGTGCTATTGGTGTTCTTGAAGAATTAGGTGCTTCGATTATCGAGGTGAGAGTTCCACTCGCTGGCGAGTCTCGCGCCCTAATGCAGGCCGCAGGCGGTGGCGGAGCGCTCTATTATTTGGAGAATTTTACTGAGGAGCAAATGGCTGCCTGGCCAGAGGTGCGCGCGAATCTGGAGGCATCCCTGCAAAGACCTTTGAAAGACCACTTCCAGGCCGTTTTGAAGCTCACCCACGTTAAGCAGGAGGTGGACGCAGTACTAAAGGAAGTAGATGTCATCGCTATGCCTACGGGCAGCACCTACGGCGACGCCTGGGACGCCGAGACAGCCACCATTCGAGGCAGGACTGTTCCCGCCCGCTCCCGAGCTGTCTGGCGCAACGGTATGGCCAGCGTGTGCGGCCACCCGGCCGTGTCCGTGCCATGCGGCTTCGGGAATAACGACAAGTGGCCAATCGGGCTAATGCTCCATGGCCAGCGATTGCAGGAACCGCTACTTTATCGCGTTGCATATGCTTATGAGCAGGCCACAGAGTGGCACACGCGGCATCCGATAATTTAGACGGATGGTGAGTGTAAATTTGACCTTCTCCCATTTGAACATCTGAGGAAATTGAAACCGTACCTAAAAAGGAACAGTTTATTGAGGGCGCAGCTGATGCGAGCGCCTCTTTCTTAGAGAAAAAACCATGACGACTACGGGCAGGTGTACACAGGCAGTGGGAAGACTTCTTAATTTCGGTCGTATTGCAACTTTTTCCTTAGAAAGCAATGATCACTTTGCCTTTAGAGTGCTCTTTTTCTGCGTATTGGTGAGCTTGAACTATTTGATTGTATTCGTAGCGTTTGTCAATTATTGATCGTAGCTGTCCGGTTTCGACAAGATCTCTTATGAAAATCAAATCGTCAGAATTCGCATTAGTCAGTAGCGTCTTAGATTTTTTCCCGGTTCCCATGGACGTGCATATTATCGGTATCGCGTCGCTAATACGCGGAGTTGCAGTTACGTAAACCCCATTTTGGGTTAGCGAACTTTTATAATGGTAAAAGGAGCTTTTCCCAACCGCATCAAAAACGATATCGTAAGTCTGGTCGTTTGTTGCAAAGTCTTCCTTGGTGTAATCAATCACCTTTGTGGCACCAAGAGATGCTACTAACTCAAGATTGTGTGTACTTGTAACGCCGGTCACTTCACCACCTAACGCTTTGGCAATCTGTACACCGAAAGTACCCACTCCGCCGGAGGCACCATGGACCAACACCTGATGGCCGTTGCGGATATTTGCTTTGTTACGAAGGGCTTGCAGGGCAGTAACAGCCGCTAATGGTACTGCGGCAGCCTCTTCGAATGTCATATTGGCCGGTTTCAATGTTATGGCAGCAGTTTCTGGAATAGCTACATATTCTGCGTAGCTGCCTCCCATTGTTCCGCAGAAGACTTCGTCTCCATCAGAAAAGAGAGACACGTCTTTGCCAATTGATTCAACAATTCCAGCCATATCAAATCCAAGTATTCGCATTCTGGGTTTGAAAAGCCCTAAAAGTAATCTTCCTGGGAGAAAGCCCTTTCGGATTTTCCAATCGATAGGATTAACTGAGCATGCACGGACCTTTATAAGCACTTCGTTACTTTTAATAACAGGCGTTTCTAGATCCTTTATTTGAAGTACATCAGGATTGCCATATCTTTCGTAAACGATTGTTTTCAATTTAATTAGCCCCTACCGATGTATGGCATTGCCGTGGCCATGAGCGTCATGAATTGCACGTTGGTGTTTAATGGAAGATCAGCCATCAATAGCACAGCATTTGCTGCATATTCTACTTCAAATGTAGGTTCTATTTCAGTAGATCCGTAAGGCTGCAATATTCCATTTCGCATAGGTGAGGTCAAATCTGTTTCAGCATTGCCAATGTCTATTTGACTGCATGCTATGTTGTATTTTCGCCCGTCAAGTGAAATCGATTTCGTCAAACCAGTGATTGCGTGCTTCGTCGAAGTATAGGGAGCTGAATTTGGGCGTGGAGCATAGGCAGATATTGAACCGTTGTTGATAATTCGGCCTCCCATCGGATTTTGAGCCATCATTATTTTGAAAGCCTCCTGTGCGCATAAAAAAGCCCCAGTCAAATTTGTCTCTATTACAGTTGTCCACTGTTCAAGTGAAAGGTCGCTGAATGGAATGGACGGGGCGCCAACGCCGGCATTATTGAATAGAATGTCTATTCTGCCGAAAGTAGCGTATGTCTTGGAGAACAGCTCTTTTACAGATGAGTAGTCTCTTACGTCCGTTTCTATGAGTACCGCACGGGATCCCATCCCCCCTTCCATGCTTAGAGTTTCTTCCAGTGTTTCCAAATGCCTGCCTGCCAGACTGACTGCATACCCGGCTCTTAACAGAGCAAGTGTAGAAGCTCTACCAATTCCAGATCCTGCCCCAGTTATTACTGCAACCTTTTCATTATTCCATTTCATTTGTTTCCTATCCCCGCTCGCTTGCATGAATATTTTGATTTCAAATGCTAAATCTTTTCTTGCCTAAAGAAATTCTTATGCCATCACACGGTGTTTTGTAATAATCGACTCGACTTCCCAGAACCAGCTTGAATTTCCCTCTAGTAATTCGTGAATATCCTTTTCAAGTTGAGAATATAATTGATTTAGGTATTTAGGAATTGCTCCGTCTGGCCGTGAAACAGCTAGGGTATAGATGCTTTTTTGGGTTTCGCCTTCCCATGGCTGATAAGCCAACCACCACTCGATTTCGCGGAAGAACGTCGACCGGTCGTACAATTCTCCAGTTGACAAGAGTACAGCTGAAAGAAACCGATTCCTTACAGCTAATCGCGGAATTACTTGAGTAATTTTCCAGAACCACTTTACAAGCATAACTGGAGGGCGCTCACTCAAACCTCTAGTTTCTTGGTCTAGGAATTGCAACAGCTCTAGTCCGCTACTCGATGCTTCCCAAGGCAAGTCACCGTTATTCATGGATTCTGGCCAGTGGAATGTGCGATACATTCGTTCTTCTTCCAGCCAAGTTGGACTGTCTTTCAGTCGCTTGATCAGGTTCCCGATCCATCTTTCGCCTGGAGAGCCATCTTTTCGGGTTTCTGAGATTGAGTTTTGTAATGCTTCTCTAATGCGCCTAGCGCCCCAAGATGGGTTATTGGCCTTAAGTGACTTAAATCGTTGTTCCCAATAGGTATCTTTTCGTGCTGGCATATTATATAAAATATGTAGATGTATGCGTGAAATTATGCAGATGACTGCGTAAGAATGTGCTAAATAGTATAATACGTTATTTAATTGATTATTTCAATTTAGCCGTAGACTTAGCATCTGCAGTCATTTGTGCTTCGGGTTTATCCTTAGTGGGACGTAACGTATTGCGATAATTCGGGGAAACAAAGGGTACGCAAAGCTACTGTATGTTCGGAGTTTGGTAGGTCCGTTTGTTTATTGAGAGGTAGAAGTTACTATTGAGGCCAGTACGACGGATACGAGGATGGTTGATAGCCAGAAACGCGGATCCAATAGGGTTCGAGTAAAGGACAATTTGCGCATGAAGACATGTAAAGGGAGGCTGATTAGCAATATTAGCGTCACAGTTATTAGGAATATCAGCAGGAAAGTCATTAGAGTGATTTAGTGGCGCCACCTACCTCCTGGATTAATTTTCGCACAGGGTAGTTTATTTCGATGTGATGCTCGTTAAATTTTTGGTGAAGTCGTTTCATCAACTCTGACTTGAGTTTAAATGAGGAAAGTCGATCCTTGGCGGTAACCCACACCCAAAAGTCTATGTTTGATTCGCCAAATTTGCTGTATCCAAACCACGGATCGGCACTGTCTAGGCCTTCGGGAAGTTCAGTCAGAACTTCCTTAGCGGCCTCCAAGGCCAATGCTTCGACATTTGACATGTCACTGCTATAACTCACGCCACACTCAACGATCACGCCAATTTCCATCGATGGACCGTAGTAGTTTGTCAGAATGCTGTCGGCAAGCCTAGAGTTTGGTATTATCACCATATTGTTGAATGGAGTACGTATGCGAGTGCTCCGCCAACCGATCTCTGATATGTAACCCGTTAGTCCGTTTTCCAGTTCTATGAAATCGCCAGGGCTAATTACTTTGTCCGAAACAAGATAGGTGCCTGCAAAGAGATTACTGAGCGTGGGTTGTAGTGCTAAAGCCACCGCTAAACCTCCAATGCCTAACCCTGCAATTAGAGGGCTTATCGAGATATCTAGTTGGTCAAGAATCAGCATTCCGGCTAAGGCATAGATTGTCAGGGTCAGGAATCGTCGCAGAGGACCTACCAATCTGCTGTCCAATGGGCCACTCTTGTCTCGTGGTGCTACATATCGGGCGTACCAAGTTAATGACTCACGCATCGATCGAACTAGGGTCAGTGCAAGTAGAGCTATAACTGCAACGGACCACATTGATCTGAGCTGGTTTCTGAAAGGATCAAGAACGCTGATAACTGTTGTGGCTACAATCAATCCTTGGATGAAGACTAGCAGAAGAATTGGCCTAGAGATTGCATTGATTAGCCTTACGCCGAACTGATTGCGTTGACGCTGAGTCAGGCCTTTAGCAATTCTGTTAAGGATTAGATGTGCCGCCCACATTGCGATGATAGAAACCAACAGGATGCCAACGGCAATTATACCCTCGCGTAAGGGGATGCCCAAGACTGCCTGCCCTATGTTGAACTCGGCCATTTCGATTGCCTTAGAGGTTAGAAGTTACCCCTCATGTTAGCAGGAATTGGAACGTGGACGATAGTACCTTGTTTATGGCCAATAAACCCCAACGTCTCATCTCTATCAGACACCTTTTGGATAAAGATGTATTTTTTGGAGGCATTCTTGTACCAGGCTTGACCGCTGGGATTAATTATGCTTGGATTGTGCCTGATCTCAATAGTTGGGTTTTCCTATAAAAGGTGGACATAATGCGCCTACCGGTCAAGATATTGCTTCTCGGATCAGGAGAGTTGGGCAAAGAGTTTGTTATCAGTGCCAAGAGATTGGGTTGTCATGTAATAGCTTGTGACAGTTATGATAACGCTCCAGCGCAGCAGGTTGCGGATGAATATGTAACGATAAATATGCTTGATAGTGATGCCCTCACAAGCACCATTCTGAAATATCAGCCACAAATAATCGTGCCTGAAATAGAGGCTATAAGGACGGAAGTCCTTTTCGATTTTGAGGAAAAGGGCATGCAGGTAGTTCCATCGGCTAGGGCCGTCAATTTTACTATGAACCGGGACTGGATTCGTGATTTGACCGCTAATGACCTTGGTGTCAGAACTGCTAGATTTGCCTATGCAGAGTCGCAGAACGAATGTACTAAAATTGGACGAGCTATTGGATATCCGGTTGTCATGAAGCCCGTAATGAGTAGTTCGGGAAAGGGCCAAAGTATCGTTGCTGATGAAGGAGATATCGCACGAGCTTGGGACTACGCCGGTTCAGGGATGCGTGGAGATAGAGAGCGTGTGATTATAGAGGAGTTCATAGATTTTGATTATGAGATAACACTTTTGACTGTTAGGCAGAAGGATGGGAAGACTCTCTTTTGCCCACCGATAGGTCACAGGCAAGAGCGCGGCGATTATCAGGAGTCTTGGCAGCCTGTGGAAATGGACGATGATTTACTCGCAGAGGCACAAAATGTTGCAGAACTTGTGACGAGCAATTTGGGTGGCACCGGGATATTTGGAGTGGAAATGTTTGTCACGAGTAGCGAGGTCATCTTTTCCGAGTTATCGCCCAGGCCACACGACACTGGTATGGTGACCCTTGTTTCACAGAATCTAAGCGAATTTGACATACATGCTAGGGCTATACTTGGACTCCCGATTCCAGAAATCAATGTGAATGGTGCTTTTGCAAGCCACGTGGTTTTGGCTGACAGGGATTCTGATAAGGTTGAATATTTCGGTGTTGAAGATGCTATGAAAATTCCTGGGGTGGATGTGAGGATTTTTGGAAAGCCGTCCTCACGCCCCTATAGGCGCATGGCGGTTTGTTTAGCTAAGGGAGTAGATCTTGAGGATGCACGCTCGAAAGCCCGGAAAGCTAGTGAACTTGTACAGATTGTATACCCAGATTAGCTAATACTGGTGATTATGTATTTAAAAAGCACTCAATTAGTTGAAGGTCGGAATCCAATAGCCTAGAATTGTCACACATTTCACTGGTAACGGTTTATTCATGGGCAAATTATTAGACAGATTAGAAGAAGTTACAAAAGTTCCAGTTAGAGTTCTTGGGTTTGGCCAGAGGTCGGACTTGGAGCAAGGCTCAACAATGGTGCTTGTCAGTTGGACGAGTGCTGTTAGTAAGCAGGGATTCAGTAAAGTCGCTTCGTTCTCTGATGCGATTATTGTCAATGAAAACGGATTAACCAAGGCTAAAAGTACAACAAAATCTAAGAAAGCTGAGGAATATATTCTCGGGATAGCCTTTGAAGCGGACAATGGTGATCAGATTAATGTTGTCAAGAAAAACGGCGGAGACTTTCTTGTAGTCTACCTTGACCAAACTCGTGTTAATTCCATCGGGGACGGGGATGTGTCGAGGGCATTGGTGATAAGCCCTGACTTAGATGAGGCTTTAATGCGTGGACTTGAGGATTTACCCGTAGATATACTGATACTGAGGTGTCCTAACTCGGAAGGACCGCTCTCATTAACAGATTTATTACAGATATCTAACGTTCGTTCAGCTATGAGTAGATATATGCTTATTGAATGGAACTCTCCTCTTGAGCCTAGAGAACTGGAGCAGCTAAGGGATTTAGGCGTAGATGGGGTATTAGCTGATTTTGAAAAGACTGGCGTCGGTACAATTGGCAAACTGCGCGAAAACATCGACAGTTTGCCTCCTCGGAAACCTAAACATGATCATAAACCTGGTCTATCGCTATCAAGGCAAATGGAAAACGTCCAATCGGCATCTCACCAGCATGAGGAGGATGAGGATTTGGACGATGATTTTTAGAAAACCAGCGGGTTAATCTCAACGCTCAGTTCTGTAGATGGCAGATTAAGGCTTAGATATGCTTTTAAGTTACCTTGACTTACTCTTTTATGACTCGAAAGCATTTTTCTTGGTTTTTCCTGCCATTGCTTCAATAGTTGCGATTGCCTTACTGGTTGTGATAACACTCCACGAGTGTAGTCACTCATTACTAGCGTACCTACTTGGCGATAGCACTTCCAAGCGACTAGGCAGATTATCACTAAACCCTTTTCGCCATATTGAACCTACAGGGTTAATCCTGTTTTTTTTGATTGGTTTTGGCTGGGGAAAGCCGGTACCAGTAAATCAACACGCGCTCCTTGGTGGGAGAAAAGGAATGGCGGTGGTATCCGCGGCTGGCCCGATCTCCAATATTCTTACAGCCGTGATTTTTGCGATACCGATGAAGCTGGGACTAATTGCGTGGCCTGCCATTCTATTCCCATCGCGATTTTCTGGATTTGGCGCAGAGCTAATTCTGTCACATATTGTTGCTACGATAGTTCTTTTCAGCATAGTGCTGGGTGTATTCAATTTGCTACCGTTGGCGCCACTGGATGGCTCAGGGGTAGCTTTGGGTTTGTTGCCGAGGTCCTTGGCAAACACGCTTGAAAGGTTACAGAAATACGGCCAGACGGTTCTGATAGTGGCTATAATGGCGGACATAGTTTTCGGAATTGGGATCATAAGTGGTCTCATTAGCCCTGTGATAAACTACCTTAGCATTGTGATTGTTGGAGAGGTTCTAATGGGTTAGCAGTCACAATAGGGAGGTTTTGTGGATAAGATAACTATTATTGGACTAGGCTTGATTGGTGGATCTATAGGCTTTGGGTTGAAGAAAAACGCATCAGACAGGATTTATGTGTCTGGTTATGACCGAGACTTGAATGCGGGCCGAAAGGCTCAAAAACTTAAGGCTGTAGATAAGGCACATTGGAAATTAGACGATGCGCTAAAAGACGCGAAGATGGTTATTTTGGCTACACCTGTGCTAGCAATAAGGGACATGATGAAAACTATCTCCGACTTGCTCTCTCCAGGTTGTATTGTGACTGATACGGGTAGCACTAAAGTGGAAATAATGAAATGGGCAGAAGACTATCTGCCTGAAGAGGTCAGCTTTGTCGGCGGTCACCCAATGGCTGGGAAAGAAATTTCTGGTGTATCGGCTGCCGAAGCTGACCTGTTTCAGAATGCGCGCTATGCTGTTATTCCTGGTAAAGGTGCCAGTGAAGGTGCAGTGAATGCTGTAATAGGATTAGTTGATTTGTTGGGTGCAAAACCTTACTTCGTCGACGCTGAAGAACATGACAGCTATGTCGCGGCAGTTAGTCATCTACCGATCATTATGTCCACTGCATTGGTTTCGGCTACCTCTAGCAGCTCGTCATGGAGAGAGATGAGCAAGCTGGCGGCTACAGGCTTTCGTGATGTATCGAGACTTGCTTCAGGCGATCCAGTAATGAATTTAGATATATCTGTGACCAACAGGGAAAGTTTGCTGTATTGGATCGATAGAGTACTTATAGCGCTGCAGGAAATTCGTGAAATGGTTGGGAACACAGTTGATGAAAACGGTCTTGAAAAACTTGGAGATACTTTTGCTAAGGCTTGGGAAGCCAGGGAGAAATGGCTAAGAAAATTCGAATCTGGTAGTGACGATCAAGATGAAGATTTGTCGCGTCCGGAACTACCGTCTTTCGGGGATCAAATGATGGATATGCTAGTCGGATCTAGGCTTAGGGAAAGATACCAAGATATATTAAGCTCTCAGCAGGAACGGGCTGAGAAGCGAAAGCCCCATCAGCGTAAACGATAATGAATCGGACAATATCCTCTCCCAAACGCCTTAGTGGAATTTTGTCACCTCCTGGCGACAAATCCATATCACACCGTGCCTCTCTTCTCAACTCTATTGCTACCGGGATCGGTCACGTGTCCAATTTTTGTGTTGGCGATGATAGGAGCTCGATGCTTAGATGCTTGCGAGGTTTAGGTGCAGATATCAGTCGGCATGTAAATTGTCCAATCAGTAATGCAGATGAGTGTTTTAAGATTATAGGGCAAGGACTTCATGGCTTAACTGAGCCTGTAAATGTTCTTAATGCAGGTAATAGTGGAACCACCATGCGATTGGTTTCAGGTTTGCTAGCTGCCCAGCCATTTTTCAGCGTGATCACTGGTGACAAATCTCTTCGGTCTCGCCCCATGGACCGGATTATCAAGCCACTTGAGAAAATGGGTGCACGAATTCATGGCAGGCATGACAATACTAGGGCTCCGTTATCCATAAGCGGTAGAAGGTTGACTGGCATCGAATACACCATGCCAGTAGCTAGCGCTCAGTTGAAGTCCAGCATCATTATCGCTGGGCTTTATGCTGATGGTGAAACCATTCTACATCAGCCCGCCCAGTCGCGTGACCATACCGAGAGGATGCTGGAGGATATGGGGGCCTCATTGTCTGAGAAAGAGCTGACTATTAAATTAAACCCAACCGGAGACTTGAGATCTGTTGACGTGCGCGTCCCGACTGACACCAGCTCCGCCGCGTATTGGCTCGTAGCAGCTATTTGTCATCCTTCTGCAAAAATAACTGTCCTAAACGTGGGCATAAATCCGACCAGAACCGGGGTCATAGATGCCCTACAATCTATGGGAGGGCAATTAACTATACTGAATCGCCGCTTTGAAGGCGGAGAGGAAGTAGCCGACATAATGGCGGAATCTAGCAATCTTAAGGCAATTGAAATTTCAGGTGCCTTAGTCCCACGCCTAATAGATGAAATACCAGTCATATCGCTTGCCGCTTGTTTTGCGCATGGGACCACAATTATTCGAGACGCTGCTGAGTTGCGGGTCAAAGAGTCAGATCGTATAAAAGCTACTGTCACTGAACTGAGTCGATTCGGTGGAAACTTAAAGGAACTGAAGGATGGAATGGAGATTAAAGGAACTGGTATGTTAAGTGGAGCATCTGGTTGGAGTCATGGTGATCACAGGCTTGCAATGACTCTAGGGGTAGCTGGGTTGCTGGCTAATGGTGAAACCGAAATCGCTGGCTCTGAATCGGCAGGTGTTTCATATCCGACTTTCTGGAATGATATTCAGTTGCTTATGAAAGGACCATCTGTGTAGATCTATGTCGGCTAATTTTAAAATCCCACTAATGGTTGTTATCTCAGGACCTTCCGGAGTGGGGAAAGATACTGTTCTACAACAAATGAAACTTCTCCCTCGCCCACGGCACTATATTGTCACTGCGACTACCAGGTCCAAACGGGAAGGCGAAAGAGATGGCATAGATTACTTTTTCATGTCTGCTGACGAGTATGCTGAGACGTATCAAGAAGGAGGGTTCTTGGAATCAGCCGAAGTTTATGGAAGATGGTATGGGGTACCAAAAAGTCAGGCAGATGAGGCAATGAACGTGGGGATGGATGTAATAGTGAAAACCGATGTCCAAGGAGCAAGGACATTGAGATCCAAAATTGGTAATGCTCTCCTAATATTTATAGCACCCCCTAGCGCTCAAGAGTTGGGTAAGAGATTGCGAGAACGAAAATCAGAGACAGAAGAAGATCTGCAGCGTCGTATTGAAACCGCAAATAGTGAAATGCTGCTACGGAATGAATTTGATTACGTAGTTGTTAATTACGAGAATAGAGTTGAAGACGTCGTCATTGAGATCGATAGAATCATCGAGATAGAAAAGAACAAACGAATGACTGAAAGTTATTCGTGAAATAAATAACCTGTCTCGTCACCGTTTTGGTGATTTGGGGAGATCCGATGCCTGTTGTTTAGATAGTACCTGTTTGTTAGACTATCGCAAGTTACGTCCAAGGAGATTCTATGGCGCTCACATCTGATGAAGTACGTCACGTTGCTCTGTTAGCAAGATTGGCTATGAAGCCAGAAGAGTTGGAATCGTACCGTTCCCAATTAGACGATATTTTGCGATATTTCCAAATGTTGGAGACTATTCAAACCGATGGAGTGCCCCCGACTAATCAATCGGTTACCAACCATACTGTAATGCGTGAAGATAAAGTTGAACCTGGTTTGGATAAGGAAGATGTTCTGGCTAACGCCCCACGTCGCGAGGGGGACTATTTTCGCATCAAGGCAGTTTTGGAATAGAGCACGCTTAATATCTCGCATTGATTATCATTAAACTGCTCCGACAATATTAGCTTCGGAATTCAGTGAGTCGAACTGAGGGAAAATAAATTTTGCAGAATGAACTCTACGAGCTGACTATTAAAGAGGCGCGTGCGCTGCTGGATGCGCGTGAAGTTTCCTCTGTTGAAATTACAAAGGCTTTTATCGATCGTATAGATGCGGTTGAACCTAGAGTGCAGGCTTTTGTTAAGGTGACCCCTGAAGTTGCTATTGATCAGGCTAAGAATGCGGATTTAGCAATATCTCAGGGACGCGCCTCTTTAATGACTGGCATTCCTCTTCAAATAAAGGACAACATGTGTACGAAGGGTATAACCACCACCTGCTCTTCAAGAATGCTCAGAGATTTCGTTCCTCCGTACAGTGCTACAGTTGTAGATCGCTTGGAAAGTGAACATGCTGTAGTTATGGGTAAGGGCAATATGGACGAGTTTGCGATGGGATCTTCCACTGAAAACTCTGCTTTTCATAGTACTTATAACCCTTGGGATCTTGAGCGAGTCCCCGGGGGAAGCAGCGGAGGCCCTGCCGCCGCTGTTTCAGCTGGTGAATCCATGGGAGCGTTGGGATCTGATACAGGTGGAAGTATTCGCCAACCTGCAGCGTTTTGTGGGGTAGTTGGCATGAAGCCCACGTATGGTTTGGTCAGTAGGTACGGTCTAGTTGCGTTTGCTTCTTCTCTTGATCAAATAGGTCCGATAACCCGCGAGGTTACTGACTCCGCCATGCTACTGACTGCAATATCTGGGCATGACCCCAAGGATTCTACATCGATCCCTGTACCAAAGCAGGACTTCACGAAAGGTCTTGGTAGCGGCATTAAGGGAATGAAAATTGGAGTACCTAAGGAGTATTTCGTCGATGGGATAGATTCTGAAGTAGATAAAGCTACGCGCAAAGCGATAGAAGTATTACAATCTTTGGGTGCATCTGTTGACTGGGAAGTATCTTTGCCATCCACGACTTATGCTTTGGCTGTTTACTATATTATCGCGCCTTCCGAGTGTTCAGCTAATCTTGCAAGATATGATGGTGTGAAATATGGCTACTCTGACCACAGCTCTGGGAGCATGTGGTCAGAACTGGAAAATACACGCCAACAAGGATTCGGGCCGGAGGTTAAGAGGCGAATAATGTTGGGAACTTACTCACTCTCGGCCGGTTACTACGATGCGTACTATCTGAAAGCTTTGAAAGTAAGGACTCTGATATCGGAAGAGTTTAGTGAAGCGTTCAAAAAATATGACGTTTTGGTTACTCCTACATCTCCCACTCCTGCGTTTAAGATGCAAGAGAAGACTGCAAATCCGCTGCAGATGTATCTAAGTGACGTGCTGACAATACCAGTGAATATTGCCGGGTTGCCTGGTATCTCTGTGCAATGTGGTTTATCACGAGGGTTGCCGGTGGGTTTGCAGATTATTGGACCTCAAATGGGGGATGCTACTATTCTGCAAGTTGCTTATGCTTATGAACAGGCTACGGAATGGCATAAGCTGCGACCAGAGATTTAAAAGACGTGATCTTAGCAGGCCAGATATATTCCTTTGTAGAAATTAATGGCTGATTAGGGTTTACTCAGAAGCCATAGTCTATTATTAATTTACCGTAACTATTTTCTGGGAGGTAACGATGATACGAAGCTTGGAAGGTAAATCACCTAAAGTGCATTCGACGGCTTTTATTAGTGAGACAGCTTATGTAGTAGGAGATGTGGAAATTGGTGAAAATTCAAGCGTGTGGCCTGGCGCCGTTATTCGTGCAGACAATGGGAAGATCGTAGTGGGCAGTAACACTAATATACAAGATAACAGTGTGATCCATTCTGACTCGAGTGCTACGATCGGCAGTGGAGTAACAATAGGTCATAATGTTTTGTGGCACGGGCGTTATTTGGCAGATAATTGCCTAGTTGGAAATGGAGCTACGGTAAACGAAGGGGTAGAGGTTGGTGAACTTTCAATCGTTGGTTCCGGAGCCGTAGTACTAGATGGAATGAAAATTCCTGCACGCACTGTAGTGACTGGGGTTCCTGCAAGGCCAAGAAGCGAGATTGAAGAAAGGCATGAAGAGTTAATTAGAACTCGAGCTATAAACTACGCGAAACGGGCTAAGATCTACAAAGATAATGATTTAGAATCTGATTAACGCCGCGTTTCTTACAAAAGGTCTTCGAAATCGTCTAGTAGGTGCTCTAAGCCTGAAGAAAATGAATGCGGAGGACCCAGTGGGCTAGCATTATCCGATTTTATCCAGGAATCGTAAGTTTGCTCCAATTCGGTCAAGTAGTGCCTTAATTCTGGGTCTTGATCAATCTGCCTAGATACCTCTTCGTATTGAAGCTCGCCCTCGGTATTATCCGCAAGCTCGTTAGAGAAGCCGTATTGATGGCACAAAGTAATCAGAAGCCTGGAAGCACTTGTGTAATCTTCCTCTAGTCTAGCGATTGAGGGGATCCTTACCAAGATGTTAGCTTCCTCTATTCCTTTTTCTGACGCTTTCGTCCCAACCAGATTCATTATAGATGTGGGGCCGGAATACTGACTTTGTTGTCTTGGCAGTGTTCCCGGAAGGCCAGTGTCCTGACCGTTGATAGTCGCGATCACCGGAAGAGGCCTTGTGTGAGGGACATCTGACCACATCCCTCCAATTCGACAAAAACGAGTAACGCCAAGGAACACCATGAGCTCCACTATTGAGTCAATGTATTCTTCAGTGTTGAAATGTGGCTCTAGCATACGCATCAATACGAAATCTGTATCTGAAGGACCTTTGCCGTAACTTACTTCAAGATTCGGAATGGAAGTCTCTCTCTCTCCATCAACTGAGTAGATGGTAGGTCGATATCTGGTAAAATCGAAGAAGCGACCTGGATTGCCAAGTGTGGTCAAGTTACGTGCATCCATGTGGTCCTCGAGTCGGTCTAGGGCGATGGAAGCCGAATTTCCAACATCTACCCATGGCGCTAAAGAGGCTATCACGTGTGGTTGGTACAGTGACGGCAATGGCTCATTAATTTCGAAGCTACCTACCCGAATAATTTCACCTCATGGGCTCAGACGTTGAATGCACCAATGGCCCTTATTTTGGAGAGTATATCTGATTCGATCATGAAGACGATGCTCTCTAGATCGCCAAAATTCAATGACTTTTGCCTCTAGCATGAAGCCGCCCCAGTTCGGCGGCCTTGGGACGGACTGCTCAAATTTACTGTCAAACTCCTTCCATTTTTGTTCGAGATAGCTTCTGTTGGGCACTATTTTGCTTTGCTGAGAGGCCCAAGCGCTAATTTGGCTTTCCCTATTCCTTAAACTAAAGTAGGAGTTTGACTGATCCGCGGATAATAATGCCACATTTCCCTCAGCTCTGATTTGCAGGTTAACCTTTGGCCAGTAAATAGCTAGGGCAGCCTTTGGATTTTCTTTCAGATCATCGCCTTTTTTACTGTCGTAGTTGGTAAAGAAAATAAAGCAGCCGTCGGACACGCCGTTTAATAGTACGAATCGCGTAGATGGCGAACCATCCTTCGTGGATGTTGCCAAAGCCATCGCCTCTGGAGACTCCTGACCCTCATTTTGTGCGTATTTGTACAATAAATCGAATTGATCGAACGGATCTGGCTTTAGGTTTGTTTCTTCCAATTGGAACATATGAAGTCCTCAAATATTGTGAGTTTACCGAAAACAAATCCCTTCAAGTTAACAATGCAATGATCTAGTCTCTTACGGAAAACTTTCCAGATGAGTATCCGCCGTCGACGAAAATTGTCTGCCCTGTGATGTATGCTGCTTCATCAGAGGCAAGAAATGTGACTGCTTGTGCTACATCTTGAGGAGTTCCAGTTCTCCCTATTGGGGTTTGTTCGATAAAAGCCTTTTGGTATGCTTTACTGGGTGGTGTCCATATTGGTGATTCATGCAGGGTCAGTCCAGGGCCAACAGCATTGACTGTTATGCCATCCGCGCCGAGTTCCATAGCAAGGGTTCGAGTGAATTGTATCAATCCCGCCTTTGAGGCAGAGTAAGCTGCGCTGTTGACCCTTGCATTCTCACCTGCCGTCGATGTGATGTTTATTATTCTTCCACCCTTTCCCTGTTCCATCATTTTTTTTGCAGCAGCTTGCGAGCACAAAAACGCCCCCTTTAAGTTAACTGCTAATACGGCATCCCATTCCTGTTCTGTTAAATCTATGACTTTGCTGTTGTGGCCCTTGCCGGCATTGTTCACTAGGATGTCCACATGTCCGTAAGTGGTTACGACACCGTTGAATAAACGTTCCACTTGCGCCTTATCCGAAACATCACACATAAAAATGCCGGTGACGTAATCTTCAGCTTCAAGTGCTTGAGAGGTTTCCATAGCTAGACTTTGGTCTACGTCAGCTATTGCTATGGTAGCGCCTCTTATCGCCAATGCAGTCGCGATAGCCCTTCCTATACCTGATGCACCGCCTGTTACTACGGCGACTTTGCCATCTAGGTCCATAAATAACCTCCTATTAGTCAGATGTCCATTATTTTTCTATAGTCGATATCCTACGTTTTGGTGGCGCCGCTAAGAATAATAGTAAACCAGCAATAATAAAAAGGAAGGCAGAAATTACCCAAAGCGTCTTCGGGGCAACGCCTGAATCTAGGAGGAAGCCGTAAACCGGAGGGCCTAGACCAGTTGCGACAACCTGTATCGGAAATACAATACCTCGGAGAGTTCCTAGAAACTTGCGGCCGAAGTAGTTAGGCCATATTAGATTGTTTGTTGTGATATATGCGCCACCTCCTGCAGCCCAAACAATGTTGTGGACTATTATCGAGTAGATTTGGCCTGTTGATGTGATTATTGCAACCATCGAAAGGGAGAAAACTAAGCCGCCATATAGACCGAGATATTGCAGCTTGACTCTTTCGCCGATAATTCCGAATAGCACAACCGAGAACATAAAAGTTAGAGGGTCAAGGGCTGTGCCAAACGCCACTAGCGCTGGCGATATGCCTAAACTTTCCCAATAGGCTACCCTGTGAAGCAGTACGCCTGTTAGGGCGAAACCTCCAACGGAGTAGGCGGTGAGTATTAGCCACGAGACAGGATGCCTAAGAGCCTCTTTCGCTGTCCAATTGTCCTCTAAAAAGGTGGGGGATTTTGCTTTCTCATCTTTTGACTCCATAATCTCCAGGCCGAGATCTGATGGAGATCCCCTCAAGAGGAGAAAACTGAGAGGGACAATTATTAGGGCCATCAATACACCTAAAGCAACCCAGGCCTCCCTCCAGCCAAAATTCTGAATCATCCATTGTGTAGCTGGTATCGCGAGAACGGTTCCGACAGCCATTCCAGTAGTAGCTATGGAAGTAGCCCTTCCTCGTTGTCGGATGAACCACTTAGCCACTGGTACTAGCGTTAAGAGATTACCTCCAGGCCCTCCTCCGAGTCCTACACATCCGGATATTGCGAATAGTAGGTATAGGAGCCAGATTTGGTGTGTGAAGAATAGTCCGACTAAACTGCCGCCAGCGACAAAGCCGGCCAATATCCCGAGCCACCTTGGCCCGAACTTGTCGATCGTTGTTCCAATAAGGGGGGCAGTTAATCCGCTAAGGACTAAGCGAAACGTGAGTGCTAATGACAGAGATCCCAAACTCCAGCCTGTTGAAGCGCTCATAGGCACTAAGAAAAAGGAGAACACAACTGGGTTTAGCGGTGCAGTAGCCATGTTAATGGTTAGCCCGGCGGCTACAATTACCCACCCGTAATATAATCGAGAAGGTATGGGGATGGGGACGGTAGGTAGTCTTTGCATACATGATTACATTAGGGTATTAAAGAGCGACAAGCAAGATTCATAAACGGATCATGTTGCTTCTGACAACAGCGTTTCTAAACTTCGAAGTATTTGTAGTAGTATTTGGGTCTATAAAAAAACTCTTTAATTTCAGAAGTTTTAGCGGAGGCATAAGCTTGTCGAACATTCAGATATTTACGCTGATCAATGTTATAGGCGGAGCTATGGTGGTTGGAGGATATGCAATATTCCTGTATCTTTTCCCAGGTCAAATGGAGTCTTTATGGGGGGGCATAGAAGGTGGTTGGAGAGTAGTGTTTACGACTTCCATGTTGATTGCTGCGGTTGGGTACACCACGTTTTTTTACTTGATAGTATCTAAGTTAGGAGTCCCTTCGCTTGCAGAGGGTATCCCATCTTTCCTGGCTGGGCCTAACACTATGATATTTTTGTGCGCCTTATTCCTTGCTGGAGCTTCAGTGTGGATGCCATCAACAATTGCATTTATTAGATCTCATGATACTTTCTGGTGGGTAGTTGCGGTGGGATCTCTTTGGGTTACCGCAATTTCATTAATCTTGATGATTGTGAATTTGTATGGTGCCGAAGTTACGGGATCCCTTGCCTATAAATACCTGGCATTGGCTGGTTTGATTTACATATGTTTCCACTGCTTAGTGTTAGACGCTATTGTATGGGTTGCAAAGTTCTCTTATTAAATTTTTAATAGTGGCTGTATTTATTAGCTAGTACCATGCCCAAAGTTCTGATATTGTTTTGGGTCAGAGATAATTGACATAGGGGTATTAATAATGACTGATGGATTCAAAGTAGCTGAAGTTGGTGATGTTGAGCCTGGACAGATGATTATGGTGGAAGTCAAAAGTGAGCAGATATTGCTGGCGAACGTTGACGGGGAGATATTTGCCGTAAATGGTGTTTGCACCCATGCTGGATGTAGTCTTTACGGAGGTGGCTTAGAGGGTAATTTAGTGGAGTGCCCTTGCCACATTGCTGTTTTTGATGTGAAAACTGGTGCTGCAATTAGTGGCCCAGCGATGGAATCGATCGAATCTTATCCTGTCCGTATTGATGGAAAAGATGTGATCGTAACCCTGGAATGAACCTAGATTATTTTGGGAGGTTTAGACATGAGTTTAGTAGGTAAGAGTGGAATTCTGGAGATTGGCAAAGATGCTTATGGAATCGTTCACGAAGGAGGAGCTACCAACAGTGGATTCATAGTTGGAGACGAGGGAGTGATAGTGGTGGAAGGGCTGGAAACCAAGAAGCTTGCCCATATGGTTAAAACGGAAGTGAAGAAGGTAACTTCAAAGCCGATACGTAGTTTGATATGTACGCATTTTCATGGAGATCACTCCTTGGGAAACGAGTACTATTTGCCAGTTAACGTGATTGGTCACGCCTTATGTCGAGATGAAATGATTGAACGCTGGGACTACTCCGTCAATCGATTTGCTACCCGATATGATGAGAATGACCCTGCCCAAGCTGCAGAGCACCGTAATGCCAGACCAACTCCACCCGATGTCATCTTTCACAACGAAAACATGACGCTATATTTAGGTAATAAAAGAGTTGAACTTTACTATTTTGGAAAAGCTCACACATCCGGCGACATCGTGGTTTACCTTCCTGATGATAAAGCTATATATTCTGGTGATGTAGTAACTGAGGGGTCTGGAGCGCCATATTCCGAAGATGGATTTCCAGCCAGTTGGGTCAACGTTATAGAAAACATTGATAAGTTAGATATAGAGACTATAGTGCCAGGCCACGGAACGATAGGTGATAAGTCTATGGCACAAACAGAGCTCCAGTTTCTCACCGGGCTAAGAGACGAAACGCGCAAGTGTTATGATGCGAATGTTGATGCCACCCAAGCTATGTCAGACATTAGTGTTTCTGGTTTTGAATCTTGGTCGGATGGAGATATGTTCAGCATAGCGGTTAGTCGACTGTACAAAGAATTTTCCGGAGAAATTTAGTCACCTCTGGTCATAAATATTGAAGTATAATTGGGAATAAGGTATTTATTTAGGAGGCATATATGGTTAATAGTTCGATTGAATCGGAACGGCAAGAACTGCTTGCGCAACTAAATACAGCTAAGGCTGAGTATCACAGGTGTGTTTCGGATGTGGATGCTGATACTGCATATCGCGGCTCAGAGTGGTCCATAACTGATCTACTGAACCATGTTATAGGTAGTTATAGCGGTATGGTGGATCGACTACTGAGTGAGGACAATCCTCACCTCGCGGGGCCTTACGATGCTAATGCTTCATGGAAACGGCGATGTGAGGCTTTACTTGGCGAGATTGATTCACACATTGCTATTGCCTCTGAACTTACTTCCGAACAGCTGGGTCGTACTGGAACCTTTGGGAAGAACACGATTCGTGTTATGGATATGCTTACTCGTATAGCGAGACACTATGATGAACATTTGGCACAATTGCGAGATGAAGTAAGGCCTCGCGAGAATTTATCTTAGGTATCTGTGATCTGGCGACCTTCGGTTCAGCCGTGATCTGTTATCATTACTTATTGTCCCCAACAGTCGAAAGCAGAAAAGCTTCGATTAGTTCATCCAGTTCTCCGTCCAGAACTGCGTTTGGGTCTTTTGATTCGTGGCCGGTACGGTGATCCTTAACCAGTTTGTAAGGATGCAGTACGTAACTTCTTATCTGGTTGCCCCACTCTGCGGATATACGCTCTCCCTTTAGCCTGGCTTTTTCTTCCGCTTGCTTATTGATTTCCAGGTCCATTAATCTGGCCCGCAGTACTTTCATTGCTGTCTCCTTATTTTGTGTAAGAGACCGCTCGTTTTGACAAGTGACAACTATATTAGTTGGCAAATGAGTGATTCGCACCGCTGTTGAGTTTTTCTGTACGTTTTGTCCTCCGTGGCCTCCAGCACCAAATGTGTCTATTCGTAGGTCATCGGAATTTATTGTGATGGTGATGTCCTCGTCAGCCTCAGGTAAGACTTCTATGAGAGCAAATGAGGTATGGCGTGATTTGGACGAGTCGAAAGGGGATATTCTAACGAGTCTGTGTACGCCGTGTTCTGTCTTGGCGTAGCCGTATGCCAGCCGCCCTTCGATCTCGACCATAGCGCTTTTGATACCTGCTTCATCACCAGGAGAAGAGTCAAGAATTCTGGACTTGTACCCTTTTCGCTCAGCCCAGCGCAAATACATTCGTAGAAGCATTTGCGCCCAATCTTGAGATTCAGTTCCCCCAGCTCCGGCGTGCACAGTTAAAATAGCGGATCGATTATCATATTCACCGGAAAATACCAGGTCGAACTCAAGCTTCCCCAGCTCAGTTTGGAGGCTGCTTAATTCATCCCGTACCGAGCTTTCTAGCGAGCCGTCATTTTCTTCCTGAGCGAGCTGAATAAGTCCCAGAAGTGAACTACTTTTTGCCTTCAAGCTTTCCCAAGTATCTATGGTGTCGCGTACTTCGGCCAGAAGTCGCATATCTTTTTGTGCCTGTTGTGGATTGTTCCAGAAGTCAGGTGCAAGAGATCGCTTCTCTAATATAGTTGCGTCTTTACGTTTCGCTTCTAAGTCAAAGACGCACCATTATGTGCGAAATCCTTTCTACTAACCGCTGAGTACCGTTGCTTAATTCTTGCATGATTACCGACCTATTATAGAGGTGCTTATTGCCTTATACCTTTACATAATAACAATTGAACAGCACTCAACTCAATGTGAGAGCTAATCATTCTTGATGAGGGTATGGTGCCATGATATGCTAATTTTAGGTCGGGGCGTAGCGCAGCCTGGTAGCGCACCTGCATGGGGTGCAGGGGGTCGATGGTTCAAATCCATTCGCCCCGACCAGTTTATTAGGCACAAATCAGCCCTCTGGCAATGGTTCGGAGGGCTTTCCCTTTTGGTGGTTACAGTAGTTTTTACAGTAATTTGTTTGGAAACCGAACTTTGGGGTCGTGATT
>QGNO01000007.1 GCA_003228195.2 Chloroflexota bacterium | reverse complement strand
GGAAGGGGAAGGGGAAGGGGAAGGGGAAGGGGAAGATACTATAACTGGGGTCTCTTTAGTTGGCTCCGGCTGAACCACATAAGCATCGGATATAGTAGCCGTAGCATACAACTCAGACGTTAAATTAGCGGGCCGATCCGAGTTAATAGAACACCCGGACCCAGCGATTAGATTACCTATAAGAACTAACCCTACAAGTTTACAGGTCAATGCCTTTGGGATAACCAGAATAATTCTCTTCAATCCAACGTCGCTACGATAGCTCTTCACCTTTCTCATCGGCCACCTTATTTTCAAGCTTACCAAAAAGCTTGATTCCCTCACGTGGAAGTACGAAAACAGCCACTAACGTGGATGGGACAAACAAAATTACGTGAACAATAAACGCAAAAATTAAAGCCGGTTCTCCAAAAATACCCAGTCTCCCCATCGTAAACACAACGGCGCCGTGAAAAGTGCCAATACCGCCAGGTGCCGATGGGACAATTGAGACGAAAAATACGCCCCCCATAATGAGCACTATCATGGCTGCCACTGGTATGTCTATACCCAAACCATAGCCTATAATCCACCCACTCAAACTAAGTAATCCCCAATGTGTGACAGTGGAAAGAAAAGAAACGAAAAGATTTACCGGTGAATTACCCACGGACTTAACAGCCGCCAGTGCCCTTTTGAGAAACGGTATTCTGTTAGACCCTGGAACGGCATCCATCCCCTTAGCTATAGCAAGTAAAACAAGCAGGGTGATTAGTGCAAGAATTATCACTGCCCCTAACTGAATACTAAACCCCCTCAGCTCAGGTATTAATATCATGCTGACTGCCAAGATCGACCCAACCGCAAACACATCCATCAGGTGCTCAATTACAAGGGTCGCCAATGCTGTTGCTGAATTTACCCCACCACCCCTAATAACCATCGCTAGTTGCACCGGTTCACTTACCAACCGCACAGGAGATAAATTATTCAATCCTATACCGGCATTTTGTATGAGAAATAAACGGGTAAAACTTATCCGCTCTCCCCTCAAAAGCACGTACCACCTCATAGCCCGAGCAGCTATACCAATCAAAAAGACAGCGAGTGCTAAAAGAAAAAGGTGTACCGGAAATGCACTAAGCGTATGAATAAGCTCTTTCCATTCCAATCCCTTGATCATTAACCAGATCAGGGTCCCGCTCAAACCCACACCAACGACAATTTGAAACGGAAGTAAGTAAGCTCGAAACGCTTTTTTTTGCTTTGCCACTATTATAGATAAGTCCATTAAAACCTAGGAGACCGGAGTTTAATTATACCTAAAGCATCAATTCAATCAATTTCTTTTCAAATGCTATAGTGGCTATTAGCCCCACTAGACTAATCCAAAGTCCAACCGAAAAAGGCATATCTATAGTCCTGCTGACTCCTCTAGCCACGTTAAAAGGGATCCAAGCCAAGACGATCATCGTGTTCAACACCAAAGCCAAAAAATCACTGAAATATGCCACCGCTACGAAAATCGAAAACAACTTAGGTGCATATGCAAATCCCAAAGAACTTAGCATGTAATTGAGTCGAGTCTTTCTTTTAAGCAATCTACCTATTATGGTAGCGAACAATCCGACTATAAACCATGAAGATATTGCAACTATAATGGTCCGTGTAGCAATCAACACTTTACCATGTTGATCGACCTCGATTGCGGCTCCAAATACTAACCCCAGTGTTACTGACAAAGCACCTAGTAATACAACAATAAAAGCCTGAAACGTAGCCCGTTGATCTTCTGCCAGTTCGTAATAAAGATTTCCGTCTAATAAACAAGCTCTAATTATGCGATGTATCATAGTTTAACCGTAACAAAAAACGGGGGCTGCACTTTTGATCATACCCAAAAACCAATGCCCTGATTGCGGCTCCCAGTTTGAAAATAATCGGTGATCTGCTTCGATCACGAAATCTTTGTTGATTTTTTGCTTCCCCAATTATTCTTGCGAGGGTTTCTGCGATGAATCTTTTCCATTTCGCTCTCTATCAAAAGCAAATCGACTTTAGGTATAATATGCAAATCGCCAACGAACGCCAACGGCCAAAACTCGGGTATCCATTTCTTAACAAAGTCCATACGTGGCACTATCTGATGCGCATCAATATATTCAGATTCTTCAAGCACAAAATCCGGTTCGATGTTCACTCTATATCGAAAATCTTCATTGACATCGTGGCTGCTCCAAACCTTTGTGGTGTCCTCAAAAAACGCTGATGTTACTGTCGCTACAGCTCCGAATACCTGCTGTTCCGTAATGTAGAACAACATTCGATCCCCAACATCAATTCGGCGAACCTTTTTCTTTTGAGTGCTCTTCAAACCCTGTAATTTGAATCCCTTCTGTTTAGTGATTAAAAAGTTTTCAGGAGTCAACACTACAGCCCAATAACTTCTACCCATAAAATGCTCCATCCTCTAAATGCCAACCGTCTCATTCTAGCACGGTTCCTGTAGTTCTTACGTGCACGGTCATAATCACGAAGCAACTTTCATTACGTTATACATGTGAATATACAATTTCCACAATTCTTTCAAGACTGTTGAAAGTGGCAAATCCCTATTTGGATCAACATGTTCAAATATCAAGAACTCTGTGTACCGCATTCTCCGAGATTCTAACGAGTTTGCCATTTTTCTCGATTCCGACACTGGCACGGCCTGATCATACCTATCATGCATTATGAGAATCGGCGCTTCTAACTTATTAATATTTGTTTTGGGCGAAATGGACTCCAAATCTTGATGGAAGCTACTAGGCATCGCCCTGAACAACGCCTCCGCTTCCCCTCTCTCGGGATTCGAGAGTAATTTATAAACCGTTTCTCCTACATCAGAGAGAGACTGTGATTTATCACCATTATAGGAAGCTCTCCCCAAAAGCACATCCTTAAGGAACAGTTGCTCGGCTTTGTCAGATACTGCCTCTATCAAATGTGTGGTGAAAACCTCTCTGGCATCCTCTCTAGGATTCCACTCCTCGACTACTCCGTCTAAGTTTTGGCTAGAGCTAGATATGGATAACAGTAATTCACTGGCATCGTAATATGGACCAAACAAATTTACATAGGCCACCTTATCTCTGATCCGCTCATCCTGCCCTGCCAATGTGGCGAACGATGCTCCCACACAAAACCCAGTAAGCCCTATCTGGTATTTATCAACAGATTCCATCTCTTCAAGGAATTGATATGATGCAACCAATAGGTCCGCCGCTTCCATGTCTATTCTGTAGGATGTCATCATCGCATCCGACCAAGGAATTAACACCACTATTCCAGACCTAGCTAAAGCGTTCGCTAAATTCACCACCCTTTCATCATCCCTACCAGCTGGAACAACCCCCAAAAACAAAACGACTCCAGGATAGATCCCGTCTTTCGCCGGCTCGTATATATCAACTTCTGCTGACACTCCATCAGATACCTCTAACTGGCCCGATCTTTTCTGTGGCTCGCTCACAAAAAATCGCTGTGGCTTTACGGGAATCCTTGATACCACTTCCGGGATAAACAACGCTGTCTTTACAGCCACTCTCCCTGCCGGAGTAGCGATTGCAGTTACACTTAAAATAAGTATGGCGACTATAATGATTACAGCAATAATTTCCATTAACTTCCTCATATAGGAATAATATTCCCTCAATAATAGGAAATCTACCAGAATTACAATTGGCAGTCCCCCACAATATACAATGCGACCTCAGAAAATAGTTTAAGTTACGAATGACCTGGTTAGTTATTACGTTGGTAAGCTCAGCATTTCGGGGGTTATACCATGTATCAGACAAAGCTGTCCTTCATAAATACGTCAGAACGCCACTTAGTCTAATCTTACTAATCGGCATAATAGACACCATTGTAGGACTTGTTCTATTTTGTTTCTCAGGTATACCAAACGAAATCACTCTTTTTACTAACATTTCAGCTATAGCCTCCGGAGCTTTTATTGCATTCGCGGTAATATTGCTACAAAGAATTTTGTACACAGAGGAAGTATCTCGCGCAATATCTATAACTCAATCCTCACCTATATTTACTGCGCTTCTCGCACTATTGATACTCGATGAATCCATATCCATTATCCATTATCCAATGGACAGGCATAATTACTGCTGTTCTTGGAAGTATTCTAATATCACTTAAGCTAGATATTCATAACGCAAATCGGGAGCATATTGCTGCTGTGGGCCTTGTCTCTTGGGCCCGCTTCTCTGGTTACAACAGTCTCTGCCGCTAGCGTTTTGTTTACGTTCATATACAGTATAGGTATAACAAAAATTTGGGTCGGCGTTTTGGGAGAAGATACATCAAATGAGTCAATCCTAATCAAATTGTTGTCAACGGTATTAATCGTTGTCGGCATTTCCGCGATATCTATATAGATCGGCAATAGGCATAAAGGGAGAGTCTATTTTGTGCCCGATTTAGTGGAAGGAAGATGAGATTCAATCCCACGGCACTTTCCTTAACAAATTGCAGTTAAATTGGCTCGTTAACCACTTTTACGAATAATTAGCTATAATTGATTAGAAAATGAGTAACATAAACGAAAAAAACCGTATAGAAAAATTGCGCGGAATTATGCGAGAGCGCGTCATTATAGTTGATGGCGCTATGGGAACTAGTATCCAAAATCTGTGTCTGAGCGCACAAGATTTTGGAGGTGACGAATATGAAGGATGCAACGAATACCTTAATGTAACCAGACCGGATGTTGTTAAAGCCATTCACCACAGCTTTCTGGAATCAGGCGCAGATGTCATAGAAACTAATTCCTTTGGCAGCACTCCTCTGGTTTTAGCAGAATACGGTCTCGAAGATCACGCTTTAATAATTAGCCGCTCGGCAGCACAGATAGCTCGAAAGATAGCAGACGACTTTTCCACCCAAGATTGGCCAAGGTTCGTAGCCGGATCGATGGGGCCAACCACAAAAGCTATTTCAATTACTGGGGGAGTAACATGGGAGGATCTCGCAGAGCATTATATGATCCAAGCCATCGGACTGATCGAAGGACAGGTGGACTTACTGCTACTTGAGACTTCCCAAGACACTCTAAACGTTAAAGCCGCTTTGGAGGGTATAGACAGAGCAACCAAAACTCTAGGAGTTCAAATTCCAGTTGCCATACAATGCACGATCGAAACTATGGGTACCACCTTAGGGGGGCAAGACATTGAAGCATTCTATACTTCAATTTCCCACCGAGAACTCCTGTGGGTAGGCTTGAATTGTGCAACTGGCCCAGAGTTCATGAGAGATCATCTACGCACTTTGAGCAGGCTGTCGCGTTTTCCTGTTACCGTAATTCCGAATGCCGGATTACCTGACGAAGATGGTACCTACAATGAGACTCCGGAAAGCATAGCCACCACTCTCAACGAGTATCTGGATTCAGGATGGTTGAATGTGATAGGAGGTTGCTGTGGCACGACGCCTGAGCACATAAAGAAACTATTTGAAATTAGCCAAGGCAGTACCCCTAGGTCTCATGTTCCGCCGAAAACGACTGAAGTGTCTGGACTAGACGCATTCGTCATCGATGACGACACAAGACCAGTCATAGTTGGAGAGCGTACAAATGTACTAGGAAGTAGACGTTTCAAAAGATTAATTTCTGAGGGGAAAATAGAAGAAGCTGCGGAGATAGGCAGGCATCAAGTCCGAAGCGGAGCCCACATAGTAGACGTCTGTCTACAAGACCCCGACAGAGATGAAGTTTCTGATATAACGAATTTTCTCAAAATCTTAACCCGTAAAATAAAGGCTCCTATAATAATAGACTCTACTGACGATAGCGTAATAGAAGAAGCCTTAAGGATGACACCAGGTAAAAGCATAATTAACTCCATTAATCTCGAAGATGGGGAAGATCGATTCAAAAGTGTTGTGCCACTATCCCGACGTTATGGAGCTGCCCTAATTGTCGGATGCATAGATGAAGATAAGGACCAGGCCCAGGCGATCACGCGAGAGCGCAAATTGGAAATCGCCCAAAGGTCAAACGAAATATTGACCAGCAAATACGGGGTTCCTCCAGAAGACGTAATCTTCGACCCTTTGGTTTTCCCAATCGGAACTGGCGACCAAAACTACATCCGCGCTGGGGTGGAAACGATTGAAGGCGTTCGGCTCATTAAAAACAAATTACCTAAAGCCAAAACAATATTGGGGATTTCCAACGTTTCATTCGGGCTCCCACCTGCTGGGCGAGAGGTGCTAAATTCAGTCTTTCTTTACCACTGTGTTCAAGCAGGTTTAGACTTGGCTATCGTCAATTCGGAGGGAATGGTCCGTTATGCGTCTATATCTGACGAAGACAAGAAGATTTGCGAGGATTTAATTTGGTGGCGCGGCAAAGATCCGATTAAAGCCTTCGCAGCACATTTCCGTCAAAGACCACCCGAAAAACCACGCGTGGATCGCAACAGCATTCCAATCGAAAAACGAGTCGCAAGCTGCGTCATTGAAGGAAGCAAAGAAGGCCTGCTAGAAGACTTGGACGAACTTCTCAAAACAGTCCCTCCGTTAAATATCATAAATGGCCCACTTATGGACGGTATGGACGAAGTAGGTAGGTTATTTGGAAAGAATGAACTAATCGTTGCCGAAGTGCTTGAATCCGCTGAAGCCATGAAGTCGGCTGTCAATCACCTCGAACCTTATATGGAGTCTGCCGGTGAAGCCACTTCTCGTGGCACCATCATACTAGCAACGGTAAAAGGGGACGTTCACGACATAGGTAAGAATCTTGTAGACATAATATTGTCTAACAACGGATACAAAGTCATCAACTTGGGTATCAAAATCCCACCCTTTGATCTAATAGATGCTTGCAGGAAATATGAACCAGATATTGTCGGGCTCTCAGGCCTTCTAGTTAAGTCAGCTCAGATGATGGTAGATACTGTGCGGGACTTCCAAAGCGCTGGGTTGAGCGTGCCAGTGTTAGTTGGTGGAGCCGCGCTTAGCAATAGATTCACAAGACTACGCATATCACCTGAATATAAAGGGATGGTAGTTTACTCACAGGACGCGATGACAGGTTTAGCTCTAACTGGAAATTTGGTCAATACAAAAGAAAGAGAGAAACTACGTGTCCAATTAGACGAGGAGTACCTACTCCTAGTGCAAGACGAGAAATCTAAACAAAATCGAGAAAGGTCCCAACCCAGCGTCGAAAAAAATCGAACGAGCATAAGTAAGGTCATTGCGCCTCCCCAACCACCGGATGTTATAACACACGTCATAGATGACTATGATCTAGCAGAGGTGTTTCCGTACATAAATCCGACCATGCTCTACGTGCGTCACCTAGGATTTAGAGGAAGATTCTTGGAACTATTGGACGCCGGAGATGTCAAAGCTCTAGAACTGAGAAGCCACGTTAAAGAAGTCGAAGAAATAATGCTGGCTCGGCCAGATATAAGGGCCAAGACGGTCTATAAGTTCTTCAGATCGGCATCAGACGGAGACGACGTAGTAATTTTATCACCTAACGGCAAAAAAGAAATTGAGCGTTTCAGATTTGGACGACAGGAAAGCGGGGATGGATTGTGCCTAGCAGACTATTTGCAAACCATTGAATCCGGTGTTGCTGACTACGTAGCCTTATTCGTAACCACAGTGGGGCCTGGAATAAGAGAGTTGGCCGAGGAATGGAAGTCAGACGGAAATTTCCTTAAGTCACACATCCTTCAGCTGCTTGCGCTAGAGGGGGCTGAAGGATTCGCAGAATTAATACACGAACGAATCCGAGCTATGTGGGGTATTGGAGAAAGAGTAGCTCTAAGTAAAGAAGACCTGTTCAAAACAAGATATCAAGGCCGGCGTTTCTCTTTCGGATATCCTGCCTGCCCACGCCTAGAAGACCAGGTTAATATATGGCGCCTCCTTGACCCTGAAAATAATATCGACGTCAAACTTACGGAAGAATATATGATGGAACCTGAAGGGTCAGTAAGCGCTCTAGTATTCCATCACCCAGAAGCCAAATACTTCAATCTTAGGCAAAGTGACACTGAGACACTTGAAAAGAGGATAGAAAGTGAACAATCTGAGCAGGGAGGAGCAAGCGGTTAGTTAAGGCTATTGATTGCCGAAAGGATTTCCCTCCGAACATTACGGTCACTTTCTCTAGCTAAAGCTTCGAATAATATAGATTTAGCTTTACCCCCTCCTATACGGCCAAGTGCCCAAGCCGCGTGCTGCTTCACAAGATCGGTGTCTTCGAATAGAACCCGTCCAAGGGCTGAGACCGCCCTAGCATCCCCACTGTTCCCTAAAGCCACGCAAGCGTTACGCTTCAACCCTTCCAATTTTGCACGCTTGATAGGCCAATTTTTGAATCTTGAAGAGAACTCCCCCTGTGTCAAATTAAGTAACGGAACCAATTCCAAAGAGGAAAGCATCTTTGGCATCAGATCACTATCTCTACTTGTAGATACGCCTCTATTAACCGGACAGACCTCCTGGCAAATATCACACCCAAATATCCAGTTACCTATCAATGGGCGAAGTTCAATGGGAATTGGGCCTCTATTCTCGATGGTCAAATAAGATATGCACCTTGTTGCGTCAATTATGTACGGAGACACTATCGCCCCAGTTGGGCACTCGATCAAACAAGTCACGCAACTACCGCAATTTTTCTTCAGTGCCCTGTCGGGCTCCAAATCCAAATCAGTTATTAATGCTCCCAAGAATACCCAAGAGCCATACTCTGTAGTAAGTATGTTGCTATTTTTTCCAAACCAACCAATCCCCGCCCTTCTTGCCGCAGCCCGTTCAAGAAATGAACCGTCGTCGACAAAAATACGTGTCACGGAAGGAGATTCAACTAAATCAGGAAGGCTATCCGACAATTCCTTTAGCTTACGTTTCATTACCAAATGGTAGTCTTGCCATTGAGCATATCTTGCAACCTTTCCTTTGCTAGATTCGGAACTATCGAAATTTTCATGTGGCAAATAACTCATAGCTACAACGATAATGGATTTCGCCCCTGGAAGGAGTTTCTTAGGATCAGCGGCACGCCCTACACGATTTTCGTTGTACCATGGCATACCATCCATATAACCTTTCCTTATACTGTCAATCGCAGTCGCGCTGTCTTCCAAGAAAGGGTCAGCTGTAGTAATTCTGACTATGTCGAAGCCCAAATTAGATGCGAGTGAAACAATTCTTGTTTTAACGTTCGATTCACGTGTGGTTGTCATTACTAACCCTATAGTAACCTAATAAGATGTAAGTACGTAGTATAAATCATCATCGCATGCGACCTCTCCTTGACACCATAAGGCGCCATTGCTAGCATTGTTGCCTGGACTTCCACCGGATTGATAATAACAAGCAGGGTTGTTAAGCTAAAGCCACCTGCTCTCTTTAATTTATAGGAGAAACTGATTTGCCTCGTATATCCGCTCTGATTTGCAGATCTTGTGGTCGAAAATACCCAGTAGAACCAATAAATGCCTGCGATTATTGCTTCGGGCCCCTCGAAGTCACTTATGATTATAACGCAATCGCTAAGGTGATCAGTCGAGAGAAAATTCAAAAGGGCCCCTATTCTATGCTTAGATATCATGATCTACTACCGATAGATGTAGAGAATGCTGTCGAGATAAACGCCGGTTTCACCCCTTTGATGAGGTGCAACAACCTAGGTAAAGCAGTAGGGCTTGAAAATTTGTATATAAAGAATGATTCCGTAAATCCTACGTTCTCTTTTAAGGATAGGGTAGTAACAATCGCAGCTACGAAAGCGCGAGAGTTCGGATTTGATACTTTGGCCTGCGCATCAACTGGAAATCTCGCATGTAGTGTCGCTGCACACGCTGCCAGAGCTGGCATGAAAGCGTTCGTATTTATACCGGCTGATTTAGAAAGGGGTAAAGTAGTCGGTGCTGCAATATACAACCCAACCCTCATTGCAGTAGATGGCTCCTACGATGAAGTGAATCGACTTTGCTCGGAAATAGGAGATAATTATCCTTGGGCATTCGTTAACATCAACATCCGCCCCTTTTACGCAGAAGGCAGCAAGACTCTCGCATATGAGGTGGCTGAGCAGCTCGGATGGAAGGCACCTGATCACACAGTTGTACCAGCAGCCTCTGGTTCTATGTTTACAAAAATATGGAAGGGGCTAAAAGAATTCTCAAGCCTAGGGCTTATAGGAAAGGTTAGCACCAGAATGCACGTCGCACAGCCTGAAGGCTGTTCACCCATAATAGAGGCTTATGACTCCAAAACCCTCCAAGTCAAACCTGTTAAAGCAAATACAATTGCAAAATCTTTAGCAATTGGTAATCCTACAGATGGAATATATGCCTTAAAAACTATTCAGGAATCAAAAGGCTCCGCTGTGATAGCCATGGAAGCCGAAATAGCGAACGGCATCAAGTTGCTTGCTGAAACTGAAGGTATTTTTACTGAAACAGCCGGCGGAGTGGTCATAGCAGGACTCAAGAGGCTCGTGGATGAAGGTAGAATCAAGCGTGACGAACTGACCGTAGCCTACATTACTGGAAACGGGCTGAAAACGATAGAGGCTGTAGAGGACGCCGTCAAACCAGTATTTACAAAACCCAACTTGGAGGCCTTCGAAAAGGCTATGCACGCTGGAGTGACACTATAAAGGAAGTGACCACCGTATGGTTAACAAACGCGTTAAATTTACTTTCCCACCAGTATTAATTACTGAGCCTGTAATTCATAAGATAGGTCAGGATTTTAATGTTGTTACGAACATTAGGCAGGCAGACGTACGTGAAGAAATGGGATGGGTGGTACTGGAATTAACTGGAACTACCGGAGAGATAGAGAAAAGTTTAGATTGGGTAAGAAGTTTAGGTGTGAGAATAGACCCTGTTGGTGGGGATGTAGTAGAGGGCTAACTTTGCCGACTAGCACATGTTCTAGAAAATGATAAAACAGCAAATATTCTAGGAGGATAAATAATAAATGAGTGTAACTATAAGAATCCCAGGCCCTTTGCGAAGGGTTACAAACGGTCAATCACAGGTTTCAGTCAATGCTACAACCGTTGCTGAGGCAATAGATTCTCTAGATTCCGAACACGCTGGCATCAAAGATAGGATTTGTGATGAAACTGGTGACCTTCGATATTTTGTCAATGTATACCTTAACGGTGAGGATGTCCGTTTCCTTGATGGAACTAAAACTCAGATCAAATCAGGGGACGAACTAAGCATAGTCCCTGCAGTCGCTGGCGGCTCTATCTAAATTATTGCTTGACGATTAGCTGAGCAATTTTCGCCTTTGTTCTAACCTCGCTTCCTCGTTTGCCGTCTGATAACTAGAAAGAAATTCCCTTGCGAAGTGTTCGAATGTACCCAACATTATCGCGTCTCGCATCTCTGTCATAAGTCGCGTCACAAATCTCAGGTTATGGATTGAGGCAAGCCTTAATCCAAGTAGCTCCTTTGCTTTGAAGAGATGATTCAAATAGCCTAGTGTGAAGTTGCTACAAGCGTAACAATCGCAACCATCTTCAACACTATTTGAACTGTCCTTATAAATTGCAGAGGCTATATCTATTCTACCCAATTTCGTAAATAAGGCCCCATTACGAGCTATTCGAGTAGGCAAGGCGCAATCAAACATGTCCACACCACTAGCAACGCACCTGACAAGGTCCTCAGGAGAGCCGACTCCCATAAGATATCTGGGCTTATCCCAAGGCAGCAGTGCAGCGCTAAATTTTGCCAACGCATACATTGTTGACTTTGGTTCGCCGACTCCCAATCCACCTATTGCATATCCCGGAAACCCAAGTTTAGTCATAAAAGATGCGGATTCATCTCTAAGACTCTCAAACATCCCTCCTTGAATTATTCCAAAAAGGGATTGTCCTCCGGTAGGCTGGCTTGCTACACACCTTTCAGCCCAGCGGCTAGTTCTATGCATGGCATCGCGTGCGATGCTTATATCATCCGTATAAGCAATACACTGATCAAAACTCATTATTATATCGGCCCCAAGTTGGATCTGGTAATCCATTACAAGTTCAGGGGTGAACACGTGAATATCACCGTCGATATGGGATCTAAACTCTACGCCCTCATCTGTAATCTTAGCTTGATCAGCCAGGCTGTAAACTTGAAATCCACCACTGTCTGTCAATGTAGGTCCATTCCAACCCATGAATTTCCCTAGCCCACCAAGCTCCCTTACCGTTGAAACACCTGGGCGCAGATATAGATGATACGTATTTCCTAAGATCACATCAGCCCCCAAAGCGACCAGCTCGTCAGGGACAAGTGTTTTAACCGAAGCTTGAGTGCCCACCGGCATAAATGTTGGAGTGCGCACAGTCCCATGAGCCGTCTCAAGGATCCCAGCGCGACCGCCTGAATCAACATTTTGTACCAGAAAATTAATGCCCATATGAAAATTGACAAACAGGATACGCAGTCTGTGTTAAATACTTAACATTACTGAAACTTCCTTAGCGAAGGAAACACCAAAAAGCACAGAAGGCTAACTAATCCGTAGGTTATTCCACTTATCAATATTGTATCTGCAACACCGCTCGCTATATCACCACCCAATTTTATCATCCCGAGGTCTAGACCCTCGGGTCGCTTAAGTATCTCAGCAATACCGCCCAAAATCATAACCCCTATCCAAGTCATCCCTTGGATAGTTGTCTGAAAACTCATAACACGGCCTCGTAAATCATCTGGTGTCAGTATCTGCATAGCTACCATACGCATAGCCCTGAACATAACCTGTGCAAGCCCCATTCCAAAAACCAAAAACATTGTTAAAACGAAAACTTCAGACTTCGAAAAAGCTATTAATAGACCCGTGTTCAATATGGCTACAGATAGCAATATGTATCCCCTATTACCGACATTCGATAGAGAGACAACAGCCACCGCGCCGGCTGCACCACCTAAAGTAGACACAGTCATCAAATATCCCAATCCAGTTGCACCTTCTCCAAGCATCGCATCAGCAAAAATTGGCAACATAAATCCAGCGGCACCACCAATCATGGCAAATGCCACTCCGATGCTTACCAATCCTAAAAGAACTTTCTCGTTCCAAAGATATTTGAAGCCGTCAAAAAATGAACTTCTTTCCCCAGATCCTTTTTGCTTCGCACGCTGTTCAACAGGATCCCACTTCAAAAAAAACAGCGTCACTGCCGTGAAAAGTTGCATGAAAGCTGTCGAGGCAAAAAGTATACCTTCCCACCCCGAACCAATCACTCCAATCAATATCGCACCAATGGCGGGGCCGGCTACTCTTGGCCAAGTGTCAGCTACATTGTCCCAGGCAGTAGCATTTGAAAGATGCTCCTTGTCCACTATGCTGCCTAAGAGTGCTTGGTGCCCTGGTCTGCCTATAGATTGAATCATGCCACTTAACACTGATGAAACCAGGAAATGCCACCATTCGATAAGCTCAAATACAATCAGTCCCGCTACAGCACCCCAAAGCAGAACAAGAAGTGACTCGGTAATCTTAACTAGAAATCTTCGATCGATTTTATCGGCAAGAAAACCTCCGACAAACGGCATAATTAGCATAGGCCAGGACAAAGACGAAGTGACAAATCCAAGCAGAAATGGTGAGTCGGTAATTTCCCATACCATCCAAGCTCTTAAAAACACACGCATCGATCGTGCCATATTAGAACTAGCGCGGCCGGCCCAAAGAACACGAAAATTCGGACTTTCAAAGGCCATAAGAGAACCGCGTATAGCTGTTAAAGATCTGTTTTTATAGAGTTTCACTTAATCCTCTAAGATAACATTGGGATTAAAGTTAATCTTATAACCCTAGGCAACTCTATTTTGGTAATAGCTCACAAATTTCCGAAGAGCCGAAGCCGTACCTTGCAACCCGTGGAGCGTCGGTATACCTGCCTCGGTAAGCACGTGATAGAAATTGTCTTCTATGTCAGCAGGTGGATGGGGATAGGATGTTGACAGAGCCACAACGTAAGGTTTACGAGCCCGACTCTGAAAGTCAACTAATAAATCCGGACCGTGTCCCCTATATAAGGTTGCTTCCTCATCTCGCACTACTACGTGCACCTCATGAACTATAATGTCTATGTTGGGATCATCGTTAAGGACGTCCAATACATTGTTCAAATGTTCGGGGTCATTCAGTGTACGACCCTCGATTGGATTCTGATAGGTACTTCCTACAACATTGAATTTTTCGAGTATTCGCTCATATGATCGCTCTTCAAGAGATGGTATTCGGAATCCAGCGTTAGAAAAAACATTAGTCATCTCAGTAGCGTGGCCGCCAGACAAAGCCAACAACCCTAGACGATCTCCAGTGGTAGGAGGCAAAACCAAAAGAAGCTTAGATAATTCAAAAATCTCTTCTATGCTTTCAACCTTTATCCCACCAGCTTGGACAAGCATAGCGTCCCAAATGGCTGGGCCAGTAGTGAACGATGTAGAGTGGGCTGCAACAGCTCGAGCAGCGTCTTCGCTCTCACCCACTTTTAGTACCATTACAGGTTTAGAAGCGCTTACCTCACGGAGCGAGTTATAGAATCTCTTGCCGTCCCTAACTCCTTCCAAATACATACCTATAGCTAACGTATCCACATCATCTTTAAAATAGTCCAAGTAGTCTGAGCTGTCCAATATAATCCCATTCCCCATACTCACGAGCTTGCTTATCTTTATTCCATTGGCCACGCAACCTCTCGCAAAACCGCCTGACTGGGAACCACTCTGCGAAACAAAGGCTAGGCTACCGGAATCACCGTAATAGCCTCCTAAATTTACGCCAATCCCTATTTTAGGATTGAATATCCCTAAGCAATTTGGTCCAACAACATTAAGACCGCCTTCGCTCGCGATCTTAATTAATTCTTCCTCTCTTTGAATCCCCTCTTCTGTTCCAATTTCACCATAGCCAGCAGTATACAAATGCGCACCTAACACTTTCTTAGCTACACAGTCCCTTATCACGTACTGTGCAACTTGAGCAGGAACCGAAATAATTACAAAGTCTACATCTCCAGGAACATCCACCAGTCTTTCGTAATTCTGGAACCCCAACTCCTCCGCACTAGGCCATTCATTCTTGTCGATATTAATGTGATATTTCGGGCCATCGAACGGCAGAACCGTGCGCAGCCAATTATGATTATCTATTTGTTTTGATCCGACCACTGCAACGCTTCTTGGATTGAATATATAGTCCAGCTTATCCATCAACCACCTTCTCGCTTAATCAATGTCATAGATGCCTCAACAACTATGACTTCATCCCGATAGACAAAGCACGGGGAAAGGCATAAAGACTCTACATTAGGATTACTATCAACAAAATCTGAAACTCTCAGCAAAGTTTCTTCCATAACTGTTGGTCGTGGTGCAGATAAAGTGTCATATCCATTCAGTAAACTGCTACCCTTAGGCTCTCTTATTATTAATCGGCAATCCTTTTCGGTAAGTGGTGCAATTCTATAGGCGACATCCTCCCAAACTTCCACAGCCATCTTACCGTAGCCAAACGACAACACAGAACCAAAAAGTGGGTCTCGAAAAACAGTCACCATAATCTCTATCCCACTGGGTGGAACTTTGGTAACGGTCAGCGCTTTAATCTCTGGATCCCAAGACGCATAGTCCTTGACTAATTCCGGGAAAGTTGAGCGCAATTGCGCCTCAGACCCCAATGGAAAGGATCCAACCGTGTTTATCAACGAACTTTCCACCGAGATAGGCCTAAGAGAAACAGGATACCCTAACGAGCTCGCCGCTTTTGCCGCCTCATCTACAGTGTTTGCAACGGCCGTTTCGACAACCACAATACCAGAATCAACCAGTAAATCTTTCGTTTCCGGGTCTGAAAGGACTCGAGTGGAACCTATATCCATCTTGTCAACAATCTTATTTAAACCCTTCATTGCTCAGGCTCCTTGCCACAATACAACAAACAGAGGTATTGGTAGCACTATCCACTGGCTAAGTCAATAGCGAAAGGAATCCGCTAGTTTGGTCCTCTTAAGTTATCGGATGACCTACTTCGTATTCCGATATTGCGTCCGCATATTCTAGGGTGAGACCGATTTCATCCAAACCCCTTAACAGACAGTCGCGACGAAAAGCGTCAATTTCAAACTCTGCCGTATACTCGTCTGCACCAGTCACTAGGCAACGCTCTAAATCAACACTTATTTGGTAATCAGGATCGGCCTTCGCCTGTTCCATAAAATGTTTGACCGCCTCATCAGTAAGCTGCACTGGCAACATACCATTCTGGAAACAGTTATTCTTAAAAATGTCGGCGAAGCTTGAGCCGATCAGAGTTCTAAACCCGTAATCCTCCAAAGCCCATGGAGCATGCTCGCGTGAGGAGCCGCTTCCAAAATTCGGGCCGGTAATAATGATCGTAGCTTCCGCGTATCTTGGGTCGTTTAAAATAAAGTCTGGATTAAGCTTTCCACTATCAAGCTTCCTCCAAGAATCAAATAGGAACGCTCCGAATCCTGTCCGCTCAATCCGCTTCAAATATTTCGCCGGGATTATCTGGTCGGTGTCAACATTTGCCCTTTCTAATGGCAAAGCCTTGCCTGTAACATTATTGTACGGTTGCACGGTCTACTCCTAGGAAAAATTCCAGTCTCTTATATCAACAATATGACCCTGTATGGCTGCAGCTGCAGCCATCTCTGGGCTCATAAGATGAGTACGGCCACCCGGGCCCTGTCTGCCCTCAAAATTGCGGTTCGATGTCGACGCACATCGCTCTCCAGGTCCTAAAATATCTGGGTTCATACCAAGGCACATTGAGCAACCTGCGTCACGCCACTCGAAGCCCGCCTCAACAAAAATTTTGTCTAAGCCTTCGAGCTCTGCCTGCGCCTTTATAGCAGTTGATCCTGGAACTACCATAGCCATCACTTTCTCGTTTACACTTCTACCCTTTACCACCTCCGAGGCAGCTCGCAAATCCTCAATACGGGAATTGGTGCAAGATCCTATGAACACTCGATCTATGTTTATGTCTTGCACAGCCTTGCCCGCCTCTAAATCCATATACTGAAGTGCACGTTCCGCGGCCTCCTTATCCACCTGTGAGTCAAATGAGTTGGGATGCGGAACGTTCTCGGTAACTGGAACCACCATCCCGGGATTCGTGCCCCAAGTAACGAATGGGGCTAACTCTGACGCTTCAAGCTGAACAAGCGTGTCATAGGTGGCGGCCGGGTCTGATTTGAAAGAAATCCACTTCCCAATGGCAACTTCAAAATCTTCCCCTTGAGGAACTTTAGGTCTGTTTCTGAGATATTCAATCGTTTTTTCATCTGGTGCTACCATTCCTGCTCTTGCACCTGCCTCAATTGACATATTACAAACTGTCATACGGCCTTCCATCGACAAGTCACGTATGGCTTCACCGGTATATTCAACAACATGGCCAGTAGCCCCACCTACCCCAATCTTGCCGATAACAGCCAAGATAATGTCCTTTGCAGTAACACCAATAGCCAACTTGCCGTTAATTCTGATCTCCATAGTCTTTGGCTTTACCTGTCTCAATGTCTGAGTAGCAAGAACGTGTTCCACTTCTGAGGTTCCAATGCCAAACGCCAGCGCTCCAAATGCACCATGCGTGGACGTGTGACTATCACCGCATACTATCGTCTTGCCAGGCTGGGTGTAACCAAGTTCTGGGCCTATAACATGTACTATCCCCTGGTTAGGGCTATTCATATCAAAATAAGTAATCCCAAACTCTTCCACATTATGACCTAAGGCTTCTACTTGAGCACGTGATATGAGATCTGCTATTGGCATATCTCTATTAGTAGTGGGAACGTTATGATCGACTGTAGCAATAGTTAAATCCGGACGCCTCACTTCTCGTTTACTCATCCTAAGACCATCAAACGCCTGCGGTGATGTCACTTCGTGAACTAGGTGTAAGTCTATGTAAATCACTGCAGGTTGACCCGGTTTCTCAGCTACAACATGGTGGTCCCATATTTTTTCGAACATATTCTTAGGCATATTTTCCCTTCCAAAAAGTTTGCTTAAAACCTACCCATACAAACCAAATTTCTTACTCAAAATATATCAGGCGAAGGTAACAGCTTCTGCCGGTCTCTCTACATCACCCATGCTTAACAAGCGATTAATTGCACTCATGTAGGCTTTCGCACTTGCGACAATTATATCGGTGTCACCACCTCTACCGACAAAAGACTGGCCATTGCTCTCAATCCTTATTGTAACTTCTCCGACTGCGTCAATGCCCTCTGTTACAGCTCGGACACTGAATTCAGTTAAAGTATTAGGAATCTTTACGACTCTATTTATCGCTTCACAAACTGCGTCAACTGGACCCGTACCTGTCGCCGCATCTGTTTTGATGTCGCCTCCAGGAACAACTATTTTGACCGTTGCCGTTGGTACTTCATGATTACCACTCGAAACCTGAACGTGGTCTAGCTTATAAACTTCATCAAAGGTTCGTCTTTGATTTGCCATTAACGATTCCAAATCCCTGTCAGTAACTTCCCTTTTCTTGTCTGCCAGTTCCTTAAAATTTTCGAAGATTCTTGTTAATTCCGCATCGGTAGGCTGATATCCTAACTCATTAAGCCTAGATTTCAGTCCATGACGACCGCTCAGTTTACCCAAAACTAGTTCACTGCTAGGCCAACCGATGCTTTGAGGATCCATTATTTCATAAGTGGTACGGTCCTTCAGTACGCCATCTTGATGAATGCCAGATGCGTGTCTAAATGCGTTCCGTCCAACAATTGCCTTATTGGGTTGAACAGAAAATCCAGTAATGTCACTAACGAGCTTACTTGTTAAGTGAATTTGGGTGGTATCAATATCCAATTTTACATTGTAATAATCAGGCCTCGTATGCAGCGCCATAATTACTTCTTCCAAAGCTGCATTCCCTGCTCTTTCTCCTATTCCATTGATACATCCTTCTACTTGCCTAACTCCAGCGGCTATTGCAGCTAAACTATTAGCTGTGGCCATCCCCAAATCATTATGGCAATGCACGCTCAGCCTAACCTTGTCTATATTAGGCACATTTTTCTGTATTTTGTTAAGAAGATCGGTAAATTCCGCAGGTGTCGTATAGCCGACGGTGTCAGGTATGTTAATCGTAGTTGCCCCCGCATCGATACATACTTTTAACATGGCGTACAAATACTCCGGATCCGTTCTTGTAGCATCCATAGGTGAGAATTCGACATCTTCCACATAAGACTTAGCTTTCTCAACATTAGATACAGCCATCTCCATTACTTCGTCACGGCCCTTTCTAAGCTGATGCATTATGTGAATGTCAGAAGTGGAAAGAAAAACATGAATTCTAGGGTGTCTTGCTTCCTTTAAAGCTTCTCCTGCTCTATCCACCGCCAAAGGATTCGCATGTGCTAGCGCGCATATGATGGGCTTGCGAATTTCCTTAGCAATAGCCTGTACGGCTTCAAAGTCGCCAGGCGAACTTACCGGGAAACCAGCCTCAATAATATCTACGCCCATCCTCTCAAGCTGGCGCGCCACTTCCAGTTTCTCCTCGACTGTCATTGCCGCTCCAGCCGACTGTTCTCCATCTCGAAGCGTCGTATCAAATATATAAACCTTATCCTCTGCCATAATCCAAAACTCCTTCCCCGCGACAACAAGTGAGGCCATCCACTGAAAATGCCTCAATATGCTTGTCAAACAAGCCTAAATTGTACTTTTGAGCCAAGGCATCATTCCTCTCAAATCTTTCCCCACTTTTTCTATCGGATGCCCTGCATTCTCTTCCCTAAGCACATTAAATCTAGGCCTTCCTTCATCATTTTCTGCAATCCATTCTTTAGCGAATGAACCATCTTGAATATCGGCAAGCACCTTCTTCATGTTTTCTTTCACTCGTTCATCTATAACTACAGGCCCTCTCGTGTAATCGCCAAATTCAGCAGTATCACTAACTGAGTACCTCATGTACTCCATCCCACCCTGATACAGTAAATCTACTATGAGTTTCAACTCATGCATTACTTCAAAATACGCCGACTCAGGTTGATATCCGGCTTCTACCATAGTTTCAAATGCTGCCTTTATTAATGACGTAACGCCCCCACAAAGCACAGCCTGTTCTCCAAAAAGATCTGTTTCAGTTTCCTCTTGAAAAGTGGTCTCCAAGACACCTGCCTTCAATGACCCCAACGCCATTGCATAGGCCAAAGCCATCCCTTTGGCGTTACCACTTGCATCTTGATGCACTGCTACCAAAGAAGGCACGCCATTTCCTTGAGTAAAAACCTCTCTAAGCCTGTGACCGGGTGCTTTCGGCGCAATCATCCATACATCAACATCTGATGGGGGAACTATAGTCTTGTAATGAATCGTGAATCCGTGAGCAAAGGCGAGGCTCTTGTGCTCACTAAGATTAGGTTTGATTTCACGATCGTATACACCCGCCTGAGAAGTATCAGGCAGAAGCATGACTATAACGTCAGCCTCCTTGGTAACCTCAGAAACTAAGCCTACCTTAAATCCATCCTCTTCGGCTTTAGCCCAACTCTGACTCCCTTGGTAAAGGCCCACAACAACATTAAATCCACTGTCTTTTAGGTTCAGTGCGTGCGCATGGCCCTGGCTTCCATAGCCGATAATGCCGATTACCTTATCTTGTATGTCTGATCTGTTAGCGTCTTTTTCGTAGTAAACAGTTGCCATGAAATCTCCCTAATTTTCGTAATATTCACTTAATCTACAACCGATTCTAAAGCTTAGAACTCTTATCTAATCCGTGGGATGATGAAGGACCCCTGTCCATTGCTACACGTCCAGTCCGCATCACCTCCTTTACCCCGAAAGGTTCGAGTAGATTATGAAAAGAATCTATCTTTTCCTGATCTCCTGTGACTTCAATAATCATTGAATCAGGAGATACATCCACAATATTCGCTTTGAATATTTCCACCATCTGAATTATCTCACTCCGAGTTTGGACTGTCGATTTGACTTTTATTAAGGCCATCTCCCTAGAAACGGAGTCAGTGTCAGACAATTTGTTAACACGTACAACGTCTATAAGTTTATACAACTGTTTAGTAGCCTGCTCCACAGTTGCGTCATCGCCTTCAACTACGAATGTCATGCGGGACAGGTTAGGAATCTCGCTATGACCGACAGCAAGGCTGGCGATATTATAACCACGGCGCCTGAACATGCTTGAGACACGATTCAAAACTCCGGGCTTGTCTTGAACCAGAGCGACTAGTGTATGAGTTGCTTTACCGTTTGTTGCCATATTACTCAACTTACGCCAATGGCTAAGATGGCGGCATCATATCAGGATTAGCTTCCAAAACAGCTGCTAGTTGATCCGGGGCCTCCACGAGCTCGTTGATGCTTTCCCCTGGTGGAATCATCGGATACACGTTCTCTTCAGGGTCAACCACAAAATCGACTACCACGGGACCATCGTGATCATTTGCAGAATTGATGGCATCCGCTACCTGGGTCTTATCGGTGACCCTCAACCCCATAATTCCAAAAGCTTTGGCCAGCGCCACAAAGTCAGGATTACCAGTGTATTCAGTCGCATAAAACGTATCATTGTAAAACATGTGCTGCCATTGTCTGACCATGCCCAAAAAATTGTTATTCATGATCGCAAATTTTACGGGAATCTTGTTTTCCACTATTGTAGCCAGTTCTGACATAGTCATTTGAAATCCACCATCACCCGCAATCGACCACACAACTTCATTCGGTCTGGCTAGCTGAGCACCCATAGCGGCCGGCACTTCGAAGCCCATCGCACCTGCGCCACCGGAGGTGATCATTGTGTTAGGCTCGCTAAACGTGTACAACTGGGCAGCCCACATTTGATGTTGGCCTACACCAGTCACGATTATCGCCTTGCCTTTCGTGATATCGGACAGTTGCTTCAATATGAACTGCTGAGTCAATTTGGTATTATCTGGAAGTCGAAGAGACGGATGCTCACTTCTTAGCTTCTCAATCTGATCAAGCCACTCAGTATGACTCGCGCCCTCAACTTGCTTATTAAGTGCTCTGAGCACCCTGCGAACATCTCCAACTATCGGCACCAGCGTTTTAACGTTCTGTCCTATTACAGCAGGATCAATATCAATATGGATTATCTTTGCATTCGGTGCGAAACTACTTATTCGCCCTGTAACCCTGTCATCGAATCTGGCTCCTAAAGATATCAGCAAATCAGACTCGTCAATTGCCAAACTTGCGTACGCAACTCCATGCATTCCAGGCATACCGACGCTCAATACATGAGTTTCAGGAAAACTGCTGAGTCCTAATAGGGTAGTTATGACAGGTATTTCTGCCTTTTCGGCAAGATCTTTCAATTCATCAAACGCCCGCGATATTATGACTCCATGCCCAGCAAGTATAACCGGCTTCTTGGCTTCATTTATAAGTTTGGCCGCTTTCTTTATCTGAGTAGGATGGCCTTCCAAAGTAGGTTTATAACCTGGCAAATCTACCTCGTCAGGATATTCAAATTCCGCCTGCTCTATAAACACATCCTTAGGAATATCAATTAGTACCGGGCCAGGTCGGCCCGTCTTAGCTATATGGAAGGCTTCCTTTACGACTCTAGGTATATCAGCCGCCTTCATAACCAAGTAATTATGCTTAGTTACTGGAAGGGTCACACCAGTAGTATCGCCTTCCTGAAAAGCGTCTTTACCAATGGACGCACGCGCGACCTGTCCTGTAATACAAACCATCGCAGACGAATCCATATTCGCACAGGCTATGCCTGTAATTAGATTTGTAGCACCTGGACCACTCGTCGCAAAAGCCACGCCCACTCTTCCAGACGCCCTGTAATATCCATCAGCCGCCATCGCTGCGCCCTGCTCATGCCTTACCAGAATGTGTCGTAATTGCGGATATTCTGGCATCGTCTGGTAGAGAGGAAGTATAGCTCCACCTGGAAGCCCAAATACCAAGTCCACTCCCTCTCTCAAAAGACTCTCACAAACCATCTGTGCGCCTGTCATTTTCATAACTTCTTATTACCTGTCGTGTCTATTTTTCTTTACCATTAGGATTTATCTATCTCCGGGCAGCCCCCCTATTACAACGAAAAAACCCGCCCCACTAAGGGACGGGATTGGGCTCCCGCGGTACCACCCTTCTTCCCTCGATCTTCTCCGAGGGCTCTCTAATGCTATAACGGTGCTCACCGTCGACCCCAGTCAACCAGACTCAGGCCAACTGCTCCAGGGCGAGTTCGGAGATCCTAATACCACCGGTTTTTCAGCACACCCGGTTCTCTGTGGCCAGTACTCTCCTACTACTCCCTTTCAAAGCAGAATATTGACTTTTACACACTGACCAAATAAAGGTAGCATCAGGCACATTTTGTGTCAAGCCTAATGGTCCTTGATAAAATATGCTATCGTTCCCTGTAAAGATACTCAATACTCAAGCCCGCAACTCAATGTGAACTTTTATGATTAGACTCACAAAGCAGGCATCATTTGCCGCGACCATATACTCGCCAAGTACTCTCGGAGATGTTGCTAAAGCATTGGGCGTGATAGCAATCCCCGCCACTCTGCTTTTTTTTATAGGTACACAAATCTGGGCTGACAAGAACGGATTATCCGCAACAGCTGCTGTACATATAAGCCTCGTTTTGGAGCTAGTGATGGTAGGCAGCGTGTGGATATTTTGCCTAAGAAAATATGACCAGCCTTGGGGAATTCTGGGGTTGGTTGCCCCGCGTTTGAATCGATTGCCTCTAGCCTTACTAGTAATTATGATCAGTGTCACGCTAACGGTAATGTACTCTTACATAGTGGACTTACTAGGCTACGAATGGTTAAAACCCGAACCACTCATTTCGGGGGCCAGTAGGTCCACAGCTTACAGCCTCTATCTGTTTGTATCACTCGTAATAGTCGCACCATTCGCAGAAGAGATATTTTTTAGGGGATTTATGTTGCCAGTTCTTGCTAATAAATGGGGGGTTATAAGTGGTGCAATTATATCTTCCTTAATTTTCGCCTTTGCCCACGGTGCTCCTGGAATTATAGTTCCAGCCTTTCTCTCCGGTTTATTGTTCGCCTGGTTGTATCATTCCACTGGCTCACTTTGGAACGCATGTATTGCCCATGGAGGACAAAACGCGTTAGCCTTTACTGCAATGACGTGAGTTAACATTATGTCAATTTCAAGCATAGCCAACGTCTTCAGAAGACTACATGCATCGAAACAAGTGGGAGTTATTCCATTTATAACGGTTGGGTTTCCTGACATTGAAACTACACTTGAGTTAATACCCGCAGCAGTCAATGCTGGTGCAGATATTATAGAGCTAGGCATACCATTTAGTGATCCGCTTGCGGACGGCACTACTATACAAAAAGCTAGCTTCAAAGCTCTGCTGAATCACGTAACCCTAAAAACCTGCCTAGAAGTTTGCGCAAAATCTAGATCCTCCGGAATTGACACCCCTATCGTGCTCATGGGCTACTACAATCAATTCTTGGCATACGGAGTAAAAGAAGTCTGCAGAGACGCAGCCCTGTCCGGGGTAAATGGTTTTATAGTGCCTGATTTACCAACAGAAGAGTCCAAGCTATTACTGGGGGAATGTGAAGCTGAAGGACTTGATCTCATACCATTGCTCGCACCCACAAGCAGTGATGATAGAATCCAGAGGGCATGTGCACAGGCGCGGGGATTTATCTATTGTGTAAGTGTGACTGGAGTAACCGGACGCCGAAGTGAAATATCTAACCAAGCTGAGCAGTTAGTCGCCAAAGTGAGGAATTACACTGATTTACCCATTGCATTGGGGTTCGGAATTTCAAAGCCAGAACACGTTAAATCAATTGGCCGCTTTTCAGACGCCGCCATTGTGGGTAGCGCATTAATGGACTTGCTCGACACTGCTCCGAAAAATGAGAAGGTAAATAAAATTGCTACATTCATAAGGAATTTAAAAAATCCAATCTAACCCATTATTAAAGGTAAACTGCAATGACCCAATGTAGAGGAATCCGTGGAGCTACCACAGCGAATGCAAACACACGGGAAGCAATATTGGAGGCAACTCAAGAGTTGCTTGAAGAGCTCATGAAAAAGAATCAAGTAGATCAAGAGTCGGTAGCCGCTGCTATATTTTCCACTACTCCAGACCTAAATGCTGAATTTCCAGCAGTGGCAGCCAGAACAAAGCTAGGATGGGAACATATAGCCTTATTTAATACACATGAGATGGCCGTACCAAACGACGCTCCCAAATGCATAAGAGTTCTACTATTAGTAAACACAGACAAAGCTTCTAGAGATCTGGTCAACTTGTATCTGAGAGGAGCGATTAATCTCCGTTCGCGTGGAACTACTCAAAGCTAACATGGGATTTGTCCACCCCCCCTTTTTGCATCAATTACGACACATTAAACTGAAGCACCTTGCAATGTAATGGCAGGCAATTAACTAGCGTAGTCAATATGAATTTGCTCGTAGAAGAATTACATAAGTACAGACCTGCAAAAGACACTTACCTCTCGATAGGTGTTTTCGATGGGGTCCACAAAGGACATAGACATCTCCTAGAAGTATTGGCCGATCAATCTAATACCAACGGCGCTTTGACAGGTGTTGTCACCTTCCTCAATCATCCACGTGAGATTTTGAATCCCGGATTCTCGCAAAGTTGGCTAACAACCACGGAAGAAAGATACCATCTCATGAAAGAGGTCGGCATAGATCTCATTATCCCAATTGCTTTCACGGAAGAAACTTCTCGTATAAGAGCAAATCAGTTCACAGATTTGCTGCAAAAACATCTTCGGATGCGTGGATTGGTAGTGGGGCCTGATTTTGCCCTCGGTCAAAATAGAGAAGGTGACGTGAATTTCTTGAGTAGTTTGGGCAAAGAAAAAGGGTTCGATGTAAAAATTGTAAACCTTCTGCAAAGAACGAACAGGCCAATTAGCAGCTCCCTAATCAGGAAGGCTTTGTCAACGGGAGACTTAGTAAGTGTTTTTCAACTACTAGGGCGAAATTATTCGGTCTCTGGTAAAGTCATAGCCGGCGATGGTCGCGGAGCCACTCTACTAGGTTACCCTACCGCTAACTTAGAAATACCTGAGTATAAGGCAATTCCCAAAGATGGCATTTACGCGGCAATGGCTACCATTGATGGGAAATATTTTCAGGCAGCGGTAAGCTTGGGGGTTCAACCGACATTCCCGAATTCGCCGCACAAAATAGAAGCGTTCATACTCGATTTAAACGCCAACATTTATGGAAAAACTGTGCAACTAGAATTTATTGAACGCTTAAGGGACGAATTAACATTTCCAACAAAAAGGGATCTAATATCACAAATTGAAAAGGATGTAATTCATACTCGACATGTATTGACTGAGCGCGAACATGAAAAATGACGTTGCAAAAATAGACCGAATCCTCAGTAGAGCCGTTTCAGAAATTATCGTTGAATCGGATCTTAGAAAGCTGTTGGCAGATGGCGAACCTCTTCGCCTTAAGATGGGGTTCGATCCGAGCAGCCCAGATATACATATTGGACACGCGGTCGGCCTACGCAAGCTACGCCAGTTTCAAGATCTGGGACACAAAGTAATACTAATCGTAGGTGACTGGACTGCACGTATAGGTGACCCAAGTGGCACCTCCGCAACTAGAAGAATGTTGTCCCAACAAGAAGTCGAAAATAATGCCGAAACTTACATGCAACAGCTATTTAAAGTGTTGGACAAGCAGAAAACCGAAGCTATTTACCAGAGCGAGTGGTTTGGCAAATTTGACTTAGAAAAAATCATAAGACTGACAAGCAAATTTACAGTTGCTCAATTTCTCGCAAGGGAAGACTTCAGCAATCGCTTCCAATCACAAAAGCCGATAGCCATAACAGAACTTTTATACCCCCTGTTGCAAGCATATGACTCCGTTGCTATACAAGCAGATGTGGAATTTGGCGGGACCGACCAGAAATTCAACCTACTTGTTGGTCGACAGCTTCAAGAAATGGAAGGGCAAAAACCTCAGCAAATCTTGACCGTCCCAATATTGGTGGGAACCGACGGCGTAATGAAAATGAGCAAGAGCCTCGGTAATTACATAGGCGTAGACGAAAGTCCCAATGAGATATTCGGCAAAATTATGTCCGTTGGCGATAATCTAATTTTAAGTTACTTCGAACTTTTAACCGACATCACCAATGAAGATCTACGAGATATGGCCACCCAAATCAAGAAAGATTCGATCAATCCGATGGACCTTAAAAAACACTTGGCGCAAGAAATTGTCACACAATTTCATAATCAATCCGAAGCAATAAACGCCAGAAACTATTTTGAGAAAAGTGTTCAAAGGGGCGAGATGCCGGATGTAATGCCTGTCATTGATCTTAGTAAAGTAGGAATGACATCTACAGACCGATTGCCGACATTGCTCACAAAATGCAACCTCGCGAAAAGCAACAGCGAAGCTATACGCCTAATTAAACAAGAAGCTGTTCGAATAAACGGCATTACAGTGCCAAGTGAAACGATCCATGTCCAGATCCATAGGGGAGATGTCATTCAAGTTGGGAAACGCAGATTCGTAAAAATATTGACCTAGTAAGAATCTCGTGGTTCATGCCCCGATTGGGATAAGTCCTGCCGCTACTAAGCTTCGCGTCTTTTCTGCCTGCAGTTCGTCAACAAAAATGCTACCATTACAATCAACAATCTCCGGAGGGTTTCAATGACCGTAAACTTGCGTATCCCAGGGCCTACCCCTATTCCAAATGATATTTTGACCGCATCTTCTAAACAAATGATTAACCATAGGGGCCCGGAATTTAAGGCCCTCATTGAAAGCATCACTGGAAAAACGAAGAAAGCGTTCGAGACCACCAAAGATCTCTACATATTGACGGCTTCTGGAACTGGCGGAATGGAAGCTGCCGTGGTAAACACAATCTCTCCAGGAGATAAAGTGTTGGCAATAACTGTAGGAATATTTGGCAATAGATTTGTTCAAATCGCCAAGGCTTATAGAGCGGATTTAACTGTTCTTTCAGCAGAGTATGGCAGGGCGATAGACCCAGCGGAAGTTCAAAGAGTATTGGATGCTAATCCTTCAATTAAAGCCGTGATCGTGACTCATAATGAAACCTCGACAGGAATCACTAACGACCTAGCAAATATATCTAAAATTGTGAAGGGACAATTCGGAAAACTACTTCTGGTGGACGCCATCAGCAGTATAGGCTCCATACCATGCCCAGTAGACGAATGGGACTTGGACATTGTCGTAGGTGGCTCGCAAAAGGGATGGATGGCTCCTCCAGGATTATCAATGATCAGTGTCAGTGACAAAGCGTGGGAAGCCTACGAGGAGGCAACAACACCTAAGTTTTATTTCGATTTAATGCCAGCCAAACGATATTTAGAACGAGCACAAACACCTTGGACACCTGCCGTAGGGATTATGTTTGCTTTGGAAGTGGCTTTAGACAAGTTGGCCGCCGAGGGAATGGATAATGTCCACGAAAGGCATGCGAAAATAGCAAAAATGTGCCGTGAAGGGGTGAAGGCAATAGGCCTGCAACTATTTGCCGACGAATCGCACGCATCCAACACAGTAACCGCCGTTCGCATGCCAGACAATGTTAACGGAGCAGAACTACTCGGAACAATGCGAACCGAATACGATGTAGTCCTAGCAGGCGGCCAAGCAGAACTTGATGGAAAGATATTTCGCATCGGCCACCTAGGTCATTGTTCTGAAAGTGATATACAAAACGTAATAGAGTCTTTGGTATCAACTTTTGAAAAGCTAGGCGTTAATCCGGCAAAAGCGAGCCTAGCATAATGTTCAAAGTGCTAGTTTCTGACCCTATAGCTAAAGAAGGATTGGATATTCTCTCGGAAGAAGCAACTGTCGACGTCCGCCTAGGTCTAAACAAAGATGAACTCAAGGCTATATTGCCAGAATACGATGGCCTTATAGTTCGAAGCGAAACTAAGGTTACCAGCGAAATCATCGAATGTGGGACAAGACTCCAAGTCATTGGGAGAGCTGGCGTAGGCGTGGACAACATAGACCTAGAAGCAGCGACTAGGAAAGGTATTGCAGTCGTAAACGCGCCCACTGGAAATACTATAGCAGCAGCTGAACATACTCTAGCCTTGCTTTTCTCATTGGCACGCCATGTTCCACAGGCCAACGCCGCAATGAGAAAAGGCGAATGGAAACGAAGTGCGTTCATGGGATCTGAAGTAAGAGGCAAAGTCTTAGGCATCATTGGTCTTGGGAAAGTAGGTTCAGCTGTAGCAAGACGAGCAAGCAGTTTCGACATGCAACTGCTGGGCTACGATCCATATATTTCTAAAGAACACGCCAGGCGTTTGGGCATAGAGCTTACTGCGCTAGAGGCCTTATACCAAAAGTCCGACTTTATTACGGTGCATGTACCAATGACTGACACAACCAAAAGCTTGATCGGAAACGCTGAGTTAAGCATGATGAAGGAGGGAGTGAAGCTCATTAATGTAGCCAGAGGTGGCATCATAAATGAAAACGCATTACTAGAGCACCTGAACAGTGGAAAAGTGTCTGGTGCAGCACTCGACGTCTTCATAAAAGAACCACCTGGCGAAACTGACCTAATAAAGCACCCATTTGTCATTAGCACTCCTCACTTAGGAGGATCAACAACCGAGGCTCAAACGGAAGTTGCCAGAGAAGTTGCACAAGAAGCTATATCAGTACTCAACGGCAAATCCGCGAAATCAACAGTTAACATGCCCTTCCTGTCGCCTGACGTACAAGAAGTTGTTCTCCCGTATCTCGATACAGCCACAGCACTTGGAAAGTTAGTTTTCCAACTTGCAGAGGGTCAATTTTCTTCGCTTACGATAAAGTACTCCGGAGAATTGGCGGCTTACAGTACACCGACTCTTAAAGCAGCCGCACTAATGGGATTCTTGGGGCCTGTCTCTGAGGAGAAAGTCAACTTGGTAAACGCAAGCGTGCTTGCAACGCAACGAGGCATAAGAATTCTTGAAGAGACAGACAGTGAGGCCGGCGTATATAACGCCTCGATCACAGTCATGGCAAATACCGATAAGGGAAGTTTTTCTCTAACAGGCACTCAAATCCAACAAGAAACTCATATCGTTCAAGTTAACGATTACCTAGTGGACGTCGTACCTTCAAGCCAATATCTCCTTTTTATAGAACATCAAGACAAACCTGGTATGATCGGCGCCCTTGGCACTCTGACCGGAAGCCATGATATCAACATCGCATTCATGGCAGTGGGCAGAGAAGCGCCGAGAGGAAAAGCGATGATGGTAGTCGGCTTGGATGATAATGTACCCGAACCTGTACTTAATGAAATCAGATCAATAACCAATATAGACCGAGCCCGGCTTGTCAAAATTTAAGAGGTCTAATAACTATTCAACATATACGCTGCATTATTTCTGCAATGTGAAAATGTCTGTTCAAAACGTAAAAATGGATACCAGGGACATTATTATCTAGAAGATCTTTAGCCTGTCTAGCAGTATGTTCTATGCCAATCTCATGAACCAAAGAATTATCATCACCAGCATCCTCCAGTTTCCTCATAAGATCAGCAGGGATAGTTGCACCGCACATTTCAGTTATCCGTCGAATCTGTGTTACGGATAGGATCGGCATAAGGCCAGGTACAATCGGCTGCTCGATACCAATCGCTCTGCAATTCTCAACGAACTTGTAGAAATGACTGTTGTCAAAGTAAAGCTGAGTTATTATCGCATCTGCCCCACTATCCACCTTCCGCTTCAAGTTCCATAAATCGGTCTCCATGTCTGGGGCCTCAATATGTTTCTCTGGGTATCCAGCAACAGCTATTCCAAACCCCCAAAAATCTCTGATGTGCTTAACTAACTCATCCCCATTACTGAATCCGTCAGCCGGAGCATTAAATACCAAATCACCTCTGGGCGGATCTCCTCTCAAAGCTACTATGTTTTCAATGTTATGCTTCCGAATCTCCTCAAGCATGGTCGTTATTTCACGTTCGCTAGAACCAACACATGTGAGATGGTGAGCAGTTTCGATTCCATATTTATTCTTTATCAGAGAACTAATCTCCAATGTGAGAGATCTATTACTGCCCAACGCTCCATATGTGACAGATATAAATGAAGGGCCAAGCTCAATAAGCATGGGCAATCGATCTTCGAGAGCCTCCAATGCCTCAATTGTTCGAGGAGGAAAAAGCTCAAATGAGATAGACGGAGAACCACTACCATACAAATCTGATAATTTCATTTTATTGCCTACTCAAAGCCATTCTTCCAATAAATGTCCAGATATAACTTGTAGCCAGCTACTTAACCTAGAGTTTTCCGTTGAGCAAATTGAACACTACCCCGGTAGGTAACTTAGGGTAAAAATAAGTGGACTTCCTAGGTAATTTCTGACCCATGGAAACTACTGATTCAAAAAGGCCTAAAGGGAAAGCATTCAAGTAGAACCCCATAGCTTGTTCACCACAATAAACACGATGCCAGACTTCTTCAGGGTCATGAGAGTATTCTAGGTTTTCTAGCTGAGACCCGACTTCTTGTTCAAGAATCTGCTGAAGAACCCAAGCCCCGTGTTTACTAAGTGTATCGCCTCCAGGCAATTTGCAAAGTTCGCTTCGTGAGTGGGCATCTACAAATCTTAACAGATAGGTGCCATCTACCTCATCATGAACTCCAATGACCACCCCTTCTGATGCCTCAACAATCCTTTCCAACTCCCTTCCAGATTTTATTTGAGTAGAGATTGGCTCAACTTCGAAAAACTCCCTTAAACGATTTCTGACTCTATCTAAGAGAATCGGCCCTATATGCCCCAAAGTCCTATGATACGGAAGAATCATTAATCCTGGGTCATCAAACTCAATGAGAGTCATCATTACAAAGTTAGCAGCATTATCCTCATTCCAATATTCTGTTTGGCTTTGCAGCCATTCCTTATATCTCATAGCTGTTTCATATCTGTGATGACCGTCAGCAATAAAAAGGGGCTTTCTATCAAATAATTGACCTATAACCTCTTCTGCCTCGTTCCCTTCAACGGTCCACATCATGAAAGACTCATCCCCATAACTGGCTACCGCGACCGGATCTTTTCTGGCATGACTACGTCTAACTGTGTTGAATTTCCCATTATCATCCCTAAATAAGGACATTATCGGACTAAAATTAGCGTGGCACGTTTTCATCAAGTTAAATCTGTCCTCTTTAGCAGCAAATCCAGTCTCTTCATGCGGTAGGACCAATCTCTCACGATAATCTTCAAGACGAACAGCTGCCGTAATACCCCATCTCTCAATAATCTTTTTACCAAAGCTAAATTCATGCTTTAACAAATAGTATTTGGGAGTCAAATCCCTTTCAAGAATTCCTCCACTTTGCCAGCGTCTCAACGTTGAATAGGCGTCCTCATAACGTTCTTGCGTCTCCCCTTCCGGTAATTCCAGATTAATTGCATTATAAAGAAAATCACTTCTTAACCTGGACTGTTGTTCGAAGGAAATCACGTCGTAAGGCGGACAGATAACATTGCTTAAATCCCTAGAGACTTTATTTATCGAATATCGCAAACCACGGAACGGACGTACTGTTACCATATTAATACCTAATCAAAAATGTGACTTCAAAGTATATCAACTTATCAAGCGGATAGGCAGCATTTGTTTGCCTTGATATACTCAATTGAACTCTCTAGGGATACATTATGCCAAATAATTCACACGAACATATTGTCGAGCAGCTTAGAGCAAAACTCGATTATCATAATCATAGATACCACATCCTTAACGATCCAGTTATTAGCGATTCTGAATATGACAAAATATTCAGAGAACTAATCGACCTTGAAACAACAAACCCGGAATTAATTACTTCAAGGTCTCCAACTCAACGGGTCGGCGCTCGGGCCATATCCAGGTTTGCCGAAGTAGAACACCAACAGCCTATGCTAAGTCTTGGAAATGTTTTTGACGGAGATGAGTTGGAAAGCTGGTTTTATAGGAACGAACAAACATTGGAAGGAAAACGATTTCGACTCGCCACCGAATTAAAAATTGACGGTTTAGCTGTTGCACTACACTACGAAAATGGAATTTTGGTTAGGGGGGCAACACGGGGTGACGGAATCAGAGGAGAAGACGTTACGTCCAACCTACGTACAATTAAATCGATCCCGCTTATGATAAGAAGTGATTCGGTGCCGAGTAAACTTGAGGTTAGAGGGGAAGTTTATCTTCCAAAGTCAGCTTTCGCAAAAATGAATGCTGTGCGCATAGAGGAAGGGGAACCCCCTTACGCCAACCCTAGAAACACTGCCGCAGGCTCTCTAAGACAACTGGATCCAGTGATAACATCAACCAGGCCCCTCGACATATTTATATACGCTCTGGGTCATATTGAGAACGGACCTTCATTCGATTCACATCTGGATACCTTAGATTATCTTGAGAGCTTGGGGTTTCGAATCAATCCAGCCAACACTACATGTGAAACGTTGGCTGACGTAGAGGCATATTACAAATCTTGGGTGGAGGCCAAGAAATTTCTGGATTATGACGTGGATGGTGTCGTGATAAAAGTCGACTCTCTTGCTTATCAAAGACACCTCGGGACCGTCGCAAGAGACCCACGTTGGGCGATCGCATATAAGTTCCCTGCACCTCGAAAAATTACCCGCCTCAGAGATATCAAAATTAACGTCGGCAGAACCGGAAGCTTAAATCCTTATGCGGTATTGGATCCTATAGAAATCGGTGGTGCTACAGTTAAGCTAGCTACACTCCATAATGCAGATGACATTCAACGCAAAGATATACGTATAGGAGATTGGGTAGTCGTAGAGCGCGCAGGGGATGTCATACCGCAGGTTTTAGAACCAGTGACGGTGCGTAGAAATGGTCAAGAGATAGAGTTTGAAATGCCAAGAACATGCCCAATCTGTAATGCCAAGACGATACGGCCAGAAGACGAGGCAACTACCTATTGCTCCAACAAGACTTGCTCTGCACAGTTTGTTAGATTGTTTATTCATTTTGTCAGTCGTACTGCAATGGACATTGAGGGGATGGGAGAAAAACTTGCATCGAATTTAGTCAATTCAAAGCTTATAAGTGATATCGCGGACCTATACTCGCTAACAAAAGAGGAGTTGCTGAAGGTGGATAGAATGGGAAATAAAAGTGCAGAAAACATACTAACGAACGTACAAAACAGTAAGACCCGGCCTTTTGCAAACGTCTTGTACGGATTAGGGATACGTCATGTCGGTTATGAAACAGCAGATGTGCTAGTCAAATCATTCTCTCATATAACCAATATTGTACTAGCTTCAGAAGAGCAACTAGCTTCTACACCCGGAATCGGGCCGAAAGTTGCTCAAAGTATAAGAGCGCATTTTAATGGTGCGGACAACCTTAGAACCGTAGAAAAGTTGCGCTTGGCAGGAGTACAGTTAGAGACAACATCAACAGTCGCCGAAATCGGACCGTCCATTCTTTCAGGGATGCAATTTGTTGTGACAGGAAGACTAGATTCCATGAGTCGATCGGAAGCTGAGGGACGAATTAAGACAAAGGGTGGCAAGACTGCGAGTCATGTAACAAAAAAGACTGATTATTTGGTTGTTGGTGAAGATCCGGGATCCAAACTTGATGACGGGAGGAAACTGGGAGTAGAAATTATTGATGAAAACGACTTCTTGAAACTATTGTCAGGAAGTCTGATAGGTAATCAGGGAAAATAGATTTGGAGTCCCACTAATTACAATGCGTAAGAAAACTCAAAAGAAATTTATCGATACCTTAGCTGCACGCCTAGGACAAACTACTCAGGGGCATCGGACGATGGTGCCGCCAATCTACCAATCCTCTGTTTTCCCAATAGACACATTAGAAGAAACGGACGACATTTTCGAAGGCATCAAAGGTGATTACTTTTACAGTAGGGACGGCAATCCAACATCAGACGTTTTTGGAGAGTCCGTAGCGAGCCTGGAAGGTGCTGAGGCCGGTGCGGCTTCTTCTTCAGGAATGGGCGCAACACTCGCCACATTACTTGTAGCAATGGAATCAGGTACCCATTTAGTCGCAGCTAGAAATTTATACGGCAAAGCAACCGTACTCCTAAAATCGTTAGCCCCTGTCCTTGGCAATAACATTGAGTTCGTCGAAGCGACTGACACTAAAGCCTGGGAAAAGGCTATCAGTAAATCAACAAGTGCGATTTTCCTAGAAACTGAAACAAACCCTCTGCTCAGAATACCCGACTTGCCCAAGATAGCCGACTTAGCCAAACAGTCGGCATCGACCTTTATAGTAGATAATACGTTCGCGTCTCCATTCCACATTAGCCCCTTGAACTTTGGGGCTGACATGGTTATACATAGCGCAACTAAGTTCCTGAGCGGCCATGGAGATGTAACGGCGGGAGTAGTGGTCGGGTCTAGGGATTGGATAAGTAGGGTGAAAAGCAAGATTTCATTGGTAGGCGTAAATTTGGCGCCCTTCGAAGCCTGGCTAGCTCTCAGAGGTTCAAAGACTTTGGCGGTGAGGTTAGCAAAGAGTAGTGCCAACGCCATGAAAATTGCACAGTATTTGAATACTCATCCTAAAGTGACTGAAGCGTATTACCCAGGCTTAGACAGTCATCCGGATCACGAAACCGCATTGAAAATAATGCAAAATGGGTTCGGCTCAATGATATCTTTTGAAATCGACGGCGGCATAGAAAAGGTTGGTGTTTTGTTTAAGGAATTGCAACAAATAAGGTACGCACCGAGCCTAGGCGACGTTAATACTACTATCACCCACCCGGCCAAGACGTCACATCGTGGAATATCACAATCAGAAAGGACCTTGCAAGGTATTCAAGATGGACTAATAAGACTCTCGGTCGGAATAGAGAATGTCAGCGATATCATTACAGACATAGAATGTGCGCTAAGAAAGATATGATCATAATACTGGGTCTAGGCAATCCAGGTCGCGCTTACGAAAACAGCCGCCACAACATAGGCTACAAATTAATTTCGATCCTTTCCAAGGAATATGAGATTCCGGTTAATCAGCGTCGTTCACAAGCGATACTTGGGGAAGGTTGCCTAGGGGATAAACGAGTCATATTAGCCAAGTCCCGAACCTACATGAACAATAGCGGAAAGGCTGCCCGTTACCTATTAGACAGATATAAAACAAGCCCTTCGAATCTGCTAGTAATTTATGACGAGAGAGCTCTGTCTTTTGGACATTTAAGGATCAGGGCTCGTGGCACATCTGCTGGCCATAATGGCGTGGAATCAATTATACAGTCGTTAGGGAGTAGTGAATTTCCCAGAGTACGTATAGGCATAGGGCAACCCGAACAGGAAGATGCCATAAGTTTCGTACTAGGAGAATTCACGCCGGATGAATCCAAGGCACTCAATGAAATACTGTCCCGGTCCGTAGCAGCCGTAACGCGACTGCTAACGGACAGCTTATATTCGGCCATGAATGAATACAACGTCAGGCCAAGAGGATCGGAGCCCGATTCAATCGTCAATGCACCTTAGACTTATTCCTTTATTGATAGCCACCCTGTTAAGTATATCCTGTACGCCTGGGGAAATCCCCAAAAAAGAAACCGGGCTACAAATTATTCCCACTTTGGTAACGCAAACTACTTCAGCCGAACAATCTACTATCCCTAGCCCAGAATCAATCACGCCAAAGTTAATCGAATCAACACCAGTTCCAACTCTCAATGGTAAAGAACATGAGGTGAGCCGCCCGACTGCCACCCCTATTCCTTCGCCTACGGCCACTTCAGTGAAAATTGGTCAACGATCAGCGGAAACTCCCCCAGAAAGAAATTTTTACGAGCTAACAAACAGGCTGTCTCTTAATAAAACAGAAGTCGTTGATTTAGCTAAATCAATTGAACCCGTCGAGATAGGATTTAACAAAACTTTTTACGTATTGGATGTTGTGAATTTGAGGGCATCAGAAGTAACGGCAACTCTAAAAGCCGTGACAGATAATGCCTATTGGTACGTTGACAATTCTATAGACTCCGACGATACAGCTCTAAAACTTTCTGCCAAGACGTTTGAGAAAAACATACGCCCTTCAGTAACCTCTGTTTTTGGCACAGAATCTGCCACAAGTATAGACGGGGATACCCGGCTGACAGTACTGCACACACCCATATTTGGGCTCGACGGGTATTTTTCCTCAACTAACGAATACAGACAAGCCATCAGCCCATATAGTAATGAGACCGGTATCATATACATTGACACTAGCGCTGTAACTTTGAATTCGGCAGCATATTTCGGCACCCTCGCTCACGAATTTGCTCACGTTATACAGTTCAGATCTGACGGCACAGAGGAGGGTTGGATTAACGAAGGCCTAGCCGAAGTTGCCAGAAACATTGCCGGATACAAGTCCCATTTTACGAAAGAATTTCTGTTTAACCCGTCGACTTCACTGATTAACTGGGCCCCTACTCCAGCAAATTATGGGGCGACCAGCTTATTCTTCACTTACATGTCTGAACAATACGGCATTTCGAGCCTGCGATCACTTATGGAAAACAAAATGGACGGCATAAATGGCGTAAATGAACTCCTGAATCAAGAAGGTAAAGACATCGATTTTAGAAATGTTTTCGCGAATTGGACCGTCGCAAATTATCTGGATAGAAAAGGTGTCCAGCCCTACATGTACTCGAATTCACAGGTTCAAGTAGCCGACATAAGTCTAATAACAGACAATATAACAATTACTTCAACGGTGCCCCAATATGGCACGCGGTACTACGAATTAGTCTCAAAAGGCCCAATAAAAGTAAGGTTTTCAGGTTCATTAGAATCGCCATTGATTCCACCTTTCCCTGGAAAAGAAAGCAAGGCCAATCATTGTTGGTGGAGTAACCGTGGTGATGCCATAGATTCGACATTAACCACTAAGGTAAAGCTCCCAGATCAACGACCCATTTCACTTCACTACTCACTCTGGCATCAGATTGAAGAGGGTTGGGACTATGCCTACGTGACACTTTCAAGTGATGAAGGCCTCACATGGGAAATACTGCGAGGCTCCTTATCATCTAGCGAGAACCCTGTAGCAAGTGCCTTTGGCCCCGGTTACACCGGTAGTAGTGATGGCTGGATAAAGGATCAAGTTAGCTTGAATCAATACTTAGGGAAAGAAGTCTTGATTCGCTTTGAATATGTTACTGACGATTCGGTGCATGGTGCCGGCATATGCCTAGACGACATTTCTATTAATGGGACCGACTTCTACGATGGAGCTGAAGGATTAAACGAAATATGGGATGCGAACGGATTCGTCAGAACCACTCATAGATTACCCCAAGAGTACTTAGTCCACACTATAGACATGGCAACTACTCCTAAGGTCAAACACATCCAGCTGAATCAAGAAAACAATGCCGAAATTTCGATTAGTGCCAGGGCTAACCAATTCTCCCGTACAGTGCTTATAGTGTCGGCGGTCCAAAATTACACCCAAACACCAGCATCTTTCGTTTTGAGCGCAGAGTTTGGCTAGTCGGCGTAAGATCACATTGTTTACACCTTGATTACATTCCCTTATAGTTCACCACGATAATGACTTAAATGAGGTTACTCAATGCGTTTTCAGATATCTGTATTGCCTGGTGATGGCATAGGACCAGAGGTTACCACTGAAGCAATCCGTGTGCTAGAAACCGTGGGCCAAAAATTTGGACACACTTTTGAACTCACGGAAGACCTGGTGGGCGGAATCTCAATTGATAAGCATGGCACTGCATTACGCCCAGAAACTGCGGAAATGTGCAGGCGAAGTCACGCATTATTATTTGGAGCGGTAGGCGGGCCAAAATGGGATGATCCCGAAAGCAACGTAAGGCCCGAAGACGGCCTGCTTGCCATAAGAAAGGCAATGGGGCTTTGGGCAAATCTGCGTCCAGTCAAAGTTTACAAATTCCTGGAGAACGCTGGCCCGCTCAAACCTGAGATCGTCCGTGGAGTCGACATTATGGTACTGAGGGAACTGACTGGGGGGCTATATTTTGCAAAGCCAAAAAAGAGATGGAATACATCGCGCGGCCGCCGTGGAGTAGATACCCTCAAATATGAGGAGCGAGAGATAGAAAGAATACTTAGAGCCGGGTTTGAACTAGCGAGGGGCAGGAAGAAAAAGTTGACTTCCGTAGATAAAGCTAACGTCTTAGAAACATCGCGGCTTTGGAGGCAAATCGCTATCGAATTATCACCGGAGTATCCTGACATAGCAATAGATCACATGCTAGTAGACAATTGTGCGATGCAACTTGTGCAAAACCCTAGGAAATTTGATGTCATAGTTTCTGAAAACACGTTTGGTGACATACTTTCCGATGAAGCTGCCGTATTGGCAGGATCTATGGGAATGCTACCATCGGCTAGCCTCTCTGGGGTGCCAGATGCCTCTGGCCGAAGACGGGCACGTGGAATGTATGAGCCTGTTCATGGCAGCGCACCTGATATCGCAGGACAAGGGAAAGCTAATCCTCTAGCGGCAATTTTAAGCACAGGGCTTATGTTGCGCTATTCATTGGGTTTAATTCAAGAGGCCGACTGTATAGAACGAGCCGTTGATCAGGTCCTGAAGAATGGGATATATACGCCAGACTTAACAGAACCAGGGAAGCCTTCCATAGACACCAGTAAAATGGGCAAAACCGTCGCAGAAGCAGTGCTGGGCAACTAACGGACATAGGAGAACTACTATGCAAAAGATCGGCATGGTTACTATTGGTCAATCTCCGAGAAATGACATACTATCGGTGATGAGCAGATACTTACCCAAAGACGTGCAAGTGCTGCAAGCCGGGGCGCTGGACGGGCTTGATGAAGCAACCATAAAAGGGATGGCCCCAAACCCAGGCGAACCTACCCTTGTAACAGCGATGCGTGACGGCAGCGAAGCAACTGTAACCCACTCTAAAGTAACCCCTTTGATGGAGAAAGGGATAGAAACCTTGTATCGTCAGGGAGCTAAACTTGTAGTTTTACTTTGTGCTGGCGGTTTTGAAGAACTAAAAAGAGATGATTTAATTATCATAGATCCAGGGAGCCTTCTTCAAGGTGTCATTAAGTCTCTTGTTAATGGATCGAAGCTAGGATTGGTATTGCCATCTGCAGACCAAGTATCTACTGGACCAGGTACTAGCGACTACTGGGGAAATACTGATGTCGCCGAATTCTGGGGGGCTTACGACGTAGCTATGACGCACGCATCACCCTACAACAGTAGTGGAATAAAAGTTGCCGATTCGGAAAGGGCTGCCAGAGAGATGAGAAACGAAGAGGTGGACTACATTTTCCTCAACTGTATGGGCATGGATGAAGAGATGAAGACCGTTTTTCAACGTGTGACTCAAAAGCCGGTAGTGCTGGCTAGCGCCGTGGTAGCAAGAATTGTTGACGAGTTGATAAACTAATAAAAGATAAATTTCTGCAGCAGTAAATTATCTACGTTATGTGCCCCAACAACCAACTGACTAACTTACGTTCAAGTTCTCCTCTTGAACGACCCCATCAGTGAGGCTGAATGCCCTTACGTCAGGGTTTTCATGGTTAATCAAAGATACCAGCACGTACAAAGTGTCTGGCCAAACTGACGTGCCATCTTCCCAAGTTGCAATGCGAACATCTGTCTCTGAGGGATAGGCTGGTGAATGGGTGTGGGAGTGATAAATAACGCCTACTTCCAGCCCGATATCTTCAATGTCATTAACAGTTTCGTATAGTTCCTTCGGGTCCATCCTATATCTGAAGGGGCTAGCTTCTACATTTGTCATCTGGTACAGCTTCTCTACATTGTCACCAGATATCCCCATAATCCCGCAACACTCATTGGGGTCTTCATCCAAAGCCTGTTTAATAATTTCATCCAGAAATTTCTTCTTAATATTCAAGTGGCATCTCCGAATTGCGCAGTCAGATTTCACAAGCCCGCTAGAAAGTTAGACAGGCGTTCATTGTACAACTTGTATCGTGCCAGGCGAATTACTGTTCACTTCACCAATAACTTTAGGTTCCGCAACGGCATTGGACTTCAACTGGTCCATCAAATAATCTAATCTATCCTTCTTAACCGATATCAACAGACCACCGGAAGTTTGAGCATCACAAAGGATCATTTGAGCACTATCGGGTATAGACTGGTCCCACCCAACGAAATCAGATAGTGAGCTAAGGTTTCGTTTCGAACCCTCTGGTACGATCCCCAATGCCGCAAGATCTATTAAACCCGAAATTAGTGGCACTTGAGACCAATATATCTTCGCAGATGTGCCACTGCCAGCCATCATAGATTGGAGATGTCCCATCAGCCCAAAACCGGTTACATCCGTAGCGGCATTAACTCCTGTATCAACCATCGCTTTCGAAGCACCAGCATTCAGACCTAACATAACCTCTATCGCATCGTTAACAACTTCTGGTTCTGCCTTGCCTTGCTTTAATGCCGTAGTGATAATTCCTGTTCCTATTGGTTTAGTCAAAACTAAGGCATCACCAGACATAGCCCCAGCATTAGTAATTTCGTCACCCGGCTTTATTAACCCAGTCACGGATAGTCCGTACTTTGGTTCAGGATCTTCAATTGTGTGCCCACCCACTATCAATACACCCGCCTCAGCCGCCTTGTCATATCCACCTTTCAAAATAGCCACCAATATGTCTTTAGATAGTTCTGAAGGAAATCCGACTATGTTGAGTGCCAATATTGGTCTCCCGCCCATCGCATAAACGTCGCTCAGCGCGTTAGCAGCCGCGATGCCACCAAATTGGTACGGATCGTCAACTATCGGAGGAAAGAAATCTACTGTTTGAATAAGGGCAACATCATCCCACAGGCGATAGACTGCTGCGTCATCGCCTTTCTCGATTCCCACAAGTAGATTTGGATCCGTTATTGCGGGAAGCTTTCTCAGGACCTGCCCGAGGTCCTCTCGATTGAGCTTAGCAGCTCAACCTGCACAATGTGCTAATTGAGTCAGCCTAGTTACATCTTCTAGCATGCGACCTCCTTTCAAGCAAAAAATAAATCACGGAAGTATAATTCACGCCAATAGGGATTGAGAGTTTAGAAAAAAGATGCCACTCAAAGTATGTTTGGTCACGTTCAGATTCTGACATGGCACTTTTGAACCGTCAAGATAGATAATCTAGAGGTATTCATTAAACGACGTCTAATAATTAAGCGCAACAGTGAAAAAAACTTGTTATACAACCCTAAATCCAAAGAAATATTGCTGCGAACCTTCCCACTGCTTCTACATGTATGCGACAATGAACAGTCTCAAATTTGTAATTTAAGTCAACATTATGACCAACCGCCTTATCAATGAAACTAGTCCGTATCTTCTTCAACATGCGGAAAATCCAGTGAATTGGTATCCCTGGTGCGAAGAGGCATTTTCAGAAGCTAAGGCAAAAGACAAGCCAATATTTCTCAGTGTCGGCTATTCTGCTTGCCACTGGTGCCACGTTATGGCCCATGAATCTTTCGAAGACGTAGAAACTGCGAAGCTAATGAACACGGACTTTATCAACATCAAAGTCGATAGAGAAGAGCGCCCCGATGTAGATTCAATATACATGCGTGCGGTTCAAGCGCAGACAGGTCGAGGCGGCTGGCCTATGAGTGTTTTCCTAACTCCTGATGGGAAGCCTTTCTTTGGTGGTACGTATTTCCCACTTCACGAGGGTCATGGCATTCCATCCTTCACTCGGGTGCTAAGAGCAATATCCCAAGCCTACCAAGAACAGCGAAAAGAGATCACAGAATCTGCCGAACAGTTAATAGCACATCTGAACAGTGGAGTAATGAGTTCGCAAGGACAAGAACCGCTTACATCAGAAATCCTCACGAGAGCTTTTGACGGATTAGTCGCTGAATTCGACCAGAAAGACGGTGGCTTTAGCACAGCACCAAAATTTCCACAGCCAATGATAATCGAATTCCTCCTTCGTTATTACAATCGAACTGGCCAAACTGAAGCACTTGCAATGGCCGATATGACTCTTGAGAAAATGTGCCGGGGTGGAATATATGACCAGATTGGTGGAGGATTCCATCGCTACTCTACAGATGCGATATGGCTAGTGCCACATTTTGAAAAAATGCTTTATGACAACGCTCTCCTAAGCAAGCTTTATCTTCACGCTTACCAAATTACAGGTCGCCAAGAGTACAAGCGGATCGTTACAGAGACCCTAGATTACGTAATCCGAGAGATGACCAACCCAAATGGAGGGTTTTATTCTTCGCAGGATGCTGACAGTGAGGGAGAGGAGGGTAAATACTTCTTTTGGGAACCAACCGAGGTTGAGCAAATACTCGGGGAAGATCTGGGTAAATTGATAAACCGCTACTACGGTGTAGGCGAAGGCGCCCACTCAGATGGGGAAAACATCCTTCATGTTCATAAATCTGCAGAAGATGTATGTAATGAATTCGGCATAAACCAAGCAGAATTGGATGTAAAGCTCGCGAATGCCAAGGCCAAACTTTTGCCGTACAGGCAAAAACGAATAGCACCTGGAACCGACGACAAGATTATTACCGCATGGAATGGAATGATGATTGGCGCCTTTGCTGAAGCGGCAGCCGTGCTAAAACGCGCTGATTACTTAGAAATCTCATTAAAGAATGCAACTTTTATACTAGAGGAGCTCCGCTCACCTTCAGGGAGAATCAAGCGAACTCACAAAAAAGCTGTGTCAAAACTTCTTGGTTATTTGGAAGATTATGCAAACATGATTGACGGGTTGATATCTCTACACGCTCTGACTATTGATCTCAAATGGCTTAACGAAGCCAATAGTCTAGCGACAGATATGCTTAACCTGTTTTGGGACAACAAGAATCAAAGTTTTTACGATACTGGAAACGACCATGAAAAACTCATTATGCGACCCCAGGATTACTTCGACAACGCTACGCCGAGCGGGGCTGCTGTGGCGAGTGATGTACTATTAAAGCTAGCCATTCTCACAAATAACACCAAGTACAAGGAAGTTGGCAACACAATGCTTCGATCCTTAAGGATGGTCATCTCAAGAGCACCAATGGGGTTTGGACATTGGCTTTGCGTACTGGATTTCCACTTATCTACACCGAAAGAAATAGCTCTAGTGGGCTCAACTAAAGATACCAGGACTCAGGAACTCATAGATGAAGTATTTGGTCGATTCTTACCCAACAAAGTAGTATCAGGCTTCCAGCCTGGCCAGGGAAATGACTACATCAAGTATCCGTTACTAAAAGACAAACACATGCTAGAGAACGCTCCAACAGCTTTCGTGTGCCAAAATTACACCTGCAATTTGCCTACTATCGAAGCTTCTACATTAAGTAACCAACTCGAAAATTCCTAAATTTAATCAGATGCTCAATGAGCTAGAGTAGTTCCCGCTGCTAGTATTACAACTCTGAAACACTGAAACGCTACGAGGAAATTATCCGAGGTAAAGGAAACAGTAGTCGCGTTTTCCCTGGATACTCCTGGCACCCACTGCGCGACATCAGCCATGGCAGAATTCACAAATTTAAGGGTTAGAGTGAACGGACTAGAGAATTTTGCCGGTTCAATCTCCAACAACCGTTCTACCCCCAACCTGGCCTTTCCCCTCACTAACTCTTGCGCAGACAGCGGTGAGAGATTCTTAGCGGCATACCTAGTCAGCGGCTCTTTTACCACCGCGCATTCTATGTTTGGTATCAGACCCCTTGCCTGTTCACAACAAGTCGTATCTCCGGAAACCATAACAATAGGCACTCCGTGATGTGCTGCGATACCAGCATTCAGTCCGAGCTCACCCTGTGGGCTTCCATTAACCAGTATCTCTTGAACTACTCTTCCAGAAATTGTGTGGTCAAGTATCCCTTCTGATCCTGCCATAGCGTGGTAGCCTACGCACAGAACAGCATCAAATGTATCATCCAATCCAGCCATCATTGTTTGCGGTTTTGGTGAGCCGGTTATTACGGTTGCTCTTTGATCAAGCAATTCCGGAAGTAGATTACGTTGAGTCCCATGACTGTCATTGATCACCACTTCCTGGGCTCCACCCTGAAAAGCACCTTCAACTGCGGCGTTAGCCTCAAGGGTCATTAATCTGCGCGCCATATCGTAGTCCTTACCGTCTCTCCCAGTATGGTCACCATGAACTACTCCGCTAACTCCCTCCATATCAACTGAAATAAGAACCTTAGCCATAATTACCTCCGATTACCGAATCTTTAAGTAAGCAACATCCGTAGATATCAAAATGTTCGTTTTTAGTTTATTGAATTAAGCAAGTGGAACTACAAGGCTACGGGATAGATATGCCCCTGTGCGAAACATCGTTCCAAAGTCTGATCACAGTAAAATCCTGGCCGACGTCAAGGACTGAAAGACTGGTGTTGCTCAAATTGAAATTGTTGCGGGCTTTGAGGGGTAACTGCAACAGGTGAACCGTCAGAACAAGAAGAGCCGCTCCATGCCCCACTACAACAACTGTTGAACGAGACGATTGGTTCTGACTTATGTAATTATAGGCTCGGACAGCCCGTTCATGTACCTCCTGCAAACTTTCGCCTCCCGGCGGGACATAGGTCTCTGGAGCTCTTTTCCAATGGGCGAATCCCGCAGGGTCACTCGCTTCCCATTCACCCTGAGTCACCCCTTCCCATTTTCCATAGTTGCGTTCCCGTAAATCAAACATCTCTTGAATTTCAATTCCTCTGTCTGCGGCAATAATTGCAGCCGTTTCCCTAGTGCGGGAAACGTCGCTGGAAAAAATAGCGTGCACCGGGGTGTCAAACAAACGTGTCGCTATGCTTTTTGCCTGAGCAATCCCATCCGCATTAAGCGGCGCATCAGCATGACCCTGAATTCTATGTTCTTTGTTCCAATCAGTTTCACCATGTCTTACTAAAATGAATCTTGTCATCTTTACACCCCTACGGCACCAAAAGTGTCACTGACTCCAAATTGTTGGCATCAGTATAGTGCCAAGCCAACGTATGTCCGTCCTTAACCGAGAAAAAATCAGACGCCACTGGGAGAGGCTCCCATTTACCCGTAGTTTCATTCCATATATATATCATCCAATAATGTGGCGGTTGGTTTTCTACCCCCCTAATTCCCTCAACAAAATGCGACCTATATTCAGGATAGAAAGTAGATTTCATGTTACCTTCTGTAACAATTTGAGTGAAGGCATATGCATCAGTGCCTGTCGGAATTTCAATGCCACGGAACCATTCTGGTTTGGCCTCCTCGCCTTGCACGAGCATACTAGCCTTAACCGTACCTACTGGCACTTTCCGAGCCTCATCACTATCCGAGCAGGCCACAAGCAACCAAAGTAATAAAGCTGCAAAACACAGATATCTTAAAAGCCTGATTGACGTCACCTTCAGTCAGCCTTTCGGGTGTCCTCTAGTTTACTAATCAACCTAACCAATAAAGGACTCAATCCTACAAAAAATAGCGCGTTGCTAGCCACATGGGCAAAACTGAAATACAAAGCCCCAGGATTGAACACAGCAACCTTGAGCCATTCGTACGTATCAGACGACCCAGCTAGACTCGCCCAAGTCAGTCCTGTATAGAGATTTGTTATCAAGTCATAACTAAGCGTAGTTAATATAGCCAAAAGTCCGATTAGAAGGGTGTGGTAGCCAGGAGTAAACTTGATCTTATTGTTGCTCAAAACGATCCTGAGAAAAGCCCCAGCCGCAGCATAGATAACTTGAGACAATGAAACTACTGCCAACAGAGTAGCCGTGGTAGGGCCAAACGGATTGAAATTTCCATATATCAGCCATCCAGCCACTGCAACCAGAGCACCGCGACGGAAGCCTAAAGTGTAGCCCGTAACGAAAACCAAAACGTCAAATAATTTAATGTTCGGCTGGCGAACCAAAACATAGTTCGTCATTAATATGATTGCAAGAATCATCATCAGGATTCCTGGTTGAACCATTTGGTTCGGTATAACCCGCTCTTTCATTAAAGCCTTGGTTCGACGTACAGCTGTTTGCATGTTTTGGATCTCCTGTAATCGAATACTTTCGTGACTGCCGTAAAGTACGTTTTGAGGCATGCTTTGTCAAGTGGTTTAGAACACTCCCTCAGCTTCAGCAGGGGCTTGACATAAGATTACACGCTTAGTACTCTTGCGTCGGAAAAACTCAAAGAAATAACTCTGAAAAGTGATCACAAGACGAGTCGAGCCTTTGCGTTTTTGTTCATGGAAAATAGGTCGTTGTGATCTAGGAGGAAAAAATGAAATTAGGACTTACAACAAGAAGGGTGTTCGGAATGGCCTTGGGATTAAGTTTGCTGATCGTTTTAGCGTGCGGTTCGTCTGACGAACCAGCGGCGCCAGCGGCACCAGCCGCACCAACCGCTACGCCAACAGCGCCAGCTGTCTTCCCAACCTTCACGCTCCCAACCGCTACCCCGGTACCAGTCGCGCCGCTACCTGGCGTAACTGCGGTGGCAAAACCCAAACCAACTAGTACTCCAACTCCGGCCCCAGCGCCTGGAGAGAAGCCTATTTATGGCGGAGTAACAAACCTCCCAATGACTGGTATCAACCGATGGGATCCTCTCCACGGTAACCAAGGATTCGGCTGGGGAAGCATTGCCAATATTGGAAACCTTTTCGGCCAATATATAAGGGCAAACCTCAATGACAGACTGACCCTGGAAGGCGACATCGCAGAGTCTTGGGAAATCAAGGATGCGGGAAAGACTTGGGTTCTTCAAATTCGAGAGGGCGTAATAGACCACGAAGGTAACCCCTTCACTATCGAAGATGCCTACTACAACGCTTACAGAATCATCGAGCGCCCCAACGGCGTAAGAGCCAATAGATTCGGGTGTTTCCGAGAATTCTTGAACCCAATAACTGAGGGTGATAACGGTGCTGGTGCAAAGGTCGCCAATCCAGGTGCGGAAATCACCGGACCTAGAGAATTGACCCTCAGATTGCCTGTGGCAAAGGGCGCATGGATAAACTGTTTCGCCTCTGGATGGAACTCTGTAACACCGTCTAAGTACGCAAAACAAATTGACGCTGACACAGTTACTGGCTATCGCGACTTTGAATTTGATAAAGGCGAGGTAGTAGGAACTGGTCCCTTCAAGATTGTAGAAGGGGAAATGTCAAACTACTGGAAGGCTGAGAAGCATCCCCAATATTTCCGAGACGGTCTCCCGTACATGGATGGATTCAACTTGTTCACCATCCCAGACGCGACGACCCGAATAGCAAACTTCCGTGTTGGCAGGATTGACGCAGCGGAAGTGTTCAGCACCGGATTTAGACTGAGGCCAGTTTTAGATTTGCAAAAGGCCATCGGCGAGGAGGCCGCATTCCCACTGGTTGCAGCCCCTGGATTCCGAGGTTTTGAACTTAACGTCTCAAAAGCCCCGTTCGGACCTCTCAGTGATCCGACTGCCCGGAAAGTAAGGCAAGCCATACAAACTCGTATGGACAGAGGGATAATGAACACACTGTGTCATGATGGCATAGGATTCTTCTCCACTCCTTACTTTATCGGTCAAGCTTTTGTGTACACTCAGGAAGAATGGTTCGACAATATGATCGGACTCGATCCTGATACCGCCAAGAAGAAAGCCGACATCGTAACTGCGCAGAAGATGATGCAAGATGCAGGATACGGTCCAAATAACCGTATCTCGACTGAGCTACTTGAGAACGAGTCTTGCAGAGCTGACGTAATTGTTGAACAACTTTCAGACATTTACATTGACGTCACTAAAAACACTATTGCGAGTAGCTCTGTGCTCAGGGAGACTTCTAAGAAGCTCGAGTTTGGTCTCCGAATGGAAAGCAAAGGAGCCTCCTTCGTAGACCCTGCCGCCTTCTATGTGTCAATTCACCAGACTTACCAGAAAGGTGGATTCACCTTCGGCGGATGGGACAACCCTGATTGGTATGCGCTCAAAGAAAAAGAGCTTCTTCTAGTCGACGTGAAGGACAGACAACCTGTTCTACGTGAGATGGCCGACATTCTATGGAACAAGGATGCCGCGTGGATTGGCATGGTTAGACCTGGTCTCTTACAAGGCCATCGTGGCACTTGGAGAGGTTGGTCCCCACCTCTGTTCCATGCTGCCAATTACTCGCTGGAAAACGTCTGGTTAGCTAAGGAAGCTAAGAATCCTTACCCGCAGTTGCCTCAGCTCTAGTTCTAGTTTCTGAATTGTGTGCAGGCCGCACCCAACCGATGCGACCTGCACACAACTACAACTCCAACACAAGAGGTTAAGCAGAAGTTGCGGAAGTACATTTTTAGAAGGCTACTGATGTTCATACCCACCTTAATAGGGGTATCTCTTGTGATATTCCTTCTCCTTAGGGTTATGCCTGGTGATGTCGCGGCTGCGATACTTGGTGGCCCCTCAGGTGAAGGGACATTTACCGAAGAAGACGTTATAAAGGTCACTCAGGAGCTCGGCCTCGACAGACCCATATACATCCAGTATTTGGATTGGATGTGGGGACTAGTGCGAGGTGACCTGGGAACATCTTTTGTATTAAACAAACCCATATTCGAAGAGTTTCAAAGACAAGTCCCGGTAACACTACAGTTAGGCGTAATAGCTTTCACAACTATCATACTCACGTCTATTCCTATAGGGATTATCGCTGCTGTCAAGCAGGATGGATTGGCAGATTATTTCTTGCGAGGATTTAGTATATTCGCTCTCGCAATACCCACCTTCTTTTTAGGCCTTCTGCTTATATTGGTGATGTCTCGCTTTTTCAACTGGCTCCCTCCTCTGGGGTTTAGTCACATCTGGGTAAATCCTTCCTCGGCCATTCAACAAATGGTGCCTGCAGCCATCGCACTAGGAATTCACAGCAGTGGGCTACTTATGCGACTAACACGCACACAGCTTTTGGAATGCATGAGAGAGGATTACATTAGGACGGCAAGAGCAAAAGGGGTAGCGGAAAAAGTGGTCATTATAAGGCATGGCTTGAGGAATGCGCTACTCCCAATTATTACCTATGCTGGCTTTCAGTTCGGTGTACTCTTCTCAGGAACAGTGGTAATAGAATTGATTTTCAATTTACCAGGGATAGGGCGGGGGCTGTTAGATGCGTTGTTCCTGCGGGACCTACCAACCATACAAGCTTACATCATGTATTTTGCGTTTGTTTCTTTGGCAATTAATCTGGTTGTGGATTTGACCTATGCATGGCTAGATCCTAGAATTCGATACGAATAGAGGCGTCAACCTAGAATCAATATGGCAACAACACAAGAAATAAGGTTTTCTCCAGATTCAAACAACAGATCCGACTGGGCTCGGCGGCTTAACGCGATCAATAAATTCCTGCGCTCCAAACCTCTCGGTACAACTGGAGCCATAATACTCTTGCTCGCTATTGCAACTTCCATAACCGCTCCTTTGATTGCTCCAGCTGACCCATATGACACAAATGTGTTTAAAGTTCTAAAAGCCCCTTCCTCCGAACACTGGTTTGGCACTGATTCGTTGGGACGCGATGTCCTGAGCCGAACTATGTATGGCTCAGGAGTGTCCATTTATGTGGGTATCATCTCAATGTTAATGGCATCTACTATCGGAAGTATAGTTGCTGTCTCAAGCGCATATTATGGTGGCAAATATGACCTTATTATCCAAAGGGTTGTAGATTCTCTATCAGCTTTTCCTAGCCTCTTACTAGCGCTTGCCCTGATGGCTGCGTTGGGCTCATCTCTAAATAACGTGATTCTCGCCATAACAATAGTGTTCTTGCCGAGAATATCAAGAGTCGTCAGATCCGTTGCCCTTAGCGTAAAGGAAATGCCATATATCGAAGCATCAAGAGCAATAGGAGGCAGTGACACCAGGATAATGTTCAGGCATTTACTTCCTAATACTTTCGCGTCGTTGGTAGTAATATCAACATCCTTAGTGGGCAGTGCAATAATCATCGAGGCATCCCTAAGTTTCCTTGGCCTTAGCGGTGCCGGCAACACCATTACGTGGGGTGCCATGTTAAACCAACAACAGTTGTTTGATTTCGCAGGCGCACCCTGGATCGGGCTTTTTCCCGGTTTCGCACTAACCTTAGTCGTGTTTGGCATAAACATATTTGGGGATGCGTTGAGAGACGTTCTAGACCCCAAATTGCGCGGTAGATAAATTCGATTGACTACTACTGGGCTATAGCGGCCCACCTACCCTCTTTTAATTTTGAACATCACATTGTAAAGTCCCGTTTAGATTGATTGATAATTGTTCCCCTATTGGAGGCGTCAGATGGTCAACAAATACCCCATAGTAGATTCAAGTTACCTAAACATTCTTGAATACCGATCAATTGGACCATTCAGGGGAGGGCGATGCGTTGCCGCCGCAGGAGACTCGAAAAATCCATTGGTGTTTTACCATGGTGCTACAGGTGGCGGTGTTTGGAAAACTATAGACGCAGGCCTTTATTGGGAAAACATATCTGACGGCTTCTTTGAAACTGCTGCGGTCGGAGCGGTTGCCGTTTCCGACTCAGATCCAAACGTCGTTTACATAGGAACTGGTGAGGGGTGCTTCAGAGCCGATGCCACTCACGGGGACGGCGTATACAAAACTACTGATGGTGGGAAAACTTGGAAAAACGTGGGGCTGAAAAACTCCCGTCATATAGCTCGCATTAGGATACATCCTAATAATCCTGACATTGCCTACGTTGCTGCTGTTGGCCACGAGTTTGGAAGTAACCCCGAACGAGGAGTTTTCCGCACAACTGATGGGGGCAAAACTTGGGAGCACGTTCTCTTCAAAAGTGAAAAAGCAGGGGCCGTAGATCTGTCTATGGACCCGAACAATCCTAGAATCATATATGCAGCGATATATCAGGTACTGAGACAACCTTGGACTATGACTTCTGGAGGCCCAGACAGCGGCCTGTATAAATCTACTGATGGTGGAGATACATGGGAAGATATAACAGATAGCCCTGGGATTCCGAAGGGGATCAAGGGGAGAATAGGAATAGCTATTTCACCTCCTAAACCGGACAGGATCTGGGTTTTAATGGAGATCGAAAATTCTCAAGGCGGTCTTTTCCGATCAGATGACGGAGGCAGAACTTGGGAAAAAATCTCAGGTAAGCCTGAAATATACAGAAGGCCGTGGTATTACACACACGTCTTTGCCGATACGCAGGACCCAGACACATGTTACTGCCTAGATGTAAATCTATGGAAGTCCACAGATGCTGGCAAGTCATTCTTCACTATGCAACTTCCTCATGGAGACCATCATGACCTTTGGATTGATCCAAGGAACAACCAACGTATTATCAGTGGGAGCGATGGCGGAGCTTCAGTAAGTTTGGACGGTGGCGCTTCATGGTCAACTCTCTACAATCAACCGACCGCCAGCTTATTTAAAATGGATGTCGATGATCAATTTCCATATAACGTATATGCAACACAAATGGATAATACCGCTATAAAAGTACCCAGTCGGGCGGATGAGGGCGCCATCTCTTGGAAAGATTGCGACTCCGTCGGCAACTCGGAAAGTGGCTATATAGCTGTAAAGCCCAACAATCCCAACATAATATTTTCGGGTGCGAATGGGTCCGCCCCAGGTGGTGGAGGCACACAACTACGGTACGATCTACGCACCAGACAAACAAGAATCGTTCACGTGTGGCCACACGATCAGTCTGGATCAGCAGTCAAAGACATAATGAACAGGTTTTATTTTACCTACCCTACCGTAATATCTCCGCATGATCCTGAACTACTCTATTGCTGTAGCCAGTATGTATATAGAAGCTACGATGAAGGAGAATCCTGGGAAAGAATCAGTGAAGATCTGACGAGAAACGACCAGTCAAAAATGCAGGTCATCTCCGGCGGGCTAAGCACCGACAACGGAGGTACCGCAGATTACTCAGGAGTTATTTTTGCCTTCGCTATTTCTCCTCATGAGCCAAAAGTTATCTGGACTGGCTCGGATGATGGCCTGATACACATCACAAGAAACGGGGGAGACTCCTGGGAGAACGTGACTCCACCAGATCTTCCAGAATGGACCCTAATATACACTATAGAGCCTTCTAATCATGACCCAAGCACAGCTTACGTCGCAGCAACCCGTTACAAGATGCACGACCACGCCCCATATGTCCTCAAAACAAATGACTATGGGAAAAATTGGGAAATGATCACTGATGGGATACCTGAGAATCACTTTACTAGAGTTATTCGCGAGGACCCGGAACGCCAGGGATTACTTTATCTAGGAACTGAGCTAGGAATGTTTTTGTCCTTTGACGACGGCAATACGTGGCAACCAATGCAAGCTAACCTTCCAGTCGTTCCAATACATGATATGGCGGTCAAGAATAATGACTTGATATTGGCTACTCACGGACGATCTTTCTGGGTACTTGACGACTTAACTCCGTTACACCAAATGTCCAGCAAATTAAACGACTCCCCAATTTCGTTGTTCAAGCCTAGGGATACTTACAGAATCGGACAACCTTTGGGATTTGGCCGTGGTGGGGGTTCAACCGGGAAAGATTACCAGCGGATAAATGGTGAAACAGTCACATTTTATGAAAAACGTGATAAAGACGGGGAACTGAGAAGGGTGTACCTTAATGCGGGCCAAAATCCACCTGTAGGCGTCCAGATAAACTATCATCTGAAGCAACCACCTCAAACTAAGGCCGAAATAAGTATTATCGATAAGAACAACATCGTAATCGATTCGTTCGAAAGAAATCCAAGCGTAGGTATGAATCGATTCATATGGAACATGCGTTATCCAGCTACTTCAGGCCCTGACACCCGTGGCAGACCGGCCGGCATTTCACCATTGGCACCGATGGGGCCATATAAGGTTGAGTTGACGCTTGACGGACAAACACTTACGGAGACTTTTGACCTATTAAGGGATCCTCGAATATCCGCAACGGATGAAGATCTTAAAGCGCAATTCGACCTCATGATTAAGATCAGGAATAAGTTAATTGACAATAACGACGGATTGAGTCGACTGAGGAGCGTAAGAAGTCAAATTAATGAGTGGATTGACCATGCATCTGATCAGGCAACAAAAGACACTTTAACAAAATCAGCGGACCAGATAGAGAAAAAGCTTTGGCCCATCGAGGATCAACTGGCGTCAGTCCATGAACCAACCGCACAAACAGTTCCGCCAGTACGCCTTGATGCAAAACTAATGGCGTTGTCACAAGTCGTAGCTTCTGGGGATTTTGGACCTACCCAAGGACAACTCGGTGTTATTGACGAGCTATCTAAACTAGTTGATGACAATCTCGAAACGCTTCAATACGTTATTGATAACGACGTTGCTGCTTTCATTGAACAGGTTAGTGAACTAAGGCTCCCTACAATCACACACTAGAGAACGACCCAGCAATTATTGGTCAGCTTGGCGGAACTTGAAGTGTTGCTTAGACGTTCTGATAAAGTGGTGCTGCCCGACCTGGATTCGAACCAGGGATTTCAGCTCCAAAGGCTGACGTGCTACCACTACACCATCGGGCATCTATTACCTCACTTAATGCTAAATGGAGCGGCAGTTTTAGGCAAGCACTTAACTAGAATTGCTTGCTGCAATATAATCGTTTAGAAAAAATGCGAAAGAATTACGACATAGTGGTAATAGGGGCTGGCATAATCGGTCTAGCCACTGCATTTGAACTTTCAAAAAGGTACCCAAAGTATACTCTAGCAATACTGGAAAAAGAGGACACAGTAGCCACACATCAAACCGGTCACAATAGCGGAGTTATTCACTCTGGCATTTACTACAAACCAGGATCTCACAAGGCAACTCTCTGTGCCTCAGGAAGCCGTGCACTAATAGACTACAGTGAGAAAAAAGGTATCGAATACAATCTGATCGGGAAAGTGGTCGTCGCCACGGATGAAGAAGAAATACCCCGACTACAAACCCTCTATGAAAGAGGACAAGCTAATGGAGTACCCGGGTTAAAATTAATCAACCAAAGTCAGTTGAAAGAGATCGAACCACACGCTTATGGCATCCAAGCCCTTCATTCACCAACCACCGGAATAATAGATTTCAAACAAGTTGCCGTGTCATACGCAAAAGACGTCCAAGAAAATGGTGGCGAAATAATCTTCAATGCAAAAGTCCACAATATACGTTTGAATCACAATTCAATCCATCTGGACACGAATCAAGGTGCCGTTCAAGCAAGATATCTGATCAATTGCGCCGGCCTGCATGCAGATGCAATAGTCAAGAAAATGGGACTCCCATCCAATATACGTATAATCCCATTTAGAGGTGAGTACTTCACTCTTAAGCCTGAAAAACAGCACCTAGTCAAAAGCCTAATATACCCGGTGCCAAATCCTAAATTTCCGTTCCTAGGAGTCCATTTTACTAGAATGATTGAAGGAGGCGTAGAAGCAGGGCCAAATGCTGTACTAGCCTTCGCAAGAGAAGGGTACAAAATGTCTGACATTAACCCCAGGGAATTCTTGCAAACATTGAATTATAGTGGTTTCTGGGTAATGACATGGAAATATTGGCGGACCGGATTTGGTGAATTTTATAGATCACTGAGTAAAAGAGCGTTTACTCAAGCACTCCAAAAGCTCCTACCCGAAATCAATCGCAATGATCTAGTTTCAGCGGAAGCTGGTGTACGGGCTCAAGCGGTAGATAGGCACGGATTCATGTTAGACGACTTTAGCATAACGGAAACACCCAACGCTTTCCATGTAATCAATGCTCCCTCACCTGCAGCCACGTCCTCTTTAGCACTCGGGAAATATCTAGTGGATCGAGCTAGCAAATCATTTGATTTGAAAGCTCGATAATGTGAATAGGGACACAAGCAACTCCTCAGAAACAATTGCTTGTTCGGAATGAAATGTATTTCCATTATTCATCTTTCATTGTAGATTAAGCGCGATACCATGATTACTCCCAATACAAAAAGTCCGAGAATATTTTTCGGGTGGTGGGTTATATTTGGCGGCCTAGTGGGAATGGGCCTTAACACTGCTCTGAATTACCATGGGCTAAACGTATTTGTAAGGCCACTTGCCGATGGGTTCGGAGTTAGTGTTGCCGCTATCGCAGCATTGATTTCCTTCGGTAGAATCGAGGGGGCTTTCTTCGGGCCTATCGAAGGATACCTTGTGGACAAACTGGGACCTAGGACCCTTATGTTCGTCGGGATACCCCTAATGGGGCTAGGTTTTATACTTGCAAGCTTCGCGCCCAACTTCCCAATTTTTTGTGTGATTTTCCTAATCGGCATCAATCTGGGGTCAAGCATAGGGCTTATGAGTTCAATTACAACTGCTGTGGCGAATTGGTGGCATAGGCACCGCGGACGTGCATTCGGCGTTATGTGGCTCGGGCTTAGCATAGGGGCTGCGACAGTCCCACTCACGAATGCGCTCACAGAAAGCCTCGGTTGGCGAGGGGCTTTTAGAATCATGGGTCTCGCAGTAATGATTATAGGGCTTCCCATTGCAACTTTAATGCGACACAAGCCCGAACAATACGGAATGCTGCCTGATGGAGATCCACCCACAAACCCAACCAAAGAAAGCTCTACGTCTATTACAACCCAAACAGCTCCCCCGGAACTAACTGTATGGGAAGCAATTAAAACTAGTGCATTTTGGTACTTCGCCATAGCAGTCAGTATACGCATAGGCGTAACAAGCGCGGTCGGAATAAACTCTTTTCTTTTAGTTGAATCTTTAGGAGGCACAACTGCTCAGGCAGGCTCACTCTTCGTAATTCACGGAATTTGTAGTGCGCCTGGTAGACTTTTTCTTAGTTGGGCCGGGGATGTAATCAATAAGAGCCTTATTATGGCGGGGTCCCTAGTATTGCTAGGCATTTGCCTACTTTTTATCGCAAGGGCCACTTCTTTCAATGAACTGATAATATTTTGGGTGCCCTTTGCACTGGCTTGGGGTGGACTCTCATCTTTACCGCAATCTCTTAGAGCCGATCTTTTTGGCAGGGAACATTACGCGACTATTCAGGGTGCCATGTCCCCTATCCACAGCGCTTTTACGCTGGTAACTCCAATAATGGCAGCATGGATGTTTGAAAGCTATGGCAGTTATGAGCTGCCTTTCACCATTTTAGCAATTTCGGCATTTTTCGGAGGATTTTTGATTCTGTTGGCGAAACCCCCAGTAAAACCTCCAGAAACCCCTAAATTGTGACGCCAGGAGGTTTTGCCGACATAAGGGGGCAACTATAGACCCAAATAACCTTTGGTGCTTCCTGTTGGTTTGCTGTTACCATTTATGGGCATTTATGTTAAATAGTGGAAACCCTCAACCCAAGTGTGTATGATGGGCAAAATCTCGAGATGAATAATCCCAGAGAAGTTTGTTCTGTAGATATCTTTTGATGACATTCAGAAGGAATAGGGAGGTAAGTATATGGTTTCAACAACATCAGGGTCCGGTGGCCTAAAAGAGTTCATAGAAGATAGCAAAAAGTTAATAGGTAAAGACGCCACAGATGTTCCACAAGCAGTTAAAGTTGCTGACTGGTCCTCTATTCAAAAGTATTGCTCGGCACTAGGCGATATTAACCCTCTGTACAACGATGTCGGTGGCGGAGTGGGAACCCTTTACAGCACTCTTATAGCCCCTCCAACTTTCATATTCTGCGCACGTACACCAGACTCAGCAGCAGCTCACGAACAGAAAGCTTATGGAATCCGAAGGTTCAGCACTGCATGTTCCGCAGAATGGAGCGACATCATTCGATTAGGCGAGCCTGTTGCTACCGATTTGAAAGTGTCTGACGTCAGGGCAGGAGCCAAATGGGGAAATCGTGACACAGGTGAAGTTGATTCTACAGCCACATATACAACACTATCCGGAGGCTTAATAGCAAAAGCCACGGGAACGGTAACAGTGGTCCCTTATAATCTCGGCGACGATCTAATCGACGACCGTGAAATCCATCAATACTCAGACAAAGAGATAAAACAGCTTGAGGATGATCTCGATGCTATATCCCCACACAGAGGCAAAAAGCCCAGGTACTGGAGCGAAGTGAACGTCGGTGACAAGTTGCCTCAACTTGTCAAAGGTCCTATTTACTACACCGACATATCCGCTTGGAAGGTAGCCGAATCAAAGTTGTCAGCAGCAGCGCTAGGAACAGTCGCACATCGACAGGTGCTAGACAAACCAGGCAGAATGGTAGTCAATCCCGCGACTGACTGGCCATATTCTGATATAGATCAAGCTCACGGTGATGTGTTGGCTGTAAAGGTCTTAGGCTTCAACATGCCAGCCTCAAAGGGGCTCCTCAGATTCGGACTGGCTGGACAAGTGATCACTAACTGGATGGGCGATCTCGGTTTCTTGCGTAGTCTTTCCCTCCAACTTCCAAACCACTTCTTATATGAAGACACTATGTGGATAGGCGGAGAAGTGACTGGCAAGACTAAAGTAACGGTTGGGGCAGGCCACTACAACGCTGTTCAGTTGAAAATCTCTGGACACAACCAACTAGGCCAAACTCTAGCTGAGGGAACCGCAGAGGTCTATTTACCTGAAAAGGGGTTCCTGGTAGGCCTACCAATTGGTAATCCGTGGCAATAATCCTTTAGCACCAAACCTACTCAAATATTAGGGTTAAAGAAACAAAAGGAGTGATGAAATGGTCAAAGAAGAAACCTTTGAAAGTTTAGTTAATGAGTTTCGAGAGCTTTCTACTAAAGACCTGGAACATGAAGTCTTAGGCGAAGGTTATCCCCTGGATATGCATCTGCACCCGGGTACAATGCAACCCTTTGATGCTTCGGGGCCTCCATACCAGAGCCCGTTCGTACTCACCAGGCCGGTTATCCAGGCGTATGTATCAAGCATAGGCGACGACAATCCGCTGTATACAGATCCGGAATACGCCAAAAACGGTCCCTACGGGTGTCTTATAGCCCCGGGGACTGCACTCATAATTGCCCGCAATGCCATGTGGCACGGAGCAAGGCGTGTAGGAGGCTGGCCAATAGCTAACTTCCACTCCGGCACTGCATGGGAGTTCTTCGACGTGCTACGTGAAGGCACCGGATTCCAAACCTCTTCAGTGGGTAAAGAAATTATCGAGAAACCAGGTGC
>QGNO01000006.1 GCA_003228195.2 Chloroflexota bacterium | reverse complement strand
CAATTCATTATTGGAACATTCATTAAAGCGAGCGGAATTCTGCCCGAGACAGCTGTTAATTTGGCTATCCCAACACTGTTTGCCGCCAGCATCAGTGCGGCCTTCTGCCTGGTATACAATCTGAGTTCTAAGATGACTGATTCCAGAAGTCCGATTGCCATTCCTTTTAGCCCAATTTGGGCGGGCCTTTTCGCCAGTTTCTTTGTGGGCGTAGCTGGAAACCTCGGCGGAGCTATGCAGCTATTAAAGTCTCTTATTGCGTGGCTAAAAACTGGGGCAAGCTTTCCTCCCTTTGATTATTGGAGTCCAAGCCGGATGATCCCCGACCAAATCGCAATCACAGAGTTTCCATTCTGGAGCTTTTTGTTTGCCGACCCACATGCACACATGATCGCAATCCCGTTCACCCTCTTGTGTATAGGTCTAGCCTTTAGCACACTCGTTGGCTCAATTTCATTTAAAGCTGCGTGGTGGCAACAGGCAGCTTATTTAACTTTGATCGGCATTGTCGTTGGGTCTCTTTTCGCAATAAATTCTTGGGATTATCCAACCTATCTGTCCCTTGTGGCACTAACTGTCATTATTGCCTACTTTCTTTACCACCAGAGAGTTTGTTTAGATTTCATAAAGGGGGCGTTTTGGAGAGTCGCTTTGATTTTACTCACCAGTTATCTTGCTTTCCATCCGTTCCACTCCAGATTTGTAGTGTTTAATGGAGGTATTCACCTAAGCGATTTCCAGACGGACACGATACATTACCTGGGCATAAACGGTTTGTTTCTTTTCCTCATCGCTTCCTATCTTCTATTCGAAATATACTCTCTCTCTGCACTTTCGAGCGTTAGGCCAGTGACCCGCTTACGAAAATCCCTGTTGCTAGCGATGACCGTCACCTTAATAACTACCATCGCATATATGAGCATGGTGGGATATGGAACGGTAGCACTACTGTTTAGCCTTTCTTTGCTAAGCTTATTACTGCTTGTACGCAGACTAGCAACAGCAGATGACTCCCAGCATTATCATGTATTTCTTTTGTTGCTCATTTTAGGTGGTCTAGGGTTAGGCATCGCGGTCGATTTAATTACAGCAAATAACGACATCGACAGAATGAACACGATCTTCAAGCTGTATCTACAATCTTGGGTTTTGTACGCGATCGCCTCAGCCGGTTTACTCTGGTATCTGACGGCTTCATTGTTGCGATTTCGCTTCTATGGTCGATGGCTTTTTTCATTTTGGATCGCGACCTTCTGCCTTCTTTTGATATCTGTGTCGATATTCCCGTTACTAGGGACCAAAGCCCGACTATCCGACCGATTCAGCACTGATTTTACAGGGCTAGACGGCGCCGCCTTCATGACACAGGCAGTTTATCTAGATGATGACAATCCACTACCACTGGCCGACGATTGGGAAGCCATAAAATGGCTCAGGAAAACAGCGCCTAATTACCAAGTAATCGCGGAAGGAACAACAGAGCCACATCTGTATAGATGGGGTGGTCGTTTCTCCATTTATACAGGACTCCCTTCAATCATAGGATGGAGCTGGCATCAAACTCAGCAACGAGGCGGGGGTGAGCGCAGGATTCAGCAACGACTTTCAGATGTGAAATCACTATACTCGACCACGAACGAGTCGATTGCTGCTGATATTCTACACATGTATGACGTAGATTATCTCGTGATCGGAGATTTAGAGCGCCTTTATTACCCACAAAGTGGCTTAGCTAAGTTTGAAAGTATGGATAAATATGGCGTATCTAAAATATATGTAAACAATTCGGTTTCTATATATCAAATATCTACATCTGATGCGGTTTAGGCCGTGGAAGTTCTGGCAATTGCCAGTCGCTAATTATTCGTAGCGAGGATACGAGCCGAAAACACGGAACCAAGACGTCTCTTTGTCCAGATATTCGATGGCCCTCGCAACGGCAGGACCAGCCCTGTGTCCATCAAGATCGACTAGGAATATATATTGCCCTAAGCTTTTCCCTGTGGGCCTAGATTCAATTTTCCCCAAGTTGATTTCTAGATCAGCAAACTGCTTCATAACCCCATAAAGCAGCCCCGGTCTATCGTCCTCAAACGAAAAGCACAGCGAAGTTTTGTCACGCCCAGTAGGCTCGTGATCGGAAGGCCCTATTACAGCAAATCGAGTCACATTATACTGATTGTCCTGAATCCTCTTTTCAAGAATCTCCAATCCGTACAGAGACGCAGCTCGAGTAGTCCCTATGGCTGCATCTATCTCTTTCGAGTTTTTCACCTGGTCTGCTGCTGCCGCCGTACTTAGAGAGGCAACAGTCACCACGCCAAAGAAGTTCGCCTCCAAATAATTACGACACTGAGCTAACGCCTGGGGGTGTGAATATATAACTCTTATATCCTCGCATTTGCTACCCCTTTTCACCAGCAAGCAGTGTTCGACTGGTAACACAAGTTCACCTCTTATAAACGTCTTGGGGTGTTGTATAAGAAGGTCCAAGGTGTCATTCACGGAGCCCTGAAGACTATTTTCTATTGGAACGATTCCTTCCTCAGCCTCACCATCAGTGATGGCGCTTACTACAGAAGAAATACTAGGATACGGCTTCAATTTAGCATCCGGGCTATGTTTAATAGCCGCACTCTCGGTAAATGTTCCTTCTGGACCCAAATAGGCAACAAGTTTCTGCATTATAAAGTTATCGCCTGCCCGCTTATGGCAAGGCTCTTTGCCTGCCTAGCTTACCTTAGAGGCAGTACGGCTCTTTGATGGCGGAGATTCTCCTCGCGTTACTCTCGCTAGAAGGTCAGTTTTCCCCGCAACGAAAAGTATGTCCGAAGCCTCAACTATTTCGTCTTTAGCGGGGAATAAAATCGGATCCCTACCCCTTTTAATGGCTAGGACCGCTATGCCATATTTATCCCGTGTGCCTCCTAAACCAGCTTCTTCCAAAGTAATACCAATAATGTGATCAGGCGGCTTAAACTCACTGATTCCAAAGTCTTTGGTTATCTCCACATATTCCCTGACATTCGGATTAAACAAATTTTGGGCCAATTGATGACCTGCCTCTTGCTCCGGGTACACAACCCGATCAGCTCCTAGTTTTTCAAGTGTGCTGGCATGTAGGTCGTTGTTTGCTCTAGCAACTACGTGCTTAACTCCTAGGGTCTTAAGCAAAAGAGTCGCCATTACGCTGGATTGTATATCCGTTCCAATCGCCACGACCCCTAGATCAAAGTTCGGGACACCCATCTCTCTTAGCACCGATTCACTGGTTGCATCCGCCTTCACCGCGTAGGTTAATTGATCTGTAAAATCTTGGGCGACTTGTGCATCAATGTCTATTCCGAGCACATCAAAACCTAGCGTATACAGCTCTTTCGCGAGACTCTGCCCATACCGCCCTAGTCCGATTACAATCGCTTGGTTCGCCATAAGAATTCCCCTTACCCTATTCTAACCCTTTCCTGAGAATAACGGTATACTGCCCGTTGCTGCCTTTGGCCCAATGCGAGAGCGATAGTTAACGGGCCAATCCGTCCAACAAACATGGTGGCAATAATTATTGACCTTCCCCAAGAAGTCAATTCGGAGGTAATCCCTGTAGATAATCCTACCGTCCCAAAAGCAGACACAGTTTCGAATATTAGATCTTCGTAAGGAAATCGCTCCGTTATCGCTAAGAGAAATGCCACAACAAACACCGCTACCACGGCCAACGACAACACGGCCAACGCCCGCTGAATCTGTCCAAATGGAATCTCACGACCAAATACTTCGGGTTGATTCCTGCCCCTAATGGTCGCCATTACCGCGATAAGTATAACCGCCACGGTATTAACTTTTATGCCTCCGGCGGTTGAGCCGGAAGCGCCTCCTATAAACATGAGGCCAGTAAAGAAAAAATTGGTGTGTTGCTGAGTTTCCCCAAAATCTATTGTGGAAAACCCTGCTGTACGACCACTAACAGATTGGACAAAAGAATCTATTATCTGAGATCCTACCGGCGATCCCTTAAGAGTGGCTTCGTTGTTAAATTCAGACACGAACATCACTGTTGTCCCCACCACCCAAAGGATCATTGTGGTCAATATAACCAATTTGCTGTCGAGACTGAACCTCCCAAAACGCCGACGCCTGAACGACTCAACGAGAACTGAGTAACCGATACTTCCAAATATGATCAGTACGGTAACAGTTCCAATAACCCACATCTCATCACGGAATATCGCAAGGCTGGAAGAGTTAGAAATAATATTGAATCCAGCGTTATTAAAGGCTGATATCGTAAGAAAAGCTGCTTGCCAAGCACCTTCTTGTAAATCGTAAATGGGAATAAATCGCCAGAATATTATCCCGAACGCCAGCACCTGGATAATTAATGTCAGGGCCACCACCTGGATTGTTAGTCGTGCTATACCGCTGGCATTTCTGGCTCCCAGAAAATCACCCATAAACAGTTGGTTGGTAAGACTTATCCGTTGTGTGAATATGATAAGAAGAAAGGTGGCCGTGCTCATGAATCCCAGTCCGCCTATCTGGATTAGAGAAGCTATGATTAGTTGTCCTGAGAAATTCCAGTAAGTGGCCGTGTCGAGTGTAACCAAGCCGGTGACAGTTGCTGCCGAGGTTGCGGTGAAAAGTGCATCCAAAAATGGGGTGAATTCACCCTGTACGTTGAAAAAGGGGAGCCACAGCAGAATGGTCCCAATAGCAATAAGGCTTCCAAAACCGTACATTAATATTAATGGCGATTCGAATCGTCGCCCCGGCCTTCTAGGAGGCTCGATGGGAATATGAACGGGCTGCAAATCTTGCCTCATTACTCCCTTTGGATCAAAACCCTGTTCGCTTCCACTTATGGAACCAGACCGTGCCAATATCCCTCTATCTCCTCGCCTTTCTTGGCGTTAGTTAAAAGCTCTTCAATTCCAATGATGCCTGACTTATCTTGAGCAATTTCGTTTGTAATCTATGCCTTTTGTTAATTCTCTATTATAGCAATGTCGCGCCGTCGAGAAATTCTAGCTCCAGCCACTTTAACGTGTCAATCATCCATAAAGCTTTTTACCCTACGGATAACTCCTTGATAATCCTAGTCGCGATTAGTGGAAGCGCTTCTCCGGTTGGTAGCCTTAGTGATATATCTGATATGTCAGAAATCGGCGTGGTATTTAAATTAATCTCTATCAAACAGGCCCCCCGGTCCTTAGCCTCCAATGGTAACCCTGCCGCTGGATAAACCGTCCCAGAAGTCCCAAGAACAAGTACACAGTCAGTCTTTTTTGTTTCTTCGAGGCATCTAGAAAGTACGTCGCATGGTATAGGTTCACCAAACATTACTCCATCCCCTTTTATAATTCCACCGCATTCAGGACAAAGTGGGGGCATTTTTCTTATTCGAAATTCTGCCCTAGGTAGCCTCAGAGAGCAGTCCATGCAACGAAGCAAAAGTCTGTTGCCATGTATTTCTGAAAGCTGCCGGCTGCCGGCCATGCGGTGCAATCCGTCAACATTCTGCGTGATTGTGTGCTTTATTAATCCGATTTGTTCCAGATGTGCTAAAGCGTAGTGCCCCGCATTCGGTTTCCCTGATTCTAAAGCACGCCTGAATCTCTGCCTGGGCTCAGATTCTTCAATCTCCTTGGAGCCCATAGACTTTTCCCACCAAGACTTCGGGTCCACCAAGAATGTGTCATAGCTCCGTGGGTCTGGCTCCCCCAAAGAAGTCCAAAGACCTCCTTTGCCTCTATAGGTAGGAATCCCACTTTCAGCGCTCATTCCAGCCCCGGTTATTGCTATAGCGTGCTTTGATTTCTTAATCAACTCCGCCGTCCGCTCAATAGCCTGGCTTGTTACCATTGACTCCCCTCCAAGCAGTCACCAATTTATCCTGCCCCATCAATCCTTATAGTTCCTCGGCTGGCTATCTATATATTCCGACATTTCCATCAATTACAGATAGCTGATCTTTCGCCCTCACGGGCGAATCCATTATAAGGGCCGGCTCAGCCGTGGTCACGAAGGCCTGTTGATAACTAGCAGCCACGCCCAGCACCTGATGTCTTCTTCGGGTATCAAGTTCTGACAAAACATCATCAAGCAAGAGGATTGGCTCGTCACCACTATTTTGCTTCAGGAAGGCCGCTTCAGCTAGCCTCAGGCTGAGGGCTATGGTTCTTGCCTGTCCTCTAGAAGAGAACTGGCTTGCTGGCATTCCATTAAGACCTACCTCTAAGTCATCCCGATGAGGACCAATCAAAGTGACGCCCGCTCGTAAATCTTCTTTCTTGTTTTGGCTCAAGGCTTCCTCAAATGAGCCCTTGTTCACAGACGGGGAATACTTAATCGAAAGCGCTTCTCCGTCACAGAGCTCTGAGTGGGCTTCAATAGCAAGAGGGGCAAGTTGCGATATTACATCGAGCCTACGCTCCATTACTAGCCTTCCTTCCTTCAATAGTTGAGTGTCCCAAAAATCTACCTCGGCCTCTGATGCGTTACGGTCCCGTATCGACCGCAGAAGGTGATTTCTGTTTGAAATCACCTTCTGGTATTTCTGTAACGCGCCCAAATAATCACGGTCCAACTGAGATATCAGTATGTCGATAAATCTACGACGCTCAGACGGCGACCCATGCACCAAGCCTATGTCATCGGCAGTAAAAAGTACGGCTTTCACCCACCCCACTAAGCCACTAGCTGTTGATCTCGCTCCATTGATTCTGATCTGCTTCCTTACTAAGTCTCCCCCATCTCTCTGCTCTAGCCGAATCCCAACTATCGCCCTAACTCTATCGTCACGGCGCTCGATTTCTCCGTCCACTATAGTTTCGGCTACGTTAAATGTTTCGGAGATCCTTTCACTTCCAAGGGGGCTCCTGGCCACTAACTCCCGTTCTGCATTCGAGCGATAAGATTTAGAAATCGCCAATAAGTACATGGCTTCAAGCAAGTTGGTTTTTCCCTGCCCGTTTGCTCCGACAAGGAAAATCAAGCCGCTTCGCAAGTCTAGCGTAAGGTGAGAAAAATTCCGATAATTAATCAGCCTTAGCTTCGAAAAATACAATTCGCTCCTCTCTGTGGATCTGGTGCCTGCTATTTTGTGTGTCCATATTCTAGACCAAAAACTCGACTATTTGACAGGCTACAGGCAACTGGATCGTTAATTTTATGATATTTGCAATCTATCTGGCCTTCCTTGATCAACATGCTATGGTGGTTCATCTCTCCTCACAGTGCTCGGCGCCCCTGGCTGATTCATATATAATGCTATCCCTAAATGCCTAATCATCCCCGCTATAGAAAACTTGGACCTCGACTTCCAGTACTCGATCTGCTATCAAACAGAGATTTTCGCACGCTTTGGGCGACAAGCTGGGCGTGGCACACTGGTCGATGGGCCTGGATGGTAGCCTCTGGATACTTGGTGCTTCAGTTAACAGATTCCACTTTCCAAACTCAACTCGTTGGCGTAGCGTTCTTTTCCTCCATGCTGTTAGGCGGAATTCTCAGCGGAGTAGTTGCGGATGCCTTCGATCGGAGAGCTGTTCTTATATTTTGTCATGTTTTCGATTTGTTAGTGCTTGGAACAACTGTTTTTTTGGTCTACTCGGGCCAGGCTCAAGGCTGGCACATAATAGCTTTGAGTGCACTATATGGGATCCCGCATACCCTAGACATGGCAACCCGCCGTAATTTCGCGTTAGACATTGTCGGGCGTAAATCCATACCCTATGCTAACGCGCTAGAGGGAATGAGCATGATGGCCGCAGGAAGCCTAGGGCCATTCTTCGCAGGATGGCTGATTGCCTTTCTCCCTTTGGGGCAAAGTGCCGATGCGGCCGCCCCTTATATTTTCATCATTACCATCTACGTAATCGCCCTGATCGCTTTACTCACTATCCCTGCCCGCACTCATCAAAAAGTCCTGATAAGAGCAGGTTCGATCTTTACTCCTATACTGGAAGGCCTAACAGCAGTACGAAGTAATCACGCAATCATAGGAACCTTGGGCATTATCCTTACAATGAATCTTTTCTACTACTCATATATCCCCCTTATTCCTGTCTTCGCAGATAAGGTGCTGGCTGTTGGGCCCGCACTCCTCGGGATTCTTGCTGCTTCTCAAGGATTTGGTGCATTTTTAACTACTGTCTTCATTACTACCAGAAGGAGTATCGCTCGCAACTCGACCTACTTTATTGCCGGAACTTTCGTATCCTTTTTGGGCTTGATCATATTCTCCCTGTCAAATTCGTATTTATTGTCTGTTGGAGCCTTGATGTTGGCTGGGCTTGGAATGTCTGGCTTTGTCAGTATGGCATTTTCCTTGGTGCTGCTTTCCGTCGACGAACACTTGGGTGGCAGGGCTATGGGGTTTGCGAACACTGCGATAGGAATTTCACCTCTTTCAATGTTGGCCTTGGGTTGGTTGGCTGAGACCTTCGGCCCAGGTACTGCCGTGGCTATTAGCGCCTCCTTGGGGTTAGTAATAAGCGCAGCTTGGGCTTATCGCTCTCCTGCGATGCGGGCGCTCTGATTACTAGCTCCTCTTAGCGGGAGTTATTCACCCGCAGCTCTTTCGACATAAGAGGACCCCTGTAGAGCGTAGAGAACAGCAGAAATCAAAAGCAGAATAGCTCCGTACAGAAACACGGTTTTTACCTGAAGCGCATCAGCAATGAACCCTGCTGTAATTGGCGATATGGTGGCAGCTATAAAAGTCATCGCGTACGTCATTGACGAGATCGTCGCCTGCATCTCGGCCCCACCCAAATCGGAGGCCGCTGCCAAAAACAGCGCCTGCATAGAATAGAGAAACGCCCCCATTCCCACTATAACCAGTATCATCAAAGGTCCCGGTTGCACTAGGTATAGCGCTACCAGAAAAGCAGAAAAGGCGATCAGGCAAGGAACAATCACTCGCTTTCTTCCTAGGCGATCTGAAAGCGATCCCATTATGGGCTGAGCCCCTATTCCGACCACCTGTGACAAAGCCAAGTAAATGGCCATTCTACCCAATGACAACCCAAGATCTTCGCGAAGATACACTGGCAAGAAGATAACTACCGCACTCTGGCCCATGCTTCGCAGTCCGGAGTACGCCAGGATCGACACTAGCTGGCGATTCCTAAACAGACCTCCTAGTGATCCAAAGTATTCGGCAAATGATGCTGCGCCGCCTTCAACCCTGGCAGATTTGCTCATCAAAATCCACACCACGCCTGCGATGACTAAAGCAGGCGCCAAACTCCAGCGCAACGTACCATCCCACAGGAGGACCGTCACAGCAACCGCTGTTATGAGCGGCCCCAAGGCCTCTCCTATGCTTCCGCCCATCCCATGAAGGGAGATCATTAAGCCTCTGCGATCAGGAAACCTTCGGCTTAATGCCCCAAGGGCTGGCGGATGATAAATAGACGGGCCCAACCCAACAACCAACATGGCAAGGAAGAGCCAAAGATAATTGGGGGCTGTGCCAACCAAGAAATAGGAAATGCCCATGAGGGCCAAGGAAACTGCCAAGAGTAGGCTTGTCTGACCACTGAATCGATCTCCTAAATATCCTGCTCCTAACGTTGTAATCCCACTTGTTGCCTGTCGTGCGGTAGCGAGTGCTCCGAAAGAAACGTTGCTTAATCCAAGGGCAATCTTCATTTCAGGGAATATGATCGTTTGAAACCCAGCTATGTAAATATGTTTAACGGCATGTCCAAAAACGACGGCGAACGTTAGCAATACACCGCTGTCACCTTTTTCCGCCTTGGTGTGCTTTGACTCCATTATCGCTGTATCCCATCTGTTAACGTGTCGTGAGTATAGAGGCTAAATCATCAAAAAACAAACCTAAATTTCGAGAGTTCGAACAGCCAAAAATGTGGCTACAACTATTGCCAATAACGTCAACGTGCCGATCCCAATGAGGAATCCGGCAACTAGCCCCACTACTACAGTGGTTGTTCCAGCGACCCATTGTAACTTGCGCCCTCGCTTGCCCCCTGTTGACCAGTGAACAGTCCTCCCAAGCAAGAGCCCAAGTCCCACAATTCCACTAAGGCTCATGTAGTATCCCAAAGCATCGCCAATATACCAATAAATCCCTACAATCAAGATCAAGCTTGCTATAGATAGCAACAGCGCAGTTGATATCGCTCTAGCATACGCGCCTGCGCTTATCTGCCACATGGGAATTACTGTCGGCTTGCCACACTCTGGGCATCTAATGCCAACCGGGTGATAAACCACACAGTTTATGCAAATCGCCTTACCACACCGCCCGCAGGATAGCCCAGTTTCAACTTGTGGATGCCGGTAGCATTGGTCCGCCAATTCCTAGTTCCGCCACTCGCCGCGGTGTGGTCCGCGAGTAACCCAATCCCCTTTCCCCATCGTATCCCGATCGTACAACAATCGTGCTATGAATTTGTTCTTGATCTTAAGCTTTGAGCTTTCGTCCTCTGGATTCGATAACAGTCTCTTAACAATCAAAATGGCCAGCAATGCAACGGTATAAAGTATTACAACCGTTGGCTCCCCAAATATTATTGCCCACACTGGTAAAAGCAACGCCGATATTCCAGTCCACAAACCAGGGCTGCGAAAAATTGCCCAACCCAAGAATCCAACGAAGAAAAAGGCCACGCCTGCCTTAAGTGCCAACGCCAGTAACGAACCAAGAACAACCGTTAAGCCACGGCCGCCATTGAACCGCAAATAGATTGACCAGTTATGCCCGAGTACAGTCGCCAATCCCACTAGCGCCTGGCCTTCAGTCTCAACTCCTCCAAATCTGGCTACCAGTACTGGGCTGACACCCTTGGCCAAAATGTCGAATACACCCACCAGTACTCCATGTAGCCTACCCACGTGCTGGGTCACATTTGCTGCACCAACGTTTCGACTCCCGTAGTCACGAATGTCTATGCCGCTACGCCAACGCGCCACAATGTAGGCAGTAGGAATTGATCCAACCAAATAGCCTATGACCATCCCTATGATAGCCGTTGCTGGGTCTTGTAGCTGCATGACTATTCCTGGCTAAACAATTTCTTCAATAAATCAAATATATGCTCTTTCTATTTTCGGATAACCGTCCTGAGAATGGGAAGTGGCCTTTGAAAACTTCGGGGGTCTATCAATTGTAAGGTCTACAGCGGGGGTAGGCCTAAGCTTATTTCGTAGGCTCTAAGGGCCCTTCCAGATACTTGAAAAGATCATTCTCAGATGACAAGACGACGATGCTTTTCTGAGGCAATATCTTGCCATACGCCTCTAGGCTTCGTCTGAAAGCGAAGAATTCGGGGTCTTTTTCTAAGGCATCTGCCAATATTTCTATTGCTTGCGCCTCCCCTTCGCCCCGTACAGTGTTGGCCGTCCGATCTGCCTCTGCCAATATTATCGCCACCTGTCGATCCACATCCGTGGTTATTGTTAAGTGTTGCTCTTCACCCTCAGCCCGCATACGCTGACCTTGTACATCTCTTTCTGTGCGCATTCTGTTGAAAACTGTCTGTTCCACTGTGCCAGGAAAGTCAGCGGCCTTAATTCGTACATCTACTATCTCTATCCCGAAGTCCTGAAGATCTGATGCGCCAATGACTTTGTTGGAGTCTCGTAGCACTTGTTTCGTGAGGGCTTCTCTTGTATACACACCCTCTGCTGTCTTATGTGGAATAACGACCAGCGTCCCATCCGGCTGAGATTGTGCAATGCCGCCTATAATCTCAGTTCTGTCAGATCCAGCTACAACCCTGCGCAACTCAGACATTACAATTCTACCAATGCGATCTGCCGCTGTGAATTCATCCCGAAGCCTTTCCAAGAATTTCCTTGGGTTTATAATCCTGTAACGAACGTAGGCATCTATCTCCAAGAATTGCTGTTCCCTATCCGGCATAGACTCCGCTGGGACATCTATCCGTAATAGCCGCTTATCAAAACGAGTCACTGACTCCACCACGGGCAGTTTACTTTGAAGACCTGGGGTCTTAATAATCCGCTGGATTTCACCGAATCGAGTTACTACCCCGTACTGGGTTTGGTCTACCACAAACAGCACCTGGCTGGCGACAATGCCGCCTACCACAATGGCTACTATCAGTATGATGCCAATCCCTTTAAGTTTCATATTTATTTTGATGCCTCAGGAGTCATTACTGGCTCCGCTGTAATGATCGGTGCGGCCTTAGGCTCCCCGCTTGAGGTCCCGTCGTCAATGCTCAGGGGCAGAAACTCTAAGAGGTTCCCGCCGTTTTCCGGGTTGATAATAACTTTCGTTACCCCTGGCAGTATCTCCTCCATCGCCTCCAAACACATCCTTTGTCGAGTAACCTGCTTGGACTCAACATATTCCTCCAACACAGAGTTGAATCTGTTTGCCTCTCCCGTTGCCTTCAAAATTCTCTCTTGTTTAAACGCCTCAGCAAGGTTAAAAATTCTCTGTGCATCTCCCCGAGCCCTTGGGAGCCTGGACTGTTGATACGCAAGCGCTTCATTTATTCTCGCCTCTTTGTCCACGCGAGCCCGAACCACATCGTCAAACGCGTCTCTGACTGGGTCTGGTGGTCTCACGTTCTGCAGGCGGACTTCCAATATTTCCAGGCCCGAACCATAGTCATCAAGAATAGTCTGGAGCAGGAGTCTGGCGTCAGCCTGTGCGGCCTCTTTGTTAATCGTCAGTATGTCATCAACGCTTCTCTGCCCTACCACCTGCCGCAAAGCCACCTCAGTAGCGTCTTTCAACGTGAGGCCGTCCGGTGCCCCTGCCCTAATGTTGCGCTCAGGGTCGCCCGGGTCATCGACATTGAACAGATACGCTCCAAGATCTTTTATCCTATACTGAATTACCAGTTGTACATCGACGATGTTCAAATCGCCAGTGATCATAAGAGCTTCAAATGGAACATCCGTCACCGAGCCGTCTGCCGTACTACGAAAACCGAGTTCCAGTCTGCGGGTTTCTGTCACGGTTTCAACATTACGGGTTCCAAGCGGAGCTGGCCAAAACCAGTGCAAGCCAGGCCCTTTTAGCGCCTCGTCGTAAGCCCCGAAAAGGCGAACTGCCGCCAGCTGGGCCGGTCGAACCTGATAGAAGCCTGTAAAAAGCCACAATGCAACTACCAGACCGACTACTACAAGCAAGATGGCACTTGAGCCACCAGCCCCGAATTTAGCCATGACTGGCCTAAAGAATCCCTTTATCTTTTCGAGAATCTGCTCTAGGTCAATTTCAGGCTGTTGGCGTGGAGGTTGATACATAATCTATTCAGCAACGTGCAGCTATACTAGTGTCATAGGGGACGTTTTCGCTCGCTAGATGATATCAATCACGACAACCAATGTCCATAGGGGTCGACCTCGAGCACAAAGGAGTGGGCGATCCTGGATTCGAACCAGGGACCTCAGTCTTATCAGGACTGCGCTCTAACCAACTGAGCTAATCGCCCTCGTATTCTTCTACTTCTTCCACCGGGCTGTTGCGGGCCACTATGAATTCAACCACTTCATTACCGTCGTTAACGGGTTGATGGAGCGCGTTCTGGGGCACGTATATGAAATCCCCAGGCCCGAACTCGATCGCTTTGGTCAGATCTTCCCCAACCATAAACCTGCCCTTTCCCCTTAGTACATATATCGCTGATTCACAATTAGTGTGTCGATGAGGGCTCGAGCTTTTCCCAGGAGAGATTTCCGCCAACGCGAGATGAATGCCCTGAGCTCCTACCAAACATTGCGAAACACCAGCCACCCTCTTCATTCCACCAGAAGCTACTTCGATTTCTCGACATTCTGGCTTTATAACATGGACTTCACGCAACTCAGTCCTCCTAACATGGAGCCTTGGGGCAGTATAGAAACGACATGTTTCGGTGTCAAGAATCCGGTGGCTGATTTAGAAACAACCCTGTCATTTCCTGCCCTAATTGCACTTCCGCTTGCTAGGGCTTCACTATGCCAGCTAGTATTTGCTATCATTACAGCCATGGGGTTTGGATATACAAAAGAAGGAATAGAGGTAGTCTGCGGGAACGCGCCGCTATGGCCCTCGTCCCTGCTATGGCCCTCGTCCCTAGAGACTGGCACTAATGGCCTTGGGATCCGTATTTCTGCTGGTGAGTGGGTTAGATTCGTTCTAGACAGCAGAGCCGGCTTGCTAAGGCACTCCGGCAGCGACAGGGATTTCCTTATTGTCACCAATCTGCGCCTTATTTGCGTTGTCAGGGATGGAGAGAAACTCACGCAGACGGTGACACCGATAGCCAAAATTACTTCTGTGGAAGTCGTTGAATTATTGCAGCCCCTTCGGCCGTTAATTTTGGCTGGCCTCACTCTAGCTGGGGCAGCCTTAACATTCCTAGGGATGCATACGATCGGCTGGAGTGGCGTGCTTCCTTGGATCATCGGCGGAGTGTTACTTGCCTTAAGTGGCCTGAATGCATCCGGGTATTTCTTCCCTGAGGGGGCCTCAACTTTGTCCTTCTCCCTAGGAACGACCCAGGTTTCACTCCCCTTGCGTTCCTTTTCATCACTAATAGATGGCCGCTACGTTGCCAATGAAGTTCTTAATATAGAAGCTTGAAATATGTTCAAACGGGCGGTGATCAGGTCACGCTATGGATAGTGATGGGACTATATCTAGATTTAGTCCATCAGGGCCTACAGGGATGTTTTCAAAATAAGCAGCAGCAGCAATCATAGCCCCATTATCTACCGATAGACTTGGAGAAGGAACTATAATCGGCAATCCATCCGCTGCTATAATCATCCTCTCTCTCAACAACAGATTTGCCGTCACTCCTCCGCCCATTATGACGCCATGTGCCCCAGTCTTCTTAACGGCCGCGATGGTCTTATTTACCAAAACATCTACAATCGACTCTTGGAAAGCGGCTGCTAGTTCTCGTGCGGTTTTCTCTTGTGCTTCTGTACGGTTCTTTCCTTCTAAAAGCCCGAGGTTTCTAGCCTTATTCAGTACTGCTGTTTTCACTCCACTGAAACTGAAGTCTAAGGAACCGCGCAGCCATGCCCTAGGCATTTGTTCTTTAGAACAAACACCGTCTGCTGCTTTCTGAATTGCAGGGCCGCCAGGATATCCGAGACCGAGAATGCGCGCAGCTTTGTCGAGTGCTTCTCCAGCAGCGTCGTCCCTGGTCTGACCGAGAAGAGTAAAATCTCGGTAGTTTCTCATAAGCAATAGCTCTGTGTGGCCACCTGACGCCACCAGACAAACAAATGGAAACGCCGCTTTAGCCTCGGGCGGATCTCCCATAACCCAAGCAGCGTAAATGTGCCCTTTCAGATGATTGACTCCGTATAGCGGCAGCTCCAACGACATCGCCAAGCTTTTCGCAACATTCACCCCCACCAACAATGACCCCGCCAAGCCTGGCCCATAAGTTACCGCTATTCCGTCTATGTCTTTGAGGCCTATCCCCGCATTATTAACGGCCTCTTTGATAACGGGAATTATTTTTAACAGATGTTCTCTAGAGGCTATCTCTGGAACAATTCCCCCATATGGTTTATGCAAGTCGACCTGTGATGCTATAACGTTTGAGAGCGCCCCACGCCCATCCTCCACAATCGCCGCAGCTGTCTCATCACACGATGTCTCTATTCCTAATATCTTCATGGTCTTTTCTCGCATGTACGAAACATACATACATTGTGCAACTCGAGTTTAGCACATGCGATGTTGTCCACTGAAGCCATTTGTTGGCTCTCTTTTTTTCCTCGATTTCTTCGATTATCGACTACTGCATTCATATTTTTTCGCACGGAGACCACGTCTCTCTATCCTTGATCTGGATCATATCCGACGCCGAGTTTCCTTTTGACATTACGCCTGTAATTAGGTATAATTACAGGCGTAATCACGCCTGAGCGGCGAGTTTTGGCTGAACCACAACAAGCTTTGAAATTATCTCTTCCATTTTCTCAGCCGACCTCGACCCCTCTCAGCAATATGACAGGGCTCCTTCCGCATAATCTAGGGAGACCCAAAAGGACTACTCATGGTTAAAAAGGTCGAAGCTGCTGCTAGCCAATACACTGCAAGTGACATCCAGGTATTAGAGGGCCTAGAGGCGGTGCGACGGCGGCCTGGAATGTACATCGGCAGCACAGATAGCCGAGGGCTTCATCACCTAATATATGAAATCGTAGACAACGGTGTGGACGAAGCCATGGCAGGCACCTGCGATCACATATCGATCGTTCTTGAAGAAGACGGGGCAGTTCGCGTTGAAGATAACGGTAGAGGAATCCCAGTTGACGTCCACTCCACTACGGGAAAGTCCGCCCTCGAAACAATCATGACTACCTTGCATGCAGGCGGAAAGTTCGGTGGTGGTGCGTATAAGGTCTCCGGGGGTCTGCATGGTGTCGGAGCCTCGGTTGTGAACGCTCTGTCGGAACGGATGCGCGTTGAGGTTCATAGAGACGGACATGTATACGTGCAAGAGTTCAGCAGAGGAGCGCCAATGGGGGAGGTAGAAGAGACTGGGCTTAGCAAAAAACACGGCACAACCATAACATTCCTTCCAGACACAAAAATTTTCCGTGAGATCGACTACAGCTACGATGATCTTTCACATAGATTCCGGGAAATGGCTTATCTCAATAAAGACCTCAGGATAGAGTTCGCTAGCCCTTGGCATCTGGCCCGAGGGGCTGAAAAAGCTAAGGTGTCCTATCACTACGCTGGGGGTATTTCCGATTTCGTTGAGCAGTATCTTAACCACAATCGAGAGGTGCTCACCCAAAAACCTATCTACATAGAGAAGTCGCTAGGCGACTCTGTGGTTGAGGTAGCCCTTCAATACAACTCTGGGTACTCTGAGGCAGTTTACGCCTTCGCAAACTGCATTAACACGCCGGATGGCGGCACTCACCTAACTGGCTTTCGTGCCGCTTTGACTCGGGCGCTTAACGACTACGCGAGAAAACAGAAATTTCTACGTGATGACAGCGCAAATCTTGCTGGCGAGGATGTCCGCGAGGGATTAGCCGCTGTAATCAGCGTGAAGCTGCTAGACCCTGAATTCGAAGGCCAGACAAAAGCAAAGCTGGGAAACCCGGAAGTTAAAGGGATGGTTGAAACTTCCGTCGCCGAAGGACTGGAATACTATCTAGAAGAGCACCCCTTAGAGGCCCGTCGCATCATAGACAAGGCACTTACCGCACAGAAAGCCAGAGATGCCGCACGTAAGGCACGCGAGATGGTACAACGAAAGAACGCCATGGACGGAGGCTCTCTGCCTGGAAAGCTTACAGATTGCCAAGAACGAGACCCGGCTTTGAGCGAGATCTTTATCGTAGAGGGCGAGTCGGCTGGTGGTTCAGCAAAAATGGGAAGAGACCGGAAATTCCAGGCGATCCTCCCTATAAAGGGCAAAATTCTTAATGTTGAAAAGGCCCGGGAAGACCAGATGATAGCTCATGAGGAGATTCGCATCATCATCACGGCGCTCGGAACAAAGTTTCACTCAAGGATCGCTATGAACGGGGCCGATGATGATGATGAGCAGGCTGAGCCTAACGGGTTCGACTTGGACTCGCTACGATATCACAAGGTTATTATAATGACTGACGCCGACGTAGACGGCTCACACATACGCACGTTACTTCTCACCTTCTTCTACCGACATATGAAACCGCTGGTTGAAGGTGGCTATCTGTACATCGCTCAACCACCCCTTTACAAAGGTTCTAAGGGCAAAGCGAGCGAGTGGCTGTTTACTGAGGAACAAAAGGACCGCTGGTTAGCCAAGCAACAGCTTGCTGATATCGAAATCACATCTGCCGACGGAGAGCTATCCGCCAGCGGAATAGCTCTGCAAGCCCTGATCTCTCCCTTACAGGATTTTGCAAGGGCGCTGCATGACCTACAGTCGGCCGCCAAGATCCCCTCTGATTTCATGCTGAGTTTGCTTAACTCGGATGTCGCTGCCTGGCATCGACAAGACATGCTCACCTCTGATCAATTCATGATGCAAACAAGGGGCTGGTTAGATTCGTCCGGCATTTCTGCTGATCCTGGCTTCGATAAAATAACTGAGGAAAAGTGGCTTACTATAACTTTTCCTGCCGGGAACAAGTTCAAGTTATCCCAACAGGTGCTAAATTCGCCTGCTGCCGTACGCTGTTTCGCCCTGTACCCACGGGTTAAGGACGCTATAGGGCACGGGACGTTCGCTCTGTCCCGAAAAGGAAGCTTGGTAGATACGGAGATTCCTTGGAATGAACTCTCAGCCACTGTAGCCAAACGAACCGAGCGGGGCGGTGTGAGCATTCAGCGATATAAGGGTCTAGGAGAGATGAATGCCGATCAGTTATGGGAAACAACCATGGACCCGGATACTAGGACCGTCCTTCGGGTGAACGTTGACGATGCCGTAATGGCAGACGAGGTTTTTAGTGTCCTGATGGGAGATTCTGTACAGCCGCGACGAGAGTTCATCGAAACATATGCAAAAGAAGTTAAGAACCTAGACATTTAACCAATTAGTTCCTGCTTCTATCTGCCCGTTTGCGACATGGGGTCGCTGGACAACCATGCCCTGACCGCTGCAGCTTGACTAGACTCTATCAACCTCTCCGAAACCGCCAGTTCGAGCAGGTCGCTTATACCACACAAAGTTGTTAGTTCTACTTGTGCCTCTCTATAAACTTCCTTTGCTTTTTCAAACTCATAGGAAAAAATGCTGTAGCTTCGGGTGATTTCTGCCCCTGCCGTACGAAGCCCTTCAACAGCTCGAATCGCACTGCCGGCTGTGCTTGTCAAGTCTTCTACTAATACCGCTGTGCTCCCCTGCTCTATGACTCCTTCCACTTGCCTCCCGCGGCCGTGCCCTTTCGCACCGTCTCTTACATATGCCATTGATCTGCCAAGTCGTGATGAAGCCCACGCAGCCCACGGAATCCCTGCGGTAGCAACCCCTGCAACGATTTCTGCTGCTGTCTCTGATATGCGGGCTACCAACAGCGCTGTAATGCGCTCTCTCTCTACCGGGTAGGCACAAAGTTGTCTCAGATCGCAATAAATGGGGCTTGTTATACCTGACGAAAACGTGAATGGCGATTCGGTATTTATGATGACCGCCCTTCTATCGAGCAGGATGGCTGCTACTTCCCTTGCCTCTTTTTCAACCATGTCCCGTTTTCACACTGCTGAAAGGGGCCATAACGACACCTCGGCAATGCGCCCTGTCTGGCTTATTATTTGGGCCCATCACAACACTCAGAAACGAGCCAAACCTATCATCTCGTGACGAGGTCCCAATGAGCCCAAATATCTTAGTACCAGTCTCTATAAAAAGTTTCGTACGGGACCGCCTCTGGTAGGGCTATATGGGGTATCGGCAATTCCACTTTCCCCCCTTCCCTAGAGGGCAGGTATACGCACGATGTTCCCTGAACGAAAACCTGATCTTCGTGATTTCTGCCCTCATACTTGATTCCAACCGCGTAGTAGGTCCGTTCGCCATCGACGGCTCCCGGCCCAGGCTCACCCTTCTGAACTTCCTTAAACTTCTTCACGATCTCTCCGTTGTAAATGCCCACGTCCCCATAATACATGGGTCGGCGAAGTGCCATCTGCAAGCGCCGTATGAATCCTTCGTCTCCCATCCAATTGCTCATCAAAGCTTGCGGTATCTGCGACCGCTGCCCCCCCCAGTCGAAAGGAAGCGCTTGACCTCGGTATGCTGCCATCAAAGCATCGCCGTGCTCCTCACCATGTGCCCAAGGCCACCTGGTCACTGGATGCGTATAAGCATTGCCGGCAAATCCAGCAAGCAGCTTGTATTTTCTGGCGTTATATCCTGCTTCGAATGCATAGCCTCTGGCCGCTCCGTTACGAATAAAGCCTGTTACAGACCAGTCTTGGTCTGTCCATGGGGGAACTATAAATGTAGGGAGTTTGTCCCCTTCCTTAACATCTTCCCAATAAAGGGTGTCCTTGCCTCTGGGCGTCGCTTTTTCAAGAAGATCCAGAATTTCCTTCGATTTCGCCTCGTCGTATTTCCCTGCCTCTCGTTCATACATCATGCGCTCGCCAAGGCGCTCTACGGACATTGCTCTTCCAGTTCCCATCTCCTCTCGAGGTACCATAATCAGTGTTCCATAACACTTTCCTAACAAGTCGCCTCCCATATCCCAGTAATTGACATCCGAGATCAAAAAGAACAGGTTTCCACGGGACCCTGGTTTCTCAATCACTTCCTTGGCCTTCGATGTGGTTCGAAAGCCCGTTCCTACACGCAGAACATCGTAAAACTCCCAAGCTGTTCCTGAGTGAAAGTTGGCCATGGGTATTCCGCCAGGCCTGTCTCTCCACAACTCTTCTGGTCCGTGCCACATCGGGGTCCGTGCCATTATCAATGCTGTCCCTGGCGTTATTTGGCAGCCGTAAGGTCCGGTCTTAGCATATTCAGGGTCCGTATATAACGGATTGTCGTCCCCTATGTGAAGAGCGTAGGCCGTTGCCGCCTTCTCTGTCAGAACCCATGGGCTTTGAAATGGAGGCCCATCAACTTCAAACGGTTGTTTCATGCCGTGGTATAGGCCTTCATCCAGCGGGTATCCCTCATGAACCTCTTCGCCTATCATTTCTTTAGACGTTTCTCTAAATTCGTTAATTATGCTTTCAAAAGTTTCGCCTGTTGTCGTCATTGTAGTAACCTTCCTATTTGTTCTTAAGTTGTAACTACTCTCTTACCACCAAGGATTGCCAACTGGCAGTCCTACCATAAAGCCCTTTTCAGGGAGATAAACAACTCCTGTTCCTTCTACAAGGGTTTGTCCTAGTTGGTTCTTTGCAGAAAGCTTGACCTCTACGGCGTTGTATTGGGCATCTCCAACGTTTTCGCTGAACTTCCTAACCACTTCACCGCCCACCCACATGGTATCGCCATATAGGTAATGGTTAGGCAAGCTCAAGGATACGCTTCGAAGAAAGCCCAGGTCTCCCATCCAGTTAGTAATGACTTGCGTTGCCAAAGAAAACCTTTGCAGGCCTCTTACCACCGGCGACCTGAATCCCAGCGCTCGGACTGACAACAAATCTTTGAATGTCTGCTCTAGATACCAGTACGGCCAGCCTGTAGTAGGATTAACTGTGCGCTGTCCTGGTCTGCTGAGCACTTGCCTGTGAGCTACAGGACCGAGTGAAGCAGTAGTTGGTTGTGCCATTGCCACCTCCCAAAGCTCCATCGAGTTATACTCAACAGGTCCTTTTACCAATGTCGGTAGTTTGTCCCCTTCATTAACATTGCTCCAATAAAGAGGAACTTTTCCACGGTGTGGGGGAATCGCGTCCAAGTCTTTCTCTAGGGCTGCAATTTCCTCGTCGGCATATTGGTGAATGTCCCTGTCCTCAAGCCATTCCTCGCCCGTGTTGAACGAAACGAGTGTTGATGTTCCCTTCACCTCGGCGATAGCTCCTCCGTGGATGGTGGTATATTTTGCTGTGGATTCGACGACCGCTGTATCTCTGCTACCCCACTTCTCTCCCTCATTTACTCCAGTAACTGTCAGGCTATTTGAAATTCTCTCGCCAAGCCTGACAACATCTTCCCATTGCGCTGACACGCCTACTGTAAATTTTCTCAGACCATAGTCCTTTTCCTCATACGATGCTCCAGAGTTGGGCGTCCTAGCTGACAATACTATTCCAGGTGGTCCTATCAGCGTATTATAGACGTTTCCCAAACCTGCGGCCATGTCGTTGTATAGTGGGTTTACGTCGCCCAGTGCGGCGCAAAACTTTTGAATAGATGTCCAGTCCACTACACTTATGCCATTTGCCACATCAGGCGCCTCTTTTCCTATCAACTTCTTGCTATCAGCTAGAAATTCCTTAAGGTCTCCTTTTTCTGCCATTTGCCACGTTCCTCCTGTTACAGTGGTTGTTCACAGATAGACCGTTTCATTTGGTCTTTTAGTGATCTGTGTTCCTCTTCACCCGCTTGCCTGCAGAGCATACATGTGTACTTATCCTTGGTCAAATAGTCTTGCCTTCTTGCTGTTCTGAGTCACTTTCTATATCTTGGTTTTCCAAATTAATTGAAGGAATCAAGTACAACCTCTTGTCCTCTATGAATCTAGCCACAGCTTCTGGCACCAATCCTTTGATTGACTGGCCCTTTTTTATCCTGTCTCGTATATCTGTTCCGCTAATTCGTGTCCCGCTTCCCCCTATAACCGTCATTTTCTTCTCTAGTGAGGAAAATATCCTTTTAATTTCCTCCAGCGAGCACTCCTTATATCCAGGCCTTAATACTACCGCCAAATCACACAGCTCTAGCAGCTTTTCTGGCTCTTTCCACCTATGTAAGGCTAATACTGCGTCTACTCCTAAGATCAGGGTTGGTTCGACTCCTAGAGTCCACTCAGCCAATAAGGCCACAACGGTTTCCACCGTATACGTTGGGCCTGGTCGCTCCGTCTCTATGGAGGATACTGAAAATTCTGGCTTCCTTTCTACCGCCAGTCTTGTCATTTCTAGCCGGAGTTCTTTCGGTGTTATATTCGAGTCTTTTCTTAGCCAAGGATCTCCAGCCGGAATAAACAACACCTTGTCAAGCCGAATTTCCTTTCGGGCTTGTTCTGCTATTATCAGGTGTGCGTTGTGGATTGGATCGAAGGTTCCGCCCAGTATACCAATTCGCATTTCATTCCCACTGAAGTTCTCTTTCCCCTATCCTTACCGTGTCTCCACGCTTCACTCCAGCCTTCTCCAGTGCCCGTAACACTCCGAGTCTGGCAAGCTCCTCCCGGAGCTGAAGCTTTACCCTGAACTTTCTCAGGTCAGGCAAATCTACAATCCTTTCTGCCTGGCGTGATGATACCACAAACACCTCTCCATCTTTAACAACAAGCGGTCTCTCTGGCTTCAACAACCGAACGCTTTGCCTCATTTCGGTGGGCTTTCTTCGCTCGATTCGCGGAGCGCCCTCGATCATGCTATGAATGGTCTCTTTTAAGCTATCGATCCCTTCCTTTGTTATTTTATTTAGCGTCACTATCGCCACCCCCTCTCCTTTCAACCGTTTCTCGAGATTTGCAAATTGTATCTGATCTCCATTCAGTTCCTTTCCCATCACAACAACTACATATTGCTTCTCGAGCAATTTCTCCGAATAGGCAGCCACCTCTCTTCTCAGGTCCTCTAGGTCGTCACTTGGGGTAGGGCTGCCACCAGATATCACATAGATATTTAGGGCTGTCCTCCATAGGTGTCTAAGAAAACCATTGCCCAACCCTTGACCAGTCGACGACCCATTTATTAGGCCAGGCAATTCAACGACTTTATGAGAGGCCCAGTTGTGCTCAAGCATACCTATAACTGGCTCATTGGTTGTGAACAGATAGTCTGCAATTTTAGGCCTTGCGTTTGTTATCTCCCTAAGCAGCGTTGACTTTCCTGTATTTGGCAGCCCTATTATCGCCGCATCCGTCACGACCTGAAGCTCCAAAAGAAACTCCCCCTTTTCTCCCATCTCACCAGTTTCTGCCAACAATGGCGTTTTATTAATAGATGAAGAGAAATGCGTGTTTCCTCTTCCACCAGATCCGCCCCTCGCCATCAACAGTATTTCCCCTTCCGTTATCAGCTCGCCAAAGAATTCCTCTTGACCTCCTAGACGCCAGACCATTGTGCCAACTGGAACTTTTATGTAGGTGTCTTTCCCTGCTTTTCCTGTTCGTTTCCCACCTATTCCATTTTCTCCAGCTAGCCCAGTAACAGCCGTGGAATAAGGACCCTCAATCTCAGCCAAATTTCCATCAGCCATTAAATATACGGTCGCACCCACTCCCCCATCACCACCATCAGGCCCTCCCTTTGGTACATACCGTTGTCTAAGAAGGCTAACGCTGCCGTTTCCGCCTTTTCCTCCTAAGATAGTTATGTTTTGTATATCTTTCATTTACTTAAGGTTCTAATACTTTAATAAGTAAGTATATACATAATAATAATAAGAAAGCAGCTTATAAGGAAACGCTGGAAACTAGGGAACTTAGCAGGTTGAATATGTAAAGAAACAGCTACTTAAAAGAAGGCTAGGCTGGTGATCGAATTCCAAGTTCTTCGGAGATTTCAGAAATCTCCGAAGAACTTGTTTGGTCTGTTTTAACCGTCCTGGCAAGCTCTTTTAAAGAGTTGCGCACAGTTCTAGGGCTCCAGCCGCCAAAAAGGCTTGCCACTTCAGTAACGGGCAGACCTAGGGTTCTGTCTATGAGAGACATAGCAATTCTTTGAGGGTGAGTGGTCTTGCCTGCCCGTGTCTTCGATTTGAGTATCTCGGGAGATGTTTTGTAGTAAGAAGCAACGGTACGGATTACCAAATCAGCAGTAACTTTTTCTGAGACATGGCCAACAAGTCCATCAGGTAGGGCCTGTTCAACAAGGTCAACAGATAGTGTTGAGTCGAAAAAGTCTGCGAGGGCGAGAACTCGGTTGAGACCCCCTTCAAGGGAGCGAATGCATCCGGGAGAACGACCGGCGATTTCGAAAGCCATTGTGTCGGATAGGGAGAATCCTGCTATAGCAGCCTTTTGTTGTAAAATGGCGACCTTTGTCTCAATTTCAGGTTTCTGGATATCGACAATTAGCCCCCATTCGAATCGTGAACGCAAACGATCCTCAAGCAGAGAAACGGAAGAAGGGGGGCGATCGCAAGCGAGAACAATCTGTCGCTGTGATCGATGAAGTTCATTGAAGATGTGAAAAAGGCCTTCTTGGGTTTGCTCTTTCCCAGAAAGAAATTGAACGTCATCTAGAAGTACAATATCAGCCTTTGTAACCTTAGCCCTGAACTCGTCGGTTTTTCTCTCCCTTATCGACCGGATAAAAGCATTGGTGAATTGCTCCGTAGTGACGTACAGTGATGCTTCGCCGCGCGACGAAGCGTAAGACGATATGGCGTGTAAGAGATGGGTTTTCCCTAGTCCCACACCAGAATAGATGAACAACGGGTTGAATCGTGTCCCAGAGCCGTCGGCGACCGCTCTGGCAGCGGCGTAAGCGAGTTGATTTGAAGCACCGGTCACGAAGGTGTCGAACGAGTAGCGACTGTCAACAGCAGGTGCACTGTGGTTATCAATAGTGTTTGAATAAAGAGACGTCAGCTGAGAACCAGCCGAAGGTGCAGCCTGGATGCCGGGTACCGAGCCTTGGCTAGCTGGGTGCGCCCCTTCACTCGATATAACTTTGTATTCAACGGATAGGGGTCTGTCAGCAACGGAGGAAACAACCTCTACAATTACTTGATGAAGGCGATTTCCTAGGAATTCGGAAGCGAAAGCCGAGGGAACGCTAATGCACAGACTGCTCTTATCCATTGAAATAGGAAAGGTGTCCTTCAGCCAAGTCTCGTAGCTAGGCTTCGGAATTCTAAGTTGAAGCTGGCCAAGCACGGCCGCCCAAAAGTTTTGTATGGATATTTCCATAGAGACGAAACAACCTTCAAATAGTAGAATAAATATCTGCCCAAAGAAAAGAGGGACAATAAAGAACTTATCATTCCCTGTGCTTGGGGGTATCAAGGAAAGAAATAGTGAAAATTTGATCAAATTTTCTCTTGGCGCCTTGGGAAAAATAAGGAAAAAGTGGTTGAAAAAAAATAATGCCTTATAAAGAACAATGAAAGTCGTTTTTATGGGAACACCAGAGGCAGCATTGCCAGTATTGGATGGACTCGTGTCGAGCGGACATGAGGTGTTGGCTGTTTACACTAGGCCCGACAGGCCGGCTGGGAGAGGAATGACACTAATGCAGCCGGCAATAAAGGTTTACGCTGGAGAAAAAGGAATTAGAGTACTTCAGCCGACGAGTCTATCGAGCAATAGGGTTGCTGAAGAGCTAGCGTTGCTGGAGCCGAAAGCCATGATTGTGGCGGCTTTTGGTAGGAAGATACCAATGGAGATGTTGGCCATGGCTCCGCTTGGAGCTATTAATATACACCCATCTCTTTTGCCTAAACACAGGGGCCCATCACCAGTGATAACGACCGTTTTAGAAGGTGATGCTATAACAGGCGTTACGGTGATGGGGCTTGACGAGGGAATGGACACAGGGCCAATACTCGCGCAACAAGAGACACCGGTTTTGCACGGTGAGACGGCCGGAAACCTAACGAGGAGACTGTTTGAGAGAGGAGCCAAGCTACTAACGAAGACGTTGCCGCTGTTGGAGAAAGGGGAGCTCATTCCAATGCCACAGAAGGAAGCAGAAGCCTCATTGACGCGCCTATACACAAGGGCCGACGGAGAAATGGACTGGTCGCTTTCAGCAGAGGCATTGGAAAGACGCCTGAGGGCGTTCGATCCTTGGCCCGGGTGCTTCACTTACTGGAGGGGAAAGTATCTGAAGATAATAAGGGCACAGGCAATAAAGTCTGGCAGGGTTGAAAAAAAAGAAGGCCTGGTGATCCCAACAAAAAAAGGTGGCACCGTGGTGGCAGGTGTGGTAACGCGAGATGGGGTGTTGGTTCTGGAGGAAGTCCAGCTTCAGGGGAGAAGGAGGCTATCCATAGATCGATTCATTTTAGGCCAACCAGACTTCGTGGGAGCCAGCCTCGGGAGAGCGTAGAAGGGAGGTTACCCTTCAGAGGGAGATTCGCCCGCTACAATGCCGCCCGTTTCTTCGCCCTCCTGACTTTGGAGAGCCCCTTCTTCAACGGCAACTCGCGGCGCATTAATTCTGGCTATCATTTCGCCTGGGTCGCTCAGAATAGTAACCTTCGGACCTAGGTCGATGTCTGAGACATAAATGCTGCGGTCAAAACTTTCCAGAGTGGAAATATCAACCTCCACCCCCTGGGGAACGTCCAGTGGTAAACACTCGACCTGAATTGTCTGTAGGGCTTGGTTAAGGACGCCACCCATGTATCGTACGGCAGGGGCTTCCCCAACTATGGTTATTGGAACGGCGGAAGTCATGGGTTGCATCAGAGGAACTCGGAGAAAGTCTACGTGTAAAATGGCTTCGGTTAGAGGGTGGCGCTGTACTTCACGAATGAAGGAAAAGAGGGGCGAATCCAAGCCTGCCACCGATACCGTTACAGGAATGTTAGTTCCGGCCTTGGCGACGATGCTTCTCACAACGGAAACGGACGCTTGGAGGTTAAGGGATTCGAAGCCGCTTCCGTAAACGTGAATTGGAACAATACCTGTGCGGCGCAACTCTTTTACGCTTTTTCCGATTAATTCACGAGGGGAAGCTTCAAAGGACAGCGACTGTGTGGCCATCTGTTGGTAGAACTCCTATTTTGTTGGTATATTAGATTATTCAAACTACCGGAACGTCTAGTAGCTTAGAGGACGGGCCGGCAGGCGCCGCAGTATATCATTTTGAGCATGGTGTAGGCAAGGGCGGTCAAGTTGACTTTAGCTTAGCATTTATATTAGGATGAGTGACCTTTAGGCATCGTGGCGACGAACGAAAATGATTAAAGAAGAGATGAGAATTAACCAAATGGCATGCACATGTAGGATCCCCGTTATACGGGGCGAAGAAGGCGTGTATTGAGCACTCAGTAGAATTCTCAAAGTAAGATAGATAGATAACGCCATCTCGCCCCAGGCAGCGCCTGGGGCGAGATGCTTTTTATGATCAAAAAGCTACATAAGGAGAGGAGAAAGTGGCCCAAGCAATAGAGGCGAAGCCGTTTTCGCCAGAGCAGGCGAAACGATATAGTAGGCATATTATAATGCCGCAAGTCGGCGGAGCAGGGCAACGGCGACTGCTCGAAGCCAAGGTACTTTTGATTGGAGCCGGGGGATTAGGGTCACCGGCAGCCCTGTATATGGCCGCTGCTGGAGTTGGTACAATGGGAATTGTTGACTTTGACGAAGTGGACATAACGAATTTGCAAAGACAACTCCTTCATAGAACAAAGGATATAGGAAGGCTAAAAGTTGACTCTGCTGAAGAAACTATAGCCGGATTGAACCCTGATGTGAAAGTAGTCAAACACCGTGAGCCTCTGTCATCTGCCAATGCGCTTGAAGTGATGGAGCCATACGATATAGTTGTTGACGGCAGCGACAATTTTCCAACAAGATATTTGGTGAACGACGCGACGGTAATGCTCAAGAAGCCTTGCGTGCATGGGAGCATCTTCCTTTTTGAGGGCCAGGCTTCTACGTTCGTTCCGACCAAAGGCTGCTATCGTTGTTTGTACCCCACCCCCCCACCTCCAGGCATGGTGCCAAGCTGTGCTGAGGCTGGTGTGCTTGGCGTTTTACCAGGAATTGTTGGCTCGATACAGGCTGTTGAGGCGATAAAGCTTATCTTGGGCCTCGGCGAAACGCTAACAGGGCGTCTGTTGCTTTTTGATGCCCTTGAGATGAGCTTTCGCACAGTGAAGGTGCCCCGAAACAGCGAATGCCCAGTCTGTGGCGACAACCCCTCAGTTACAGAGCTAATAGACTACGAAGAGTTTTGCGGAATTCCGCAACTACAGGAGGCGGCACCTGCCGATTAGATTAGTAGGTAGGTGGGAGGGGCTGCTATAGAAACTAAGACAAACGTTGCGAAATCACATGACCGCAACACCTTCAATAATAAGTTGACTACATCGAACGACATAATTGGTGCAATAGGAAGAACACCACTGATTGAGCTTCCTCGAATGTCTCCAAGTGCGTCTGTTCGGCTATTCGCTAAGCTGGAAGGTGCGAATCCCTCAGGAAGCGTGAAAGATCGAATCGCTCTGACAATGGTAGAGAACGCGGAATCTGCAGGCCTGCTTAGCGCCGGCAAGATTATCTTGGAGCCTACTAGTGGCAACACGGGAATCTCGTTGGCAATGATAGCGGCGGTGAAGGGCTACGAGCTTGAGGTTGTAATGCCAGAAAGCGTTAGTAAAGAGCGGATCCAACTTCTGGAGGCGTATGGTACTAAGATTCACTTTTCTGAAGGTGCCCTCGGAACTAATGGATCTATTCCTTATGCCCAAAAGATGGCCCAAGAGAATGGGCGATATGTTTTGCTGTATCAGTATGGAAACCAGGCAAACCCGCAAGCTCACTACGATGGGACGGGCAATGAGATAGTCCAGCAGCTTCCTGAGGTAGACGTTTTCGTTGCTGGACTAGGCACAGGAGGCACGCTTACCGGGGCTGGGAGGCGTATAAAGGAGCATAACAAAGAGGCTAGAATAGTAGCTGCTACCCCAGAGCCTGATGATGCGATACAAGGGTTACGAAGCCTAGAGGAAGGCTTCGTTCCACCGGTACTCGATGAGACAGTCCTCGATGCGCGAATTTTAGTAAAGAGCAAAGACGCTTTTAGCATGACAAAGGAGCTACTGCGAAAAGAGGCGGTCTTTGCTGGCGTGTCGTCGGGCGCGGTACTCGCAGCTGCATTGAAAGTCGCTCGGCGATTTGAAAAGGCAAACATTGTTTGCCTTTTGGCAGATGGTGGGTGGAAATACCTTAGCGCGGGACTTTGGACAAAAGAGTATGAAGATCTCAAGGGCGACGTTGCTGGTAAGGTTTGGTGGTGATTGGCGAGCCTGGCTCGGAAAAGAACCCATTGGGATGAATGAAAACTTCGTAGCGACGAAATAGTAACGACAAAAAAAGAGAGACCATGATCAGGGAAATATTTTCATTCCCGCATCCAGTTGATGAAGTAGCCGCAAGGACAGTTGCTGGGTGCGTTGTTGTGCTAGTTGGGGCGACAATTTTGTTTGAAATCTCGATCTTGATGTGGTTCATAGCTTATGGGTTTTTAGCAAGAGTCTTGACTGGCCCGTCGCATAGCCCTATAGGGCTCCTCGCGACGAAAGTGTTGGTTCCGATGATGGGGATACGGCCCCGGCTTGTACCGGGCCCACCGAAAAGATTCGCTCAGTCGATAGGCCTTGCTTTATCGGTCTTGGCGTTGATTTTTTACTACGTTTTTGGACTACAAGTAGCAGCGTATTCTCTGTTGGCGGTTGTGCTTTTCTTTGCGACCCTAGAGTTAGTGATTGGTTTCTGCATGGGCTGCTTCGTATTTGGGCGTTTAATGGAGCTGGGGCTAATACCCAAGACGATATGCGACAAATGTAATGATTTGGGCTTCTCGCGTGCTGAGAGCAGATGAAACTTGGGCCTTCTTCAGCCGAACTGGGGTAGGGTTGTTTAAAGTAGACGTCTTGGCGCCGTCTGGAGTGGTCGATCAGGCCTTGCTGTTGGCCCTTGCGGAAGAGGGTATCGCATATTCGATTTCCAGGGATATAGATAGCGTTGATCTGGAGGCCAAGGTGATCATTCTTGACGTCGGCTCATCTGGATTGAGCTATTTAGAATCAGCAGCCGCAAAATTCGAAGCGCTGAAAATCCCCCTGTTATGTGCGCTGCCCAAAAGCAAGCTGGACTGGTTTGTTCCATTGAAGGCAACCGACTTTTTTCTGGTACCCCCGGCTAAGGGTGAGATTTCGGCTAGGCTCGCCCGCTGTATGGCGGTCAATAGGATGTCTTTAAATGGAGCACACGGGTCACGGAGATCCTACCCAGGTCTACACATTGATAAGACGAGCTATGACGTTTTCTATAGAGGCCGCCGTCTGGTCCTTACATTTAAAGAGTATGAGTTGCTCAGCAAGCTGGCAGGTCACCCGGGGAAAGTGTTCACTAGGGAAGCGTTATTAAGTGAAGTTTGGCAATATGATTATTATGAGGGTGCTAGAACGGTAGATGTTCATATAAGGCGACTCCGTAGCAAGCTGGAGGATACAGGGCAGTCATTGATAGAGACCGTGCGGAATGTGGGGTACCGGCTAAGGCCGGATGGCGTTGAAGTTGACGGGGAAGGCAGAAGGGGCAAAGGCCGTTAGCGCAAACAGCCGCAACGGGTAATAACGGAATTCTGTAACACGCCGTTAATACAAATGCGATGTTTTAAACAAAACAGGCCTGTATAGTAGTTATTAAAATTGTATATGGTCGCTCGCTTGCTAGCTATGATCCGAATAAGTGGACATTGAAAGCGAGGCCTAAGCCCTGGCACATGGTGCATGGAGGAACAATGGTATATAAAGCAGAATATTTGTGGTTAGATGGGAGTTCGCCGTCCGTACGACTGCGTTCTAAGACAAAGATTGTTGAGGATGGCAAACATCCGCCGATGTGGGGCTTTGACGGCTCAAGTACTCAACAGGCAACCGGGGACAACTCCGATGTAGTCCTAAGCCCAGTTCTTTCTGTGCCAGACCCCATAAGAGGTGGCAAAGATGTGCTTGTGCTGTCAGAGACCTTGTTGACCGACATGAAGCCACATCCAACAAATACCAGAGCAGCATGCGCCGCTTCTTCGGAGAAATATGGTGACTTTGATACCTGGTTTGGCATAGAGCAAGAGTACACGTTCTTTGAGGGGGCTGCACCCTTAGGCTGGCCCGAGAACGGATTTCCCGCTCCGCAGGGAGATTATTACTGCGGAGTAGGAGCAGATGTGATCTTTGGCAGAGATATAGTGGAGGCTCATATGGATGCCTGTCTTCAGGCAGGCTTACACATTGCGGGAATAAACGCAGAGGTTATGCCAGGCCAATGGGAGTTTCAAATAGGCCCGGTGGGCACCCCTAGGGCAGCAGATGAATTGTGGATCGCTAGGTGGTTGTTGGGCCGAATTGCAGAGGATTATGGAGTGACAGTATCGTTTGCGGCAAAGCCCGTGCCAGGTGACTGGAATGGTGCGGGCGCGCACACCAACATTTCGACAAAACAGATGAGATCAGACTACGATGCTTGTATAGCAGCAGCAGAGGCATTGGGAAAAAACGCGGCTGAACACATAGCGAACTATGGGGCAGGAATTGAGGACAGATTGACGGGGTTGCACGAAACGGCGAGCTATAAGGATTTTTCGTATGGAGTATCTGATCGAGGTGCCTCGGTCAGAATTCCTTGGCAGGTTGCTAGAGACAAGAAAGGCTACATTGAAGACAGAAGACCCAACGCGAATATGGACCCATATGTGGTGACGAGGCTGATTATAGACACGGTTTGTGGTGACGCCAGTAAATAGAGCGGGGGCAGGTTAGCTCTAAACAAACAATATAAATGTGCATGCGGAAAGCGTCATCACTTGGCATATTTGTGGCCTAAATACGCTTAATATGCCACCGACATTTGCTTAAATCGACAGGTATCGAACAGAGATGAACGGATCACGCGATTGAAAAAACAATCACAAACTATTTGACAGTTACTTCACAATCAACATAGACTGGCAGGCTCTTATGGAAACAGACGAACGCAGCAATGCAATAGAATATGCTCTTAGAAGCGTCCGGGACAATGACGTCAGATTCGTGCGCCTTTGGTTTGCTGATATTTTGGGCAACCTCAAGGGATTTGCCTTGAATGCTGCTGAGCTCGAAAACGCCTTTGAAAGAGGAATGGGATTTGACGGCTCCTCGATAGAAGGATTTGCACGCATCGATGAGAGCGACATGGTGGCGCGGCCAGACCCGGCGACCTTTCAAGTTCTTCCGTGGAGACCAAGAGAGAACGCGGTAGGAAGAGTGTTCTGCGATATAGTAACTCCAGAAGGCGATGTTTTTGAGGGAGATCCCAGGGGTGTTTTAAAGCGTAACTTGAAGCGCGCGAGTGATTTGGGTTACACATTTTATGTAGGGCCAGAGATCGAGCACTTTTATTTTAAGGGGTCTGATGGAACGGAGCTTCTAGATGTAGGCGGCTACTTTGACCAAACCCCACAGGATCTTTCAACTGAATTAAGAAGAGAGACGGTGCTCACACTAGAGGACATCGGCATACCGGTTGAATATAGCCACCACGAGGTGGCCCCGAGCCAGCATGAGATAGACTTAAGGTATACGGATGCCTTAACGATGGCAGATACGGTAATGACATACCGACAGGCAGTTAAGGAGGTGGCGGTAAGGAACGGGGTTTACGCCTCTTTTATGCCAAAGCCTATAACTGGTCTCAATGGCAACGGAATGCATGTGAATATGTCCTTATTTAAGGATGGTAAAAACGCATTCTTTGAGGAAAAAGACCCATATAAGCTGTCGGAGCTTGCGCGGCAGTTTGTTGCTGGCTTGATGACGCACGCTCGGGAAATAACCCTAGTAACTAATCAATGGGTCAATTCTTATAAAAGGCTCGTGCCAGGCTATGAGGCACCAGTGCACATTTCTTGGGCCAGGATTAATCGCTCAGATCTTATAAGAATTCCTGCGTATCGTGAGGGGAAAAATGAGTCAGTCAGGATCGAATATCGAGCCCCAGACCCCTCGTGTAACCCCTATTTGGCGTTTGCTGTCTTGCTGGCCGCGGGAATACAAGGCGTAGAGGGAAAATATGTTCCTCCAGAGCCAGTTGAGGCAAATGTCCACCAAATGTCTGTGGAGGACAGAGAGGAGGGCGGGATTCAATCCCTCCCAGGGAGCCTGTCGGAAGCGATCACTTGTGCGGAAGAAAGTGACATGCTACAGGATGCTCTAGGAAAACACCTTTTCAAAAGTTTTATCAAGAATAAGAAGATCGAATGGGAAACTTACAGCAGGCATGTAACGGACTATGAAATCAAGCGGTACCTACCAATACTTTGATGGCTATGGAGAAATCAGAAAGACACCCCGGGCTTTATAGGCCTGAATTCGAACACGACGCGTGCGGAGTGGGCATAGTGGCCGACATCAAGGGCAGAAAGTCTTACGATTTAGTGTCGTACGGAATGGAGGTGTTGCGACATCTTGCACACCGAGGTGCTGAAGGGAGTGACCCCGAAACTGGTGACGGAGCAGGCGTGCTTATCCAGTTGCCGCACGAATTTTTAGCGAAACAGACGAAACAGAGTGGAATCCAGATACCGGAAGCCGGTCGGTATGGTGTAGGTATGGTTTTCTTGCCCAGTACGGAAAAGGAAATGAAACATTGTGAGGAAACCATTGAAAGGGTAGTAGAAACTGAGGGACTCGAATTTCTTGGATGGCGCATGGTGGATATTGACAATAGCCAAATCGGGCGAACAGCCAAGAATGTTGAGCCCGTGATAAAGCAATTCTTTGTGGGAGAAGGCGGTCAAGTGGCAGGCCAGTTGAGCTTGGAGAGAAAACTGTACGTCGTGCGGAAGATAGTCGAGAACGAATTGGCGAAAGATAAGACGCAGGCCTTGGAGAAATTCTACATTTGCAGCCTGTCCACCAGGACAATCGTTTACAAAGGTCTCTTAACAGGGACACAGCTCGACCGTTATTTCCTAGACCTTAAGAACCCGTTGATAAAAACGGGGTTTGCGATGGTTCATTCTCGATTTAGCACAAACACGCTTGGCTCATGGAAGCTGGCGCACCCGTATAGATACGTATCTCATAATGGAGAAATTAACACCCTTAGGGGAAATATAAATTGGATGGTTGCTAGGGAGGCGCTGCTCGCATCATCTCTCTTTGGTAAAGATATAAAGAAGCTTTTCCCTACCATAACTCCAAATGCTAGTGACACGGCAAGCTTCGACAATCTGTTTGAGCTTTTGGTTCTTGCAGGAAGATCGCTTCCCCATGCAATGATGATGATGATACCAGAGGCATGGAATGGTAATAAGAGCATCTCGCGAGAAAAGCGAGCATTTTACGAGTATCACGCGGCGTTGATGGAGCCATGGGACGGACCCGCGCTTATGGCCTTCACCGACGGTATCAGAATAGGAGCCAATCTTGATCGCAATGGATTACGCCCCTTTCGCTATACGGTCACCAAGGACGATCTCCTAATAATGGCCTCAGAAACGGGAGTTCTGGACGTACCTCCAGAGAAGGTTCTATATAAAGGACGCCTGAGACCAGGTCGCATATTTCTCCTAGACACTGAACAGGGAAGAATCATAGACGATGAGGAGATGAAGGCAGAGATAACCACCCGCCAACCATATCATGAGTGGGTGGAAACAAATATGCACCGCCTTGAGGATCTCCCAGAGGTTCAGTACAACCCCCTGACTGAAGGAGCATCACTGACAGAAAGAGAAGTCGCATTCGGGTACACGGCTGAGGAGATGCGTCTTCTAATTTGGCCTATGGCGGTTTCAGGGGCGGAGCCGATTGGCTCGATGGGCAATGACACACCGCTAGCTGTGTTGTCTCTGAAACCACAGCTTGTCTTCAATTACTTTAAGCAGCTTTTCGCGCAGGTTACGAACCCGCCACTCGACGCAATAAGAGAGGAGATGGTCACTTCTTTAGAGATGTGGTTGGGGTCTGAGGGAAACTTGCTTGAGGAAACAGCCTACCAAGCTAGCCAACTAAAACTGCCCCATCCAGTCATAACAAACGAGGAACTTGAAAAAATCAGACAAAACACAGCGCCGACTCTCAAAGCTAAGACACTTTCTATGCTTTTTGATCCTGAGTGTGGTTCTGAGGCTATGCAAAAGGCGCTCGATTTGCTACTGAAAGCAGCTACAAGCGCAGTAAAAGAAGGAAATACAATAATAGTTTTGTCAGACAGGGGCTCAGGACCTAAGCTAGCTCCTATTCCGAGCCTATTAGCCACATCCGCTGTGCACCACCATCTCATAAGGGAGGGGCTGCGGATGAAGATTGGAATAATAGTCGAGTCAGGCGAGCCTAGGGAAGTTCAACACTTTGCTTTGCTTATCGGCTATGGGGCTGGAGCTGTGAATCCTTACCTGGTTTTCGAGATACTGGCAGATTCCAAAGGTCAAGAATATGCACTGTCTGACTCACTCGATTTCAAAGGTGCACAAAAGAACTTTATTAAGGCGACGAACAAAGGCCTTCAGAAAATTGCTTCAAAAATGGGCATATCAACCATGCAGAGCTACAGAGGCGCACAGATTTTTGAAGCAATTGGCCTCAGCCAAGAATTGACAGATAGGTATTTTACGTGGACTCCATCACGGATAGGTGGGGCAGGTATTGCTGTTATACAAGAAGAAAGTTTAAGGCGGCATACCAGAGCCTACTATCAACCGAAACTGCCTGGACAACTGGACGTGGAAGTTGGCGGGGTTTATCAATGGCGCAGGGATGGCGAGTACCACATGTGGAACCCAAATGCCATATCCTTGTTACAACACGCATCGAAGACAGGCGACTATATCACGTACAAGAGATTTGCTCATCTAGCTGATGAATACGAGCGCAACCTTTGTACCCTTAGAGGGCTTTTGGATTTTAAGCGGCTAGATGAACCAATTTCACTGGATGAGGTGGAGTCATCCAGTGAAATTGTTAAGCGTTTCGCTACTGGCGCTATATCTTTGGGAGCTATCAGCAAAGAGGCCCACGAAACCCTTGCTATTGCAATGAATCGAATTGATGCAAAGAGTAATACCGGCGAGGGCGGAGAGGACTACCGAAGGTATACGCAGGACTCGAATGGAGACTCAAGAAGCAGTGCAATTAAACAAGTTGCATCAGGGCGTTTCGGAGTGACGACGAACTACTTAGTCAATGCCTCAGACTTGCAAATAAAAATGGCACAAGGGTCCAAGCCGGGGGAGGGAGGTCAACTACCCGGGCATAAGGTAGACGAGTATATAGGGTGGGTTCGGCGCACGACCCCGGGAGTTGAGTTGATATCTCCGCCTCCGCACCATGACATATACTCCATTGAAGACCTCGCGCAGCTCATTCATGACCTGAAGAACGTCAACCCTGCAGCTAGGATTCACGTTAAGCTGGTTGCGGAGGTCGGAGTCGGCACTATAGCGGCTGGCGTATCGAAAGGACATGCTGACGTGGTCCTTATAAGTGGTGATAGCGGTGGCACAGGAGCATCCCCTGAGTCATCAATTAAACATGCTGGTTTGCCTTGGGAATTGGGTATCGCAGAAACCCAGCAAGTTTTGGTTCAGAATGATCTAAGGGGCCGAATAGTTGTGCAAGTAGACGGACAACTAAAAACAGGAAGAGATGTGGCAATAGCCTGCTTGCTGGGAGCAGAAGAATTTGGATTCTCTACGGCTCCCCTAGTCACTCTCGGGTGCATAATGTTGCGCAAATGCCATTTGAACGCTTGCTCTGTGGGAATAGCAACCCAAGATCCCGACCTGCGAAAACAGTTTGCCGGGCAGCCAGAGGCTGTCATTAACTACTTTTTCATGGTTGCACAACAGCTTCGTGAGATCATGGCTGAAATGGGATTCCGCACAGTTAATGAGATGGTTGGCCGAGTGGATTTCTTGGAAAGCAGGAGTGCGATCGAACACTGGAAATCCAAGGGAATAGACCTCACGGAACTGTTGTATCGGCCAGAGGAATCTAAACATGTAGCAACCTATTGCAAAGAAGCACAAAATCACGGCTTGGAAGCAGCCTTGGATCACGAACTTATACGCTTGGCAAATGAGGCGTTGGAAGGAAGAGGTCGTATACAGGCCAGCGTTCCGATAGGAAACCACAATCGTACTGTAGGAGCTATGCTGAGTGGTCGAGTTGCAATGATCTACGGAGAAGAGGGTTTACCAGACGATACCATACACTACACTTTTGACGGGTCGGCAGGTCAGAGTTTCGGGGCGTTTTTGGCGAAAGGCGTGTCCTTAACGCTTGAAGGGGACGCGAACGATTATTTTGGAAAGGGGATGTCTGGAGGGCGACTGGTAGCATATCCTCAGAAAGGATCTACCTTCGTTGCGGAAGAGAACATAATTATTGGAAATGTCGCTCTGTATGGTGCAACTGGCGGAAGAGCTTTTATACGTGGGCAGGCGGGAGAACGCTTCGCCGTACGTAACAGCGCGGCCCAGGCGGTTGTGGAGGGAGTTGGAGACCATTGTTGTGAATATATGACGGGCGGATTGATAATTGTCCTTGGGCAAACTGGGAGAAACTTTGCTGCCGGAATGAGTGGGGGGCTAGCTTTCGTCCTTGACGAAGACGGACGGTTTTCTGATAACTGCAATACGGACATGGTAGACCTAGAATCGGTAGATGACCCAGCCGATCAACTTGCACTTCGACAGATGATTCAATGGCATACATCTCATACTGGAAGCGAAACAGCACGAAACATCATAAAAAATTGGAAAAGCATGATCCCAAAGTTTGTCAAAGTGATGCCGATAGCCTACAGCAAGGTGCTTGAAGAAAAACAAATTAGCCAACCGAAAGAGATACAGGCAGTGTTGCATGGGTAAGCCGCTCGGATTCTTGCATTTGGAGAGGAGAGGTCCTGCCAGAGCCCCCGCGTCCAAGAGAGTTAAGGGCTGGAAAGAGTTCTATGGGGAGTGGCCCGACAAGAACTCACAAGATCAAGCTGGAAGATGCATGGATTGTGCAGTGCCGTTTTGCCATACGGGGTGCCCGCTTGGCAACTTGATACCAGATTGGAACGATCTAGTATATAGGGGTAAGTGGGAACAGGCCCTCAACATGCTTCTCGCAACTAACAACTTTCCTGAATTTACGGGTAGGATTTGCCCCGCCCCTTGCGAAGAGTCTTGTGTGCTTAATATTAATCAAGACCCAGTAACAATTGAGTACATAGAAAAGGCCATAGTGGAAAAAGGATTTCAGGAAGGCTGGATTAAGCCGATGCCGCCAGAATCAAGAACAGGCAAAAGCGTTGCAATTGTGGGTTCAGGTCCTGCGGGATTGGCCGCGGCTCAGCAGCTGAACCGGGCTGGACACCAAGTTACAGTATACGAGAGAGATGAATACGTGGGAGGGCTTCTCACATTAGGAATACCAGACTTCAAGCTGGAAAAGGAAGTGGTTCAACGACAAGTTAACTTGATGCAGGAAGAGGGCATTGTTTTTAAGACAGGTGTAAATGTTGGGGTAGACATTTCGGCTGGACAACTTAGGGAGCAATTCGACGCAGTTTGCCTTACTGGCGGTGCCACTATGGCCCGAGATCTTCAGGTGCCAGGGAGAGGTTTGGGTGGAGTCTATTTGGCAATGGACTACCTGACCCAACAGAACAGGATAAATGCAGGCCAGACAATACCTGCGAGCGAGCGGATCAGCGCGACTGGAAAGCGCGTAGTGATCTTGGGTGGTGGAGACACTGGCGCGGATTGTCTCGGGACAGCACATCGTCAAGGGGCAAAGGAAATCTACCAATATGAGCTTTTGCCAAAGCCCCCATTGCAGCGATCAGACAACGAGCCTTGGCCGTACTGGCCGGTTGTCCTTCGGTCTTCCGCGGCGCATGAGGAAGGTGGCAAAAGAGAGTATAGCCTTCTAACAAAGGGCTTTCTCGGCACTAACGGTAAATTAGAGAAGCTTGTAGCGGTGGAGGTTAACTGGGCAACACCTGATGGCACTGATCGGCTAGTGATGCAAGAGAAAACAGGAAGCGAATTTGAGATGAAAGTCGACTTAGTCTTGCTAGCCCTTGGATTTGTATCACCAGAGCATGTAGGGCTACTAGACGAACTGGGTCTTTCTTACGACCCTATGGGCAATGTGCCCACAGATGATCAGCATATGACAAGCATTACAGGTATTTTTGCTGCAGGTGATATTAGGAGGGGGCAATCGCTTGTAGTTTGGGCCATCGCTGAAGGAAGAGAGGCGGCCCATCATATAGATACATATCTAATGGGATCAACCGCGTTGCCTCGAAGCCTCCCGGGCGCTTTGGCGAAGACAATTTCGATGTAACAGGGATTTGATTTGGAGCGGAAAGAGGTGCAGTATGCAAATCAGGAGCCCTTTGTCTAGGTTTAGCTGGACGTACGTTTTGTACGCCCTTAGAATTCAACCATGAGTACTTTCCGATTGGCTATGGCTCAGCTTAATCTAACGGTAGGAGACTTGTCGGGCAACACGGCTAAGATCATCGATTCGATTCAACAAGCAAAAAATGTAAAGGCTAACCTGATAGCGTTCACTGAGCTGGCGATTCCAGGATATCCGCCAGAGGACCTACTTCTTAAACCCCAGTTCATAGAGGACAACATCCGATATCTTGATGACGTGGTGAGAGAGAGCGTTGGAATCACGTCGGTGGTAGGCTTTGCGAACAGGAAGGAAGGGAGAACCTATAACGCCGCAGCCATAGCCCACTCTGGGCAATTGGTTCACGTCTATCACAAAATGTTTTTGCCTAACTATGGGGTCTTTGATGAGAAGAGATATTTTGACCCGGGCGATGAGAGCCCAGTTTATATAATAGACGGGGTTAAAGTGGGCGTTAATATTTGTGAAGATATTTGGTACGAAGATGGCCCAGTGTACCATCAGGCAATGGCAGGAGCCGAGATTATAGTGAATATCAATGGTTCCCCGTTTCATGCAGGAAAAGGCCAAGAGCGAATTGAAATGTTGATCCGGCGTGCAGTCGATAATGGCGTGAATATCTCCTACACTAATACGGTGGGCGGACAAGATGAGTTGGTTTTCGACGGTGGCAGCCTTGTCGTCGATAGGGAAGGGAAGATTCTGATTGAAGGAAAACAATTCAGCGAAGAGATAATGGTTGTGGATCTCGAGGTGAATTTGGACGCTGAAATATTCTATCCAACCGCGAGAGGGAAGGTAGATATTGAGAAGCAGGTCAGCTTGAAAACTGCCGAAGGTGCAAGTGAATCGCGAGCTCCAGTGGTGGCCATATCCAATCATAAAACTGTCCGAAAACTACCTCCCCTAGCTCCCCAAACCGTGACGCGCCTGGATCCTATCGAGCAAGTTCGGAAGGCACTAGTTCTGGGGACCCGTGACTATGTTTCAAAGAGTGGCTTCGAAAAAGTGGTGTTGGGGCTTTCAGGAGGGATTGATTCGGCAATAACGGTGGCGATAGCTGTCGAGGCGCTAGGCACTGATAACGTTATAGGCGTCTCGATGCCATCTCGCTATTCATCAGAGGGAAGCGTTATTGACAGCAGCTTGCTGTCAAAGAACCTCAGCATTGAAATGTTAACGATCCCGATTGAACAGGCATTTGCGGCGTATGAAAAAATGCTAAAAAAAGCACTCCTTGAAGGTCCGCCCGTCACGGAAGAAAACTTACAGGCAAGAATTCGAGGAAACATATTGATGGCTTTGTCCAATGCATATGGCTGGTTGGTTTTAACTACTGGCAACAAAAGTGAGATTGCAACTGGCTATAGTACTCTTTATGGGGATATGGTAGGAGGCTTTGGGGTCATTAAGGATGTTCCTAAGACCCTCGTATACGACTTGGCAGTTCATGTAAACAGAATTAGTGGGTATAGCCTTATTCCAGAAGCCATTATCGCAAAGGCGCCTAGTGCTGAGCTAAGGCCCAACCAGAGGGATGATGACACGTTGCCATCTTATGAGGCTCTGGATCCGATACTGAAAGCATATGTCGAGGACGATAAAACGTATGATGAAATCTTACAATTGGGATACGATAGCTCAGTGGTTAAAGAAGTTATACGTTTAGTTGACAGAAGTGAATATAAGAGGAGACAGGCATCTCCTGGAATAAAAATAACGCACCGTAACTTTGGTCGCGATAGACGAATGCCGATCGTAAATCGGTACAAACATTATTAGGCGACATGTTACTCTAGTCCAAACGTAGGTTTGTTTCTGAAATTAACAGACACTACTTAATGCATAAGGAATGCATATGCTAATGTTGACCCGAATAGAACAACCGTTCTATAATGCAGCAAAGGAGAGGAGCCATGACAGCAGAACGAGAGAAAGCCCTAGACCTAGCTATAAGCCAAATTCATAAAAGTTTTGGCAAGGGCGCAATAATGCGCTTGGGAGAATTAGAAATTGACGATTCAGTTAAGGCAATCCCTACAGGGTCCTTATCACTTGACTTGGCACTGGGCATCGGCGGAGTTCCCAGGGGTAGAGTAGTAGAGATATTTGGAGCAGAATCCTCCGGGAAAACAACTTTGGCATATCACATAGCTGCACAAGCCCAGGCACAGGGAGGAACTGCAGCTTATATCGATGCCGAACACGCATTAGATAAAAGCTATGCCTCTCGTTGCGGGGTTAACGTCGAAAACCTTTATTTGTCACAGCCCGACGACGCGGAACAGGCGCTAGAGATAGTAGAGTATTTGGTGAGGAGTAACGCCGTTGATGTAGTCGTAATAGATAGCGTGGCTGCTTTAGTGCCTAGAAACGAACTTGAAGGAGATATGGGAGATACCCATGTTGGCTTGCAGGCTAGACTATTATCGCAGGCCTTGCGTAAGCTTACGGCGGCTATCGGTCGCTCGAATACCTCAGTGATCTTTATTAATCAACTTAGAGAGAAAGTCGGGGTTATGTTTGGCAACCCTGAAGTCACTCCCGGAGGGAGGGCCTTGAAGTTTTATAGCTCTGTCAGAATAGACCTTAGGCGTGTGGATAGCATAAAACAGGGCACGGTTGTCACAGGGAACCGTGTCCGCGCGCGGGTAGTAAAGAACAAAGTGGCACCTCCTTTTAGAATTGCTGAGTTTGACATCATGTTTAGTCAGGGGATTAGCCTAGAAGGAGATTTGGTCGACTTGGGAGCGGATTACGGCATTCTGACTAAAAGCGGAGCTTTCTATTCCTATGGAGAGACGCGATTGGGACAGGGAAGAGAGAACGCAAAGGACTTTCTTTCTCGTGAAACGGAGTTCTCGGAGAGACTAAACGCAGAGATTCGAGCAGCCGCTGAAGCAGCGGCTTTGGTGGAAAAGCAGACGAAAGGCGTCGGCGCCAAGTCAGTCGCGGAGTAATTAGTGCGTTCGCAAAACCTGACTCGACGAGATGTTATAGAAGATCCTGAGTTGGCGTATAAGTCCGCGCTAAATCTACTTTCTTATCGGAAGAGGACCCGACTTGAGATGGAACAACGCTTGGGTAAGCGATTCTCTAAGCGAGCTATTGAAGGCGTAATTAGGCGTTTGATTAAGGTTGGGTATCTGGATGATTTGCAGTTTGCGAAAGATTGGACAGAGGGCAGGGGCAAAAACAAGCCAAGGAGCGGGAGTCTTATTAGGAGTGAGTTGCGTAAGAAGGGCATTGAAAATGAGTTGGTACTTCTCGTAACTGCTGACGTAGACGATGACTCGAATGCGTATAGTGCTGGCTTGAAGCATGTGAGGGCCTTAAACGGAGTGCCAAGACAAAAAGTTGTTAGCCGCCTGACTGGATATCTCCAGAGAAGGGGCTTCTCTACCGCAGTCGTATTGCGAACAGTAAATAAACTAGCCTTGGAAAGAGACCAATGGTGTTAAATGTGTGTTGTGCCTTAGTTCTTAATTAGGTGTCTCTTTACGGGACTAATAGAGATGACTTTTTTGAGCAAAGAGGAGGCTGTTTTGACCCGTATTTTGGATCGATGGTAGAATCGACCATATATAACCAGGGCTTTTGAAACGGAAGTACAATGTCAGGTCACTCTAAATGGTCCACAATAAAACGTGCCAAAGGCGTCAATGACGTTAAGCGCGGGCAACTTTTCACGAAGTTGGCTCGTGAAATAGTAATAGCTTCGAGGGAAGGTGGCGCAGATGCTGAAATGAACGTTCGTCTTCGACTTGCTATACAGAAAGGCAAAGACAACAATATGCCGGGGGATAACATAGAGCGTGCAATAAATCGCGGTTTAGGCGATAGTGGAGCTGATGCTCTTCAAGAGGTGGTATATGAAGGGTATGGTCCTGGTGGCGCAGCAATATTACTCGAGGCACTAACAGATAATGCAACGAGGACAGTGTCTGAGGTCCGACATGCTTTTTCAAAAGGTGGCGGCAATATGGGACAACCTGGCTGTGTGGCTTGGAACTTTGAGACAATAGGGGTGGTGGTTTTGGAGGCGCCTGGTAACACAGCAGAGGAGTTGGCCTTACTGGCGATCGATGCTGGGGCAGAGGACTTTGAAGAAGAGCAAGAAACTTTAGAAGTGCGAATTGCCGTGCCACTCTTTGAAAGAGTGCGAAAGGCACTTGAAGATGCCAATGCAAGTATAATTCGGGCGGAAATTTCGATGACCCCGAAGGCAACACAGCTGTTGGAGAACAAGCAGGCGGAACAAACCCTTAAGCTTATGGACAGATTAGAGGAGCTGGATGACATACAGCGAGTCTATACTAACGCCGATTTTCCAGACGAAGTGCTGAACGCATATGGTTCTTCTTAAACATCTTCACTGGGGGTGATCCAATTACGTTAGTTTTAGGCATAGACCCCGGCACACTCAACATGGGTTATGGTCTTGTGAGGCAGGGTAAAGGCGGATCTTGCGTTGCAGAAAATTGGGGTGTGTTGAAAGCGACTAGGGGGCGATTGTTGGGGCCAAGGTTACATCAGCTGTATTCGCAAATGTTAAGTCTTATCGGAGATTTACGTCCTGATGAAGTGGCAGTGGAGACTCCCTTTGTATCAATCAACGCTAGAGCAGCTATGGCGATTGGACAGGCACAAGGCTTGACTTTGATGGCCGCTGCTGAAGAAGGATTACCTATTTCAAGCTACTCACCTTCTCAGGTCAAGTTAGCAGTAAGCGGTTACGGGCACGCCAGCAAATATCAGGTACAACAGGCAATAGCATTGCAACTCGACATTGATTCGGAAGGCATCCCAGAGGATGCAGCCGATGCTTTAGCTGTGGCATTGTGCCATGTTCAAAATCTTAATGAAGCCTCGTTAGTTGCTGTGGAGAGGATTAACCTTAAATGATTAACTCCATCTCGGGAACCCTTTCTTCTGTTGGTGATAACTACGTCGTGATTCAGGTTTCAGGAATAGGCCTGAGGGTCAATGTTGCACAGTCTACCATCGTTGGAACTGGTGCCGAAGGCGATCTGTTGACATTACACACTACATTGTTAATAAGAGATGACGTCCCCATTTTGTATGGCTTTCCTACAGCTGAAGGGAAACGGCTTTTTGACCTCCTTCAGGACGTTAGCGGTGTGGGCCCCAGGCTTTCGCTCGACATGCTAGATGCCATGTCGCCCGATGAAGCAGCAATGGCTATAGTTTCCGGCGATCTAGATAGATTGTCAGGAGTGAAAGGCATTGGGGCACGGACGGCTGGTAGGATAGTCGTCGACCTTCAGAGCAAATTGCAAAAAGATTGGGAAGCTTCTCCCTCTGGGGTTGGGGCCGCCCATGGAGATTTGATAGCAGCTCTCCAGGCACTAGGTTACTCTCGGGCAGAAGTCCAAGAAGCGGTGGCTGGAGTTGGTGGCGTCGAAAACAGCTCACTAGAAGAGCAGTTGAGGCAGGCCCTTCAGTCACTAGTCAGGGAATAGAGCTGGTGATGACCTATGGAGATGCCTGGGGCCAACTTTATGACAAAGTCCACGCGCTTCAGGAAGACGTCCCATTTTGGATTTCTGAGGCCGAAATGGCGACTGGCCCAGTCTTAGAATTGGGATGTGGCACTGGACGGGTGACGATACCAGTTTCGCAGGCAGGCGTTACGATCACTGGCCTGGACAACTCGACTGTTATGCTCGCTCAGGCTAGGTCGAAGGCAAAGAAGTTAAGCCCTCGCACGAAGACCCTGCATTTAGTGAAGGGAGACATGCGTGATTTTAATCTAGAGCGGCAATTCAATTTGGCGATTATCCCATTTAGGTCGTTTCAACTACTCCTGTCCGTTGAAGATCAGCGTAGGGCGCTTGCTTGTATCAAAAAACACTTGGAACCAGGAGGACGCTTGATCTTTAACCTATTCGTGCCGAAAGCAGGGTGCTTGGAGAAACAGAAAACATTCAGCCTCTCTGGGAATGAAGCGACCTGCCTAGGAAAAACGCCAAAAATAGAGCTAGAAGAAAAAAGTCAGCATGATGAGTATAACCAGATAATATATGTGAAAAACGTTTTGAAAGAGTATGGGGAGGGTGGCACGACTCAGAAAAGATCAGAAGTGTCATACGCACTTCGCTACACGTATCAAAGGGAGATTCAAAGCTTGCTAAAGAACGCAGGGTACAGAATTTTGGAAACGTTTGGAAATTTCCAAAGGGAGCCTCTTAGTGAAACTAGTGAAGAGATGATATGGGTCGTTACTCCTATTGAGCCTAGCGCGTGATAATATCAGGCCGTTGAGGAGGATTCATGATAAATCGGACTGGTGAATTCAAGCATATTCTCAGTGTGGATATAGGCGGAACCTTCACCGACTTCTCTCTACTTGACTTAAATACTGGCAAGGTATCGGTGAATAAGGTGCTAACCGATGCGGATCAGCCAGAGGAAGCTCTAATAAGTGGAGCCTCCGAGTTACTTGAACGAATCGGTGTGGGCTACAACGAGCTGAGATTAGTTGTGCACAGTACTACGTTGGCAACCAACGCGATAATTGAACGCAAGGGGGCCAAGACGGGTTTGATAACTACAGATGGATTCAGAGACATTCTAGAGCTTCGTAGAGAACAGATTTATGATATGTACGATTTGCAGGCACGGTATCCGGAGCCACTTGCCCCTAGATACCTACGACAAGGGATTCGAGAGCGGACAGATAGCAACGGACTAATACTGGAAAGGGTAGCTGAAGATGACGCTGTAAAATTAGTTGACGGGCTTTTGGACGAAGGTGCTGAGGCTCTAGCGATTGCGCTCATGCATGCCTATAAGAATCCGGCCAACGAAGAAGCTCTAAAGGCAGTTATAGAAAATCACTTTCCAGATGTAACCGTCTCCATATCCTCTGAGGTGGCACCAGTAATCAATGAGTATGAGCGTACTTCAACAACAATTGCGGACTGTTATATAAAGCCGAGTGTATCTAAGTATCTTGCGGGCGTAAGAGACAGACTTTCAGGCTTAGGTTACACAGGGGAGCTACTGGTTATGCATTCAGCCGGAGGGGTAATCGGAAGTGATGCTGCCAGCCAGCGACCGGTGCGCCTTCTGGAGTCGGGACCAGCAGCAGGCGCCCTAGCAGCAAGTTTTTATGGAACCTTGCTTTCCAAGCCGGACCTGGTTTCTATCGACATGGGAGGCACAACAGCTAAGACATGCGTCATTGAAGGAGGAAAGCCAGCGATAACTAACAGTATCGAAGTGGCGAGAATTCATCGCTTTAAGGTTGGCAGTGGTTTGCCAATCATGATTCCGGTACTAGACCTGATTGAGATAGGGTCTGGCGGGGGAAGCATAGCATGGACAGATAGCCTAGGGCTGCTTAAAGTTGGCCCTCATAGTGCTGGGGCAAAACCGGGCCCTGCTTGTTATGGACTAGGCGGCACTATCCCCACAGTGACGGATGCCAACCTATTACTTGGATATCTCAATCCTAACTATTTCCTTGGTGGCAAAATGCAGCTTGACATCAATGCGGCTAGGAGAGCTGTGTCGGCACTAGCACAAACGCTAGGGATCAGTGAGGTTCAGGTAGCTTGGGGCATATACAGTGTGGTTACAGAAAACATGGCCGCTTCAGCCAGACTCCACATCATAGGGCGCAATAAGGATCCGAGAAATTATTCGATTATAGCTTTCGGAGGAGCCGGTCCTGCTCATGCCTGTGACGTTGCACGGATATTGGGAGCAACCGAAGTGATTGTGCCGTTGGCAGCTGGAGTAACTTCGGCGCTTGGCTGTTTAACCGCACCGCTATCGTTAGAAGATGTACGATCACTTCCGGGATCGCTTGCGGATTTCAATGCTGAGGATGTGAATAATATTTTTCGTAATATGGAGGCGAGTGGCCTTAAGCTAATGAATCAGGCAGGCGTTCCGGAGGAACATGTCGAGCTAGTAAGATCGGCAGACATGCGACTTAAGGGTCAAATACATGAAATAAACGTGCCAGTTTCACCAGGAGAACTTAATCCTTCGAATATTGAACAAATAGAATCGGACTTCCATGCTATTTATCAGGAATTTTATAGCCGTAGAAACCTGAATATACCGATTGAGGTTCAAAATTGGCGCTTGTTGGCGCGTGGTCCAGAACCAATAGTTAATCTTCGTGAAGAGGCAGTAACTGACAACGTTGATTTGACGGGAGCATTAAAGGGAACTCGGAAAGCATATTTTAGAGACAGCGGCGGATATGTAGATTGTCCAATATATGATCGCTATAAGTTGACCGCAGGTTCCAGAATTGAAGGACCAGCTATTATAGAAGAACAAGATTCCACTGCTGTAATGAGCCCTAGAGATAGTGTGTTAATTGATCGGTGGCTGAACCTTGTTTTCAAGATTGGATAGCCAAGAGGAGAAAAACAGGATGAAGGAATTTGATCCAATTACGTTAGAAATCATTTGGAGCCGCTTGCTGAATGTTACTGAGGAAATGTGGACAACTATCCTTCGAACAGCTGTATCAACCATCATCGCATCGGCCAATGACTTCGGATGTGAAATCATGGATAAGCATGGCCGCTCAATTGCTCATGCTTATCGGAGTATGCCTGTGTTCAACATGACTATGCCTAACGTCACTAAGGAAATCTTGAAAAAATACCCCGAGAAGTCGATCAAACCAGGTGATGTATTTCTAACCAACGATCCTTGGATGTGTGCAGGCCATCTACCGGACATAGCAGTGGTAACTCCGATTTTCAAAGGAAATATGTTTGTGGGATTTGTTGGCAATATAGCTAACACCTCAGATATAGGTGGTTCCTTAGATGAAAAACGAGTAAGCGATTCCTACGAAGAGGGAATCTTTTTCCCTATTTGTAAGCTGTATGATAGAGGCAAACCGAATGAACTAGTATTCGACATGTTTAAATGGAACGTTAGGGCGCCCGAGATGGTGTTGACTGACATCGAGGCCCAAGTTGCAGCGAACGAAGTAGGTTCTAAACGAGTAGTAGCTCTTATAGAGGAGTACAATCTCGGAGATCTATCGGCTCTTTCCCATCAGATACGGGCTCGTTCGGAATCCGCAATGAGAAAAGCGATTGAAGAGATAGATGATGGTGTTTACACGAACGAAGTGTACACTGATGGAATGGGGATTCCGCTCAAGATAGCTGTAAAGATTACGGTTGTAGGGGACGAAATCTCGGTAGATTATACTGGATCATCTCCTCAGGTTGATCGGGGCGGGCTCAACTGCACGTTAATCTACAGCACCGGACATACATTGTATCCGCTTGCTTGCCTCTTGACGCCAGGGGTTCCAGTGAATGAGGGTTGCTTCGCCCCTATCAGCACATATGCCCCAGAGGGAACCATAATTAATTGCACTTTCCCCATATCCGTTGGATCAAGGCTAAACACTGGCTGGTACATTCACGGTGCGATATTCGGTGCTCTAGCCCAGGTAATGCCAGAAAGAATACAGGCTGGAAATGGGCTTATGTCTGGGCTCAGAACCTATGGATTTCACCAGGACGGCAGGGTGTTTAACGCGCATCTTTTCTCCGGTGGTGGTCGAGGTGCTGGCAGTGCAGGCGATGGAATGGGACTCAACATGTTTCCAAGCAGTGCTTCAAACGTCCCAGTTGAGGTGTTTGAGCTGAATAGCCCAGTCTTGGTTTTGTCCAAGGAATTTATTACGGACTCTGCTGGTGCAGGAAGATATCGAGGGAGTCCTGGGCTGAAGGTCACCATTGCGAAGTCGTCGAATTATCCAGGCCCACTGAACATTTACTTCCATCCCAACCGACTTTCTTTCCCAGCAAGTGGTGTTTTCGGAGGATTATCGGGGAAAAAGACAAGAGTAGTACTGAACGGAAAAGTTTTGAGCGATGACCCAAAAGCACTGACTCAGGGATACTTAACGTTAGAAAATGACTCGGACAGACTCGAATTGCACTTCCCAAGCGGTGGGGGGATGGGCAACCCTTTTGAAAGGGAACTTTCCTTGTTGGAATTGGACGTTCGTGATGGGATAGTGTCACGCGATGCGGCTATGCAAATATATGGAAAGAAAAACGCTTGAACTTTACTCGCGGCTTTAATTATGAACCAAAGGACTGTTTAAATTGGAAGAAGGAAAGTTTACGGTCATTTCTGATTTTGAGCCTTCTGGAGATCAGCCGAAGGCAGTAGATAAGCTTGTTGAAGGCTTGGAGCTAGGCAGAAAACACCAGGTTCTTCTTGGTGTTACGGGGTCTGGCAAAACATATACGATGGCCAAAGTGGTTGAGGCAGCGCAGCGACCTGCGTTAGTGATCGCACATAACAAAACTTTGGCTGGGCAATTGGCCACAGAGTTCAAGGGGTTTTTCCCACATAATGCTGTTGAATATTTCGTGAGCTACTACGATTATTATCAACCAGAGGCGTATATCCCTCGTACAGATACCTACATTGAAAAAGACGCGGACGTAAATGATGAAATTGATAAACTCAGACATGCGGCAACTAGGGCTATTTTAAGCAGGAGAGACACGATAATAGTTGCGTCTGTTTCTTGTATCTATGGCTTGGGGTCTCCTGATGAGTATCAGGGCTTTGTAATGTCAATTCAAAAAGGCCAGAGTCTAAATAGGCACAGATTGTTAAGGCGATTAGTTGAAATGCAATATGAGCGAAACGACCTGAACTTGACCCGAGGAAAGTTCAGAGTGCGGGGCGATACGATAGAGATTCTTCCTGTTTATGACGAGACAGCTATCCGGATCGATTTTTTCGGTGAACAAGTTGACAGAATAATAACTTTAGATCCCTTAACAGGGGAGATTTTGAGTGAAGATGATGTAATAGATATATATCCTGGAAAACACTTTGTTACCCCAGAGGACAAGCTGTTGATGGGGATAAAGGATATAGAAGAAGAGATGGCAGAACGGGTCATGTTCTTGAAATCTCAGGATAAACTCGTCGAGGCTCAACGCTTAGAGGCTCGTACAAACTATGACTTAGAGATGTTGCGTGAAACAGGATACTGCTCGGGCGTTGAGAACTATTCCAGACCACTAGCGCAACGTGCTGCTGGCAGCACTCCATGGACCTTAATGGACTATTTTCCTGATGACTTCCTCCTGTTTATTGATGAATCGCACATGACCATCCCTCAACTAAATGGAATGTATCGCGGAGACAACTCAAGGAAGCAGACCTTGGTCGATTATGGATACCGACTTCCGTCCGCCCTAGACAATCGACCTCTCAGCTTTGGGGAATTTGAGGGGCAGGTTGAGCAAGTAATTTATGTATCCGCTACTCCAGGGCCGTATGAGACTGGGAAGGGTGAGCAGTTGGTAGAGCAGGTGATTCGCCCAACTGGATTACTTGACCCGACGATTCAAGTTAAGCCAACACAGGGGCAGATAGATGATTTACTACAAGAGATAAATGCAAGAGTTGCCAAGTCGGAAAGGTGTCTTGTCACGACGCTAACCAAGCGGATGGCAGAGGAGCTTGCTGATTATCTGAGGGAAATGAATGTTAAAACGCAATATCTACACTCTGAAATCGATACCCTGGAACGGAGCGAGAGGCTTCGAGACTTAAGGCTGGGCATCTATGATGTAGTTGTTGGAATCAATCTTTTGAGAGAGGGCTTGGACTTGCCTGAAGTCAGCCTTGTTGCGATTCTTGACTCCGATAAAGAAGGATATCTACGATCTCAATCTGCGTTAATACAAACCATGGGTCGCGCTGCCCGGCACTCTGAAGGCCACGTGATAATGTACGCGGATAGAATTACAAGGTCTATGAAAATGGCGATAGATGAGACGGAGAGACGTCGGAAAATTCAGAAAGAACATAATTTACTTCACAATATAACTCCGGTGGGAATTCATAAGGCGGTTGCGGACATTACTGATCGGCTTAGACCGAGCAATTATAGTGAGCGGGCGGAAGCTTCTTGGGAAAATATGCCTAAGGATGAAATATTCCGTGTGGTTAAAGGCCTTGAATCACAGATGAAACAAGCGGCGAAGAATTTCGAGTTCGAGAAGGCGGCGCTACTCAGAGATGAAATAGTCGAAATTCGTAGGGAGCTTTCTGGTCACCAATAGTCTAGCGGTCCTTTGAGCCTATTCTAAGTTCCTATGAGGAGTCGGGAAGGATCTTCCACTAGTTCCTTAATTCTTACTAAGCAGGAAACAGCCGATTTTCCATCTACTATGCGGTGATCATAAGTTAGCGCTAGATACATCATTGGCCTAACCACGACCTGCCCGTCTATTACAACAGGTCGTGGTTTAAAGCCGTGCATACCCAAGATTCCCACTTGCGGAGGATTCAGAAGAGGTGTAGACATTAAGGATCCGAATACTCCTCCGTTTGTAATGGTGAAAGTTCCACCCTGCAGCTCTTGAATCGTTAGCTTGCGTTCCCTAGCGCGAGTTGCAAGATCGAGAATCGAAGATTCGATTTCAGCGAAGCTCTTTTGGTCAGCATCGCGCACTACTGGGACCACGAGGCTATCCTCGGTGCTTATAGCGACTCCAATGTCGTAGTAGTGTTTGAAAACAAGCTCGTCCCCCTGGATTTCAGAGTTAAGAACAGGGAAAGTTTTTAGTGCTTCCACAACGGCTTTGGTGAAGAAGGACATGAAGCCTAAGGCCACACCGTGACGGTCCTTGAATGTGTCTCGCATTCGTTGGCGAATTTCGATTATTCCAGACATGTCTACTTCGTTGAAAGTTGTTGTCATCGCAGCGGTTTGAACTGCTTCGGTCAATCTCGCTGCCATAGTTTGTTGATAGCGTGTAAGGGTAACGCGATGTTCCCTTTCAGCTGGTCGCCTTGAAGTAGTTCCAGGAATTGATGTTGTAGTGGATTGCTCTTCGATCTTGGCCGGTGGCTCCGTTGTAGATTCCTGTAGGTAGCGCATCACGTCTTCTTTGGTTATCTTTCCCCCAGCACCGCTCGCAGTAATTTCCCCGGCATCTACCCCATGTTCGGCAGCGATTCGTCGTGCTACTGGGGTAATACGCTCGGAGTCGCCCTCAGAGGCTGGTTCTTCTTTTATTGTCGACTCCTCGTTCGATAAATCGGGCTGTGGGTCAGCAGCAGCACTATCTGTAATCGTGCCAAGTATATCGCTGACAGTTACTGTCTCGCCTTCAGCTTTTAAGATTTTTTCCAACACACCTGGTTGAGAAGCAGAGACCTCGACATTAACTTTATCGGTTTCAAGTTCAACAATTGGCTCGTCAACTGACACGGTCTCGCCTACTTGTTTCAACCATTTGCCAACAGTGGCTTCGACAATCGACTCACCCATTTCTGGAACTTTAACTTCAAGCGTCATTAATCACCTCAAGATGCAACAATTGCCATCTTCTTAACAGGGGCGAAGCCCTCTCGAATTATTCGTTCTTGTTCTATTTTGTGTAATGTGGCTGATCCTTCCGCTGGGCTTGATCGAGCTGGCCTGCCAATATAGAAAAGCGGGATGCCAGGGGCGAGTATTTCTCGCACTCTAGGCGCGGCGAAGGACCATGCACCACGGTTCTGCGGCTCCTCTTGTAACCATATCACCTCTTCTAGCGCAGCGTAAGAAGAAAAAATGGTTTCCAGAGTTTTTGTAGGAAACGGATAGAGTTCTTCAACTCGTATGATCGTAGTATTCTTTGCCTTAGGATACATTTTGCTACTTATAAGATCAACGTAGACTTTACCTGCGCAAAGGATTGCACGCTTGACTCCTTCGCGATCAATTATCCCTTTTCCATCAGTAATTACGGGGTTAAAAGTGCCATTCGATAGCTCCTCTAGGGTAGCGGACGCATCAGGGTGGCGAAGCAGGCTTTTAGCTGTCATGATTACAAGGGGCTTAGGATCAGTTCGGATCATTGCCGCTTGCTCCCTAAGAAGGTGAAAGTATTGAGCTGCATTAGAACAATAGGCTATCCGGAAACTACTCTCTGTGGCCAATTGCAAGAAACGCTCCAAAAACCCGCTAGAGTGATTAGGCCCTTGACCTTCATAGGCGTGAGGAAGAAGCAACACTAGGCCAGAGCGTTGCCCCCACTTTGTTTTAGCGCTGGCTAGGAACTCGTCTATGATTGACTGTGCGTTATTCACAAAGTCTCCAAATTGAGCTTCCCATAAAACAAGAGCGTGTTTGGCTTGTACGCTGTAGCCGTACTCAAATCCCAATACGCCGACTTCTGACAGAGGGCTATTATAGATAGCAAATGGTGCTTGAGAACTTGGGAGAGATGTGAGAGGCGTAAACTTGGAGCCTTTTTCCATATCATGAAACACGGCGTGCCTTTGGGTAAAAGTGCCGCGCTCGGTATCTTGTCCAGTGATTCTAATAGGCACGCCATCTGAAAGTAGTGATGCAAAAGAAAGAGCCTCTGCTTGTGCCCAATCGATACGACCTTCTTCTAGCGCTTCACGCCTTCTTAACAAAGGGCGTTCGAGCTTCGGATTAAGCGCAAAACCGGCTGGTATCACATGGAGTTCCTCGTTCAAGCTTCTCAGTTTGTCTGCATCAACGGTTGTTGGCAAAATTGGCCTGTCTTCTTCAAGAATGGGCTCGGGCTGTACCGTAGGTGCCTCTCGCTCCATTCCCTGAACCGTGTTTAATGCATCTTGTAATCGGTCATTGGTATCTCTGACCATGTCCTTAGTTTCTTGAGGTGTAAGCAGGCCTTCCTTGATCAAGCTGTCGGCCCAGATACTCCTCACCGTGGGATGCTTATTAATTTTTTGATAGACTATTGGCTGTGTAAAACTGGGCTCGTCTCCTTCGTTGTGGCCATACCGACGATAGCCAACAATGTCAACAAGGAAATCTTTGTGAAACCGCTGTCTATAAGCAAAGGCTAGCCGCATCACGCCCATGCATCCCTCCACGTCGTCTGCGTTCACATGGACGATTGGGATATCGAAGCCCCTTGCAACATCGGTAGAGTATACAGTGGAGTACGACTCGTGGGCCTCGGCAGTGAAGCCGATTTGGTTGTTTGCTACGATGTGAATGACTCCGCCTACAGAATAGCCAGTCAGTTGGCTTAGGTTGAGAGTTTCTGGGACCACTCCTTCTGCAGCGAAGGCGGCATCCCCATGTATCAATATACCCATTGCCTTATCCACAGCTGGCGTTGGGGCTCCTCCATCTTTTCCATCAAAGTCTTGTGTCGCTCTCACTGCACCGACCACAACTGGGTTTACTAGTTCCAGATGACTTGGATTTGGCAACAAGGAGACAGAAATCTTACCAGATTTCCCTGAGTACTGGGAATCAGCACCTTGGTGGTATTTTACATCTCCTGAAGACCCATGATCGGACTCTGTCGACCCACCGTCATCGAGCTTGTATCCGTACATAAACTCTGCTAGGAGAGCGTCATAAGGCTTGCCAAAGAGATGCGTCAGTACATTAAGTCGACCTCTGTGTGCCATGCCTATGAGCAGGGATTTTAAATTCGTTTCTGCTGCTTGCGCGAGTAGTTCGTCAAGAGCGGGTACAAGGACATCGTTCCCTTCGATAGAAAACCATTTTTGTCCCGGGAAATTTCTGTGAAGAAAGTGTTCGAACGCTTCTGCTTGGCTAAGCCGCTTGAGGAGATCCACTTTCGTCTCGTTGTCGATTTCCGGGCGGAAGGCCCCAGACTCAACGCTATGTTCGAGCCAGCTTCGTTCGTCACCATTTCTGAGGTGCCCAAATTCGTAGCCTATATTTCCGGAGTACACATTGTTGAGCTGAGAAATCAAATCTTGCACTGTCGAGTCTGTATTGGAAAGAGGGCTTTTAATCAGACTTGCTGGCAGCTTCCTTAGTTCAGCTTCCGAAGGTGGCTTTAGAGGGGAATCGGAGCGGACAACTCGAGATGGTTGGAGTCCGAGTGGGTCAAGGTTGGATTCGAGATGGCCATTAACGCGTATATTTTCAACCAAGCCAGAAATGTCTAATAGCTTTTGGTGATCGACTTCTGGGGTGCACGTACTTTGGTGATTCCCGGAACCCTTTTTAGTGAGGTAAGGTGACCAAGTATCAAAAAAAACTCTAACCGTTGGGTCTATTGACAGAGGGTCTTTCAGATAAGCCTCGTGCAGTTCTATCAGGTATGCAGAGTTTGGCCCGCTGAAGGGTTCAATGCTGGTCATAATAGATCCTCTTCGTTTACCCGCCTATCAATGCTTATACAATTCGAAGCCGTTCTCTAGAATCCATCACTGAACGGACAATTGTAGAGCCTGCCCTGCATTGTTTAAGGCTCGGTAAGTTTAACACGAAAGCAAATTCAAAGCCATACGATGCCTATGGAAATAGCTAGAAAGGGAACGGGTATAACTAGTTGCCGGCGAGATAACTATGAGACTAAAATCTGGTAAGATAATTGCGCAATAATAATGTGAATTGTTGGGCAAGGATTATAGGGTTTGCTGGAGCATTGAAATGAGCCGTAATGAAGTGAGTACAGGTAATAGGGTTAAGGTTATAGACTCGAAGTCCCTTTTCTTTGGAAGGACTGGCCTTATAGCGGGTCGAGGAGAGGATCCTAAGGACAGCAGTAGGCGATCAAAAGATGCACTTTGGCAGGTCGTTTTTGACTGGCCATTGGGAGGGCTGGCAGGCAGATCTGTAATAAAGGAATCTAGTTTAGGGTTGGCGGAATTAGGAGAATCAAGGGATCCTAGGTTAGAGATTCAACGGGAGTGAAGCAGTGATTGACTGAAATATCGAGTTTTAGATAGAATCTGGAGGACAAGATATAGTCTTTCAAGAGAATTGGGAGGGGAACATGGCAATTGTGACAAAAGAAGCAGTGTTGGAGAAGCTTAAAGACGTTTACGATCCTGAGATACCAGTTAATGTAGTAGATCTCGGGCTGATTTATGGAGTCGACGTCAAAGAGAATAACGAGGTTCACGTAAAGATGACTTTGACGGCCCCTGGATGTGGAATGGGGCCTTATATAGCTCAACAGGCAGAATGGGCTATCTCTGAGATAGAAGATTTGGAGGAAGTGACGGTTGAAGTTGTGTTTGACCCACCGTGGTCCCCCGACATGCTGACGGAAGACGGCAAGGCGCTGTTAGGTATATAGCAGATATGACTCAGAAGCCAGAAGAGCGTAAGATGAGCCCTCAAGAAACGGCTCGTCTGGAATCTATCAAACGTGCCTGGCAACAACGTCGGCAGATAGGTGACAGGCTTAGCCGTGTTAAAGTCAAGATAGGTGTGTACAGCGGCAAAGGTGGTGTAGGTAAGACCACAGTTGCGGTGAACATGGCCGCGGCACTTAGTAGTAGAGGGTACAGTGTTGGTCTCCTAGATGCTGATATAGATTGCCCTAATGCGGCAAAGGCCATCGGGGCAACTGAGGCGGCGAGGATGGAGAAGGATGGGCAATTCATACCAGGCGAAGCTTATGGTGTGAAAGTGATGTCCATGTCGTTCTTCCAAGAGAATGAAGAAGAAGCCATTATTTGGCGTGGCCCGATGATTCACAATGCACTAAACCAGTTCTTACAAAATACGGATTGGGGTGACATCGATTATTTGGTAGTTGATCTGCCCCCAGGCACATCTGATGCTCCGTTGACTATCATGCAGGTTCTCCAGCTAGATGGATTTGTAGTGGTGGCTACTCCTCAATCACTTGCGAAGTTGGACGCCAAAAGATCTATAAATATGATCAAAAAGATGAACGTCAACGTTTTAGGAGTCCTGGAAAACTTTTCTGGTGGTGTATTCGGCGAGGGTGCCGGGGAAGAGTTGGCCAAAGAGATGGGACTAGACTTCTTGGGGAGACACGAACTATTACCAGACTATATGAATAGTGATAAGCCGACAATTCTAGAGAGCAATAAAGTTAAACAGGAATATGAGCGGTTGACGGATCTTGTTGTTGCTAAATTGCCAGCAACGCCTTAAAGCACTCTCGTTTTACGACAATCTGCTGAGATACGTGGTATTACACTGGTTGAAAAATCTGCATTAGTCAGCCCCATTTTTTGTCATCTGGTATCTGCCCGCTGTTATATTCGATAGCGTAGACATTGCCCTTCTCATAGTCTACTCCAAGGCTTTTTGCTGGAACTTTAAGGTCTACTTTCGAATCACTTATCGGAATCCAGGCTCGGACCTTATCCGCATCGCGGGAAAACGGCTGATCTTGTTTGCTTATCAGCTGTCCGTGTTCCCAATCTTGAGTACCTTGATTCAGAGATAAGAATACGGATGATCCGTCAAAAGCGAAAAGATATACTAAATATCATCCTTGAGTGGTTTTGGGCGACCTGAAAGGGTTGTATATTCTTACCCAGGGCACTCTAGCCTTATTGCCAATGCCGTCACTGGCTTCTACCAAGAAGTCCCCTTCTACTACCCAATCTATGTTACCTGTGAGGTTTTCCATTCCCGGCTGGATTGCTTCTCTGATTAATCTGCCGCGCTCCTTCATTTCTGGGGTGTTTTTATTACTCCACCTTGGTTGTAGAGACAGAATTTTTTCAAGAGCAGTTTTCAACAAGTCGGGTCTCGTTTATCGGTTTTGGAACTAAGGATATTCATGTCGCCCCCACCGTTAATTACGGCCACGGCCGTAATCAACACATTATAGTTATCAATCAGATTACTCAGGTTTTCTAATCACTTCACGTGATTTTCCAGAATCTCCAGTGGCAACTATACCGTCGTCCTCCAATTGATCCATTAACCTAGCCGCTCTAGGATACCCTATTCTCAGACGCCTCTGTAATAACGATGTAGACAGGTGTGAATAACGAGTGGTCAGTTCCAGCGCTTTTCCCATCATGTCGTCTCCGGAGCTTTGGCCAGAACTACCAGAATTTGAATTAATGTCAGAGCTTGCCTCGGGTTCCAGGTTAAATTCGGGCAACGGTGGGCCGTTTTGACTTTTCCAGAAATCGATGAGATTCTCGATTTCACCATCTGAAACATAGGCTCCCTGCACTCTTAGGGGCTTAGGAGTTTCCCCGGAAAGGAACAGCATATCGCCCCTACCCAGTAAACGTTCGGCACCTGCTGCGTCGAGAATCGTTCGAGAATCTACTTGTGAAGCTACGGCGAAGCCGATTCGAGAAGGAAAATTGGCTTTGATGAGCCCGGTAACAACATCTACTGAGGGTCTTTGAGTTGCTACGAGAAGATGAATTCCGGCGGCTCGTCCTAATTGTGCGAGTCTAGTGAGGGTCTGTTCAACTTCGTAAGAGGCAGCCATCATAAGGTCGGCTAGTTCGTCGATTGCTACAACTAGGTGGGGCATGGACTCTAGGGCGTTTCTGTGTCGATGATATCCTTCGATGTTTCTAACGCCTAGTTCCTCTAATCGACGGTAACGACGGAACATTTCGGCCATAATTCCTTTGAGTGCACGAACTGCGGGTTCAGTATCTACGATGACAGGCGCTATTAGATGGGGTAGCCCGTTGTAAGGAGTAAGCTCTACTCGCTTTGGGTCTATAAGAAGCATTCGTAATCGTTCCGGAGATACCTGGGAAGCTAAAGAGACTATGAGGGTGTTGATGCAAATGCTTTTTCCGCTGCCTGTCGCGCCGGCTATAAGAAGATGAGGTAAGTTCCGAAGATCAGCAACTATTGGATCGCCACCGGAGCCTTGACCTAGTCCAAGGGCAAGGCCGCCATTGTCTTTTAGCGAAGCGAACACTTCGGATTCTAAGACGTTGCGAAGCGCTACCAGAACTGCTTCACGATTCGGAACTTCTATGCCAACTATGGATTCTCCAGGAACAGGTGCTTGTATACGTAAGCTAGGTGCGGCTAGTGCTAAAGCAAGATCTTTTTCGCGAGCAACGATTGAATCGACCTTTACCCGGGTTTGCTCTTCTGTTCGGTTCATGATGGCTTTTCCGGCTTCGTTTCTTACAATTTCACCGCGCTCGTCCTTTTCCACTACCTGTTTAAAGCGGCGTATCCATCCAGGGGTAAGGCCGTAGAGCGTAACCGTCGGGCCAGGCTTGACTTGATTTACGATCACCTCAACTCCGTGATCAGCAAGGGTTTCTTCTATCCTCCTCGCCACCTCGTCCGTTTCGTAGTCGGCAATAGATACGGGAGCGCCATAATCAAGGAATTCAGTACCGGGAGGGAGCCATCTACTAGGAGGGTTCAAGGTTTGAGGAGCCGGTTTGTTATGCGACTCTAGACGTACGTTCTTTAAAGTATCGATATTCTCTATCGGCAATTCTAATTGTTGTTGGTCAGCAAAAGGGTAGTTGCCAGGAGCTATAGTGGCATGTTCGGGACCCGTAGACATATGGACGTCGCCTTGCCGCTTGGCTTGATGGTCTGTTGGAAGTTGATGAGTAGCGGGTTTCAGCTGCTGCAAAACGAACGACATGAAGGAAAAAGCCAACTTCAATATGCCCTTAATTGACTGCCCGAGTAATCTCAGAGAAGCGAATGTAGCCTTAGGAACTTGTCGAGCTGAAGCCAATAAGAAGGCTTTCAAAATCTTGTATGATTGCGCTGGCCACACAAGAATTACTGAAACGAAACAAAGGCTTAAGACTAAAGCGGTGCCGATTATTGGCTCTGGCCACAACTTCATTGCAATGGCTCCGCCGTAAGTGGTTACAGAGGTAATTCCTTTTTCGCTACGGACTGACCCCAAAACAGCTTGGCTTGCTGTGATCATCATGATCACAGCAAGCCAAGAGCGCCACTTAAGCAAGATGTATCTAGGGGCAAATCTCAGTGCTATTAATAAGATGATAGTGAAAAATGACAAGCCATAAAATCCCAGACCTACACTCTTCAGAATTTCACCTTGGGCTACAGGATAAAGTTCCTTCATTGTGTAGTCCCCTACAAATTGCCATGATCCAATAGTCGCCAATACAAAGAGCAAAATCCTGCTGAATGGATTGGTAAGCAGTAAGATCAATGTGCGTTTCCACATTGGTCGACCGTTTTCGGATTCTTGTTTCCCCAGCATATTCATTTGCCCGAGGATTCCTCCTAGGTTAGAACCGGAAACGAGATTATTTGCGGGCGCAATCTCGTTTCCTGAAAAAGAAACGCGCCAATCGACTTGTTAATTTTGCTTTCAATATCACCCGAGCTAAGAGGGTTATTTTTTGAGATTGACTTAAGGTCAAGGAGTACGGCATCTGCGGCCCGTTCAAGCAGTTCCGGAGAGTTGCTTCGCTCAATAAATCCTACAGATGCTAGACGAGGGCGACTCATTACAGCCCCATTATGCTTATTAATGGAGACGCTAACAATTACTATGCCATCTCTTGATAACATCGTTCTCTCTTTAAGAACATTGCTGTCGTGTGCCCAAAGCAGGTTGCCATCGACGTATACATTTCCAGCGGGAACCGAATTCCCAAGCCAACCTTTGTCATTGGAAAGCTCCAATAAATCGCCATTTTCTAGGATAAAGACTTTATCTTGTTGTACGCCCATTGCAATAGCTAGTTCTCGGTGAGCCACTAGGTGTCTGAATTCTCCATGAACAGGCACAAAGAATTTTGGTCGAGTTATGTTTAGTACGAGCTTTAGTTCTTCTTGGCTGGCGTGTCCATGGACGTGAACAGTTGATGTCTTGTCGTATAAGACGTACGCTCCTTGTCTAAACAAGTTGTCTATAACGCGGCTAACCGGTAACTCATTACCAGGTATTGGGCTGGATGAGACCACAACAGTGTCGCCAGGAGTAATTTCTATATCATGATGGGCACGATTAGCAATTCGAGTTAATGCAGAAGTTGGCTCTCCTTGGCTACCAGTCATCAGTATTACGGACTTTTCCGGAGGATATTTCCTCAATTCTTTGACCGGCACGAAAACCTCTCCAGGGTCGCTTATGTATCCTAAATCTATGGCCAGGTTCACATTGTTTACCATACTGCGACCAACCACGCTGAGCTTTTTGCCATATTTGTGTGAGGTGTCGACTATCTGTTGAATTCTAGCTAAGAGGGAAGCAAAGGTGGCTATCAATACTCTGCCGTTGGCCTTTCCAATCAGCTCGGCCATTTCTTTGCTTACAACGTTTTCAGAGGGTGTGTATCCAGGGACGTTTGCATAAGTGGAGTCTGATAAGAGTAGAAAAGTACCATTCCTGCATATTTCCGCAAGTTGCCCTAGATTGGTAGGATTGCCAGTGGCAGGGGTGAGGTCTATTTTAAAATCGCCGGTATGTATTACCAACCCAAGCGGAGTACTTATTGCTAGTCCCATTGCATCTGGAATGCTGTGGGAAACCGGGAAGAAAGTCACTTTGAAAAGGCCTGATTTAATTTGCTCGCCTGATTTAATTTCAACCAGTTTTGGATCATAGGACAGCTTATGATCTTTCAGCTTTAGCTTGATTAATCCAACTGCAAGGCGTGAAGCATAGACAGGGACCTGTAGTTTTTGGAGAACATAGGGCAGCGCCCCGGTGTGATCTTCGTGGCCGTGAGTAATAAAGATTCCACGTATACGGCCTTTGTTTTCTATCAGATAGGATATGTCTGGAATGACCAGGTCTACTCCAGGCATGGTTTCTTGGGGAAATAGCACTCCCGAATCAATTATTATGATGTCTCTTCCCGACTCTAGGGCCATCATGTTTTTGCCAATTTCGCCCAAGCCGCCGAGAGGAATTACTTTAAGGGTTTGTTTACCCATGATGGTTCCTACTCAAACACGGAGAGCTGCTGAGATTTATGATCGTCAGTTTGTTCTTTTTCAATATCGCCTTTCAATAGTGACGGTATTAATTGAAAATCACTCTCAATTACAAGCCGTAATGAATGTCGCCTCAACGCGGCGGCTGGGTGATATATAGGGTATACGATTAAATCGCCGATTTGCGTTGGCTTCCCATGAACCTTGCCGATGGTTTCTCCGGGTAAAAACTTTCCAAGAGAGTGCCTGCCTAAGGTAACTATAACTTTTGGTTGGACTATCTGAATCTGTTCGTTGACATATTTGTTACAAGCTTCGATTTCTCCAGGAAGTGGATCTCGATTGTTAGGGGGCCGGCATTTCACCATGTTCGTGATGAACACAGACTCTCGGTTCATATTGATTGTGGATAGAAGTTCATCTAAGTATTGCCCAGCTGCCCCTACGAATGGACGAGATTGTTGATCTTCATTGAATCCCGGTCCCTCACCAATTAACATCAGGTCCGCATCTTTTGGACCTTCTCCAGGAACGGCTTTGGTGCGGGATTGAGACAGATCACAATCAAAACAGTTATGTATTCGACTGGCCAACCGCTGTAGATCTAGCATATCCTTAAAGTATACTCTATTACTTGTATAAGACAAAGATTAGCAATAATTTTAAACTAGTCACGCAAAGATGCCCAGTTCGGTAGAATGCGGTGCAGGTATTAACCAAGATTGAAGTATGGCATTATGGCGGCAAGAGAGATTTTAGCTGTCAGTTATGCCTTTTCCACGAAGATATTCGACGGCTTCTCCGACAGTATTGATTTTTTCCGCATCTTCATCAGGGATTTCAACGGGATCTCCGTCTTGAGAGAATTCTTCTTCAAAGGCCATTATCAGCTCTACGAGGTCAAGTGAATCAGCATTGAGGTCGTTAGTAAAATGTGCCTCTAGGGTCACAGATTCTTCTTCTGCGCTGAGTTTGTCTACAGCTAGGGTTTTAACGCGGTCAAAAATTGATGCCATTGTATGGTCTCCTTTATTTAAGTGTCAGTTTGATTCAGGGTATCTAGTTCTTGCAGCTTGGATGAAATAAATGAACCTAGAACGCCATTTACAAATTTATAAGAATTATCGCCTCCAAATTTCTTCGCTAGCTCAACGGCCTCGTTAATAGCTATTTTGTTAGACACCCCGCCGTTTGAGCTCATCTCATATATTGCTATTCTTAATATGTTTCTGTCTACTGCCGATAATTGATGGACTGGCCAACTGGGCAGGTATTTCTCTATCTCGTTGTCTAAGGTTTGACTTGCATATTGCACACCTTTTGCAATTTCCCAAACAAAGTTTAGTCCATCGTCGTTTAAACGGGCTTCGGAGATGACCCAGTCGAAGGACTCCTCGATCGAATGTTCAGTTGTATCCAACTCATATAGAACTTGTAAAAGGGCTTTACGAGCAGTGCGACGACCGGGAACGCCTCTCTTTCTGGAGCTATTTCGCACCGATGTCTTACTGGATTCCGAGTATGTAATCACGCTTGATCTAACTTTTAGCAATTTCTTGTACTGACGACATATCGTCAACGGAAGTCGCATGGGCATCACCGGAAATACGCTTTACCATGTTTGTTAAAACTTTCCCCGGCCCAAACTCGTAAAACTTTGATACCCCCAAGTCGACCATGTATTTGATCGAGTCTTCCCAGCGCACACAACCACAAAGCTGCTGGGCTAATTCTTCTTTGATTTCTGTAGAGGTTCTCATCGGTTTCGCTGTACAGTTAGCGATAATGGGAGTCTCCGGATTTCTAAATTGTACAGAATCTAGAGCTTGTTGCATCCCTTTCATTGCAGAGCCCATCAAGTATGAGTGGAAAGCCCCGCTAACTTTTAAAAGGATGCTTTTCTTAGCGCCTTTCTCAGATGATTTCTCGACGGCGCTTCTGATTGCATCCTTTTCTCCGCTGATAACAATTTGCCCTGGGGTGTTTATGTTGGCTATTTGCGTGCCAGTTTCCCTACAAACCTCTTCCACAACACTTTCGTCTAACCCTAACACTGCCGCCATAGCACCGGGATTATCATCGCAGGCCTCTTGCATAAGACGCCCTCGCTCTTGAACGAGCCAGACTGCATCCGGAAGATCAATGACGCCCGAGGCAGCCAAAGCGGTATATTCGCCTAGACTATGACCCGCCATGAACTCGACATCTCTATCTAGCAAGCCGGCAAATTTTTCTTTTGTTGCGGCCAAGCTGGCTAAGCTGGTGGCGAGGAGGGCGGGCTGGGAGTTGACGGTGTTGTTTAATTCCTCAGAGGGTCCCTTGAACATTATTTTCGAAAGAGGACGCCCCAAGACATCGTCAGTTGTCTTGAATATCTCCCTCGCCGCGGGCGAGTTCTCATAGAGATCTAGTCCCATGCCTACTGATTGTGAGCCTTGCCCTGGAAACAGGAACGCTAACTTACTATTCTTATTTTGGGGTTTCGATGAAAGAGCCATAATCTGCTCCTGATAAATTCTAAGCTATGTTGGGGCATTGCCTTAGCCCTCGCTAGACGTAGCTCCCTTGGGAGAAATAACCTCTCTCCCTGCATAATAGCCGCAGTTACCGCAAACGCGATGCGAGCGCTTCGCGGTTTTACATTGAGGGCAAATTGATAGACTAACTGGACTTAAAGCCGAATGGCTCCAGCGCGCACGCTTTCTTGACTGAGTCCGTTTCTTTTTCGGTAATGCTCCCATAAAATCCTCTCTTCTAAAGTCCCATGTCTAAGATTTTACTTTCACCAACGAATATGGGTCTGAGTTTATCCCAAAGTAGTGGTATAAATCTAAACATTTCCCACTTGTTTTATGCAAAAAGGCTACAAAATCCTTTGTAATCGATGTGTCCTGATTGACACGGAGTAACAGTATTTCGCCTTGGGCGGTTGTGTCGCCATTTACTTCACGCCGATCGACTAAGTTCCCAAATAAGCTCTCACTGTTCAGTTCAGTGGCCCCCATTAGAAGGGTGACAACGTTAAATTTCATTAAAAACTCACGACCGGATACAAAAACCCTCTACAAGGCTAGAAATTATATGAACATCTCAACAATGATGTCAAGTCAGGGGTGGCAAAATCTATTGATTTGAGCGTTATTTATAAAGAGAGTAAGGTGCTTGGGGAAGAACTTTGCTATTGACCAGGTAATTTTCTTGACCAATTGGGTGGTGATCGAATTACTGGCGATCGAAT
>QGNO01000005.1 GCA_003228195.2 Chloroflexota bacterium | reverse complement strand
TAACTGTTTACCTGGGCAAGCACTAAAAGACCGGTGCCACCCAAAGCTGCCCCTATAATTATTGGCAACCTGGGACCCCATTTGTCTATCATCCAACCCGCCATTGGGCCTTCTAATCCGCCTTCAAATCGGGCCAATGTAAATACGAGCGAGAGTGCTGCGCTGCTCAATCCTAGTTCCCTTTGGATCGGGAGAAAAAACACACTTACAACGGAGGTCTGAAGTGATCCGATGGTTACAATTACTGCGCCTATTCCGAGTAACCACCAGCCATAGAAAATGCCTAAAGGCCCTTGTTTTATAGGTGTACTAGCTTTCATCTAATATGGGCTCGCAATTATGGGGGGAGCTAGATTCTGGAAAGGATTTGCGGCATCTTTATCAATCTCTTCATTGAATAAGCCGCAGTATATCCGTAAGATTCAGCGGTGTCACTGCATCTATGATTATTGTGAGGCCAAACTTACTGATTATAAATAAACCAGTTATTAAGGTGGCAATACATTGGCATTTCGATTAGCCTGGTGGCTACTTGCTCGCAGAGCAAGGCATTCTATGTTATTGATGCTAGGAGTTTCCCTGGCTGTTTTGTTATTAATAACCGTGTTTTTCACGACACTTTTCTTTCTGTCCAATTTGACACAAGCAGGATTTGCGCATTCTTTGAGTGAACGTTCGGACGATTCTTATGTGATCAGCATCGTGGTCCCAAATAGGCCGATTGGAGTTCGGGATTATGAAAAACTTGACTCCTTCGTGGCTGAAACAATTGATCAGTCGCTTACAGGTTCAAATATTCTATATGAAACTGTAAGGAAAGGATTGTCTCAGAGCCTCCCTTACGTTGACGAACCTGGAGATAAAGTTAGCTCTATTAACAATTCCTTGGCGTCTTTTGTTTTTCAAGAACGGTTTATTGAATTCTCTGATCTTGTCAGCGGGCGTTGGGCTACTAACACGGGCGATTCAACAGAGGACATGCTTTTTATTGAAGGCGTTGTAGGTGTTGAGGCTTTCGAAGATTTGGACTGGGCTTTGGGTGAAACTGTGTATGTGAGTCCTTTCCCTTCTAAACCCGAAGAGATCATCGCATTGGAAATAGTTGGTGTTGTACAACCCAAGGATGAATCATCTTGGTTTTGGTCCGACGGTGTATCAAAGTTTAATCTGACTGAGGTGGGTGGTTCAGAAAAAGTAACAGTATTTATGGATAAGGAGATCTTTTTCGAAAAGGTAGCGAAACGATACCCCGTTTTCTTAGGAGGTTTTTGGTGGCAATTATTACTAGACTCCCAGGAAACTTCTTATGCTAATGCATCTTCACTTGGGCCCTCTCTGAGAGACATGGAGATTGAGTTAAATAAACAATACCCTTCTTCATACGTGATAAGTGTCTTGGGGAACATTATTTCTGACTATCAAACAAAATTATCCTCAATGAACGTCGCTTACTTTATATACATCTCGTTGGTCGTAGTTGTACTGATTCTATTTATTGCAATCGCAGCTGGTGCTTTGGCATTTCAATGGAATTCAAAAGAGCTAATGCTTTTAAAGGCGAGAGGAATTAGTTTGATAAGCACAGGTATAGCACTGCCAATAATTAAGGGATTACTTATTGTTATGCCTGGGGTCATTTTAGGTCCGGTGGTTGCTTTGGTAACTAATGGAATTTTGCTGTCTGGCAACAGCGAGATAAGTTCCTTGTCATTCTCGACTTTCGTTTTGTCTGGTCTCCTAGGCGCTGTATTGGTTGCCGTGTATGTAGTTGTCTATCTGTCTGCTTCTGCCAAGATTGTCAATCGGAATCCCGCTAAAGGTTTCAGTTTGTATACGGCGACTGCAACTGGATTTGAACTCATAGTCATATTCTTTGCTTCTTTAGCATGGTGGCAGCTTGGAAAGGAAGGCACTTTTTTCCAAGATGCCACAGGTGTTGATGGAGGCAACTTGCAGTTGCTGGCACTCTTTGCTCCATCATTAATCATCGTTGCGTTGGGAATAATCGTTATACGGGCGTTACCGGTCGTATTTTTGGCATGCAAGCTCTTTCTAAAATCCTGGACTCCACTTTGGATATCGATTACCAATCAGAGATTGATAGAGGACTATGAGAGATACAGATCGGTAGTTTTAATTTTGATAATTATCACAGCCCTTGCCGTTTTTGCAGGAACAGTTCCAAGGACATTGGTTGCAGGCTATTTTGATCAAGCTAAGTTTTCGTTGGGAGCTGAAGCGGTAGTCAAAATGCCCGCAGGAAAGTATTTCAACGCTACGTCTACCGTAGCTAAGCTTGAAGACAGCTATTTGATCCAAACAGCCTCACCCGTTTACAGAACTCAAGTGTTTGGGGGAAGTCAATCGGACGGGGTCAGTTATTTGTTATTGGGTATCGATTCAGAAAAGATGGCTGACGTATCTTGGTTTCGCCAGAGGTTTGCTGGCGGAAAGCCGTTGTCAGCGTTTGCAAAATCAATCAAAGGCGACCCCATTGCTTTTGGTGGGATTCCGGTACCAGACAATGCAGAAAAAATTGGTCTCTGGGTTCGTTCTGAAAGACCTTTCCCAAACTACAACATCAGATTGCTTTTCCGCGACGATAGCGGTAAATACGAAACGATCAAGTTGGGTAGTCTAGATGATACGGATTGGGTTTATAAAGATGTTGAGATTACTGGGCTAGACCTAGCTAATGGATCCCTAAATCTGGTTGGCATTTACGTTTCTGGCGGTTACTTTTTGGGCTACGGCGGAGGGTCAATACAACTAGATGACATTTCAGTTTCAAAGCTTGGTGAAATTTCGGTATTAGAAGATTTTGAATCTGATCTTGGCTGGGATATTTTCCCTAGTTTGGGGCTTACTCAGGATAATATTTTTTATGAAATTGACAGTCCTAAATCAGGCAAAAGGAGCTTGAGCTATGTATGGACAGATCCAATAACGACAACGATTGGAGGAATATTTGCATCGCCTGTTCCGATGCCTATCCCAGCTATCGGAGGTATGGCTTTTAGTGAAAATCAGCGCATAGTGGTACGTATTGACGGCCAGCCCATAGTGTTCGAGATAGAGGCAGTGGTGAGTGATTTTCCGACACTATATCCGACAAATGGGCGTTTCATAGTAGCTGACTTTGGGCATCTGAGTTCATATATCGACTTGCTTCCTCAACTACGGCCAATTAAAACAAGCGAATTGTGGCTAGATTTGCCTAGTCAACCCAACGTAAGTGAAATCTCTAAACTTATAGAGGACACTATCCCAGGTGGAATATTGCAGGAACAAGGAGAATTGGTAGGCAAAGAGAACTCTGATCCCCTTAAAGTGAACGTTTGGGCTAGGCTACATTTGATTTCACTGGTTGTAATAGGCTCAGTATTAGGTGTCGTTTTATGTATTTTTGGATTTAGAGAGACTAAACAAGTGCGAAAGGATTTAACAGGACTTCAATTAATGGGAATGTCAAAACTTCACACTATTATGTCCGTAGCCCTGAAAAACATAGTCTTACTAGTTATTTCTATGTCGAGTGGAATTTTGATAGGAATGTACTTGACTACTTGGTTGCTTCAATTCCTGGACTCACCTTTGGGAAACGTGGCTGTTGTTCCATCGTTGGAAGTGACTTTCAATCCCAGAATTTTCGGAGTAGTCATTATTGAAATATTTGGAGCGGTAGCCTTGGCATGTTTATTGGTTGTCTCGGTTGGCAGAAAGTTGGAACTGAGCACGCTTTTGAGGGTTGAAGAAAAATGAGTATCACAGCCCTAATAAGATTTGCATTTCTGATTGTAATTAGGCGCATTGGATCTGACTGGCGAATACAGGCAACAGCTGGATTTGGGGTCTTGCTTGCTGTGGCTCTCATGGCGTCTGGAGTGATCTATTCTAAAGCCTTAGCTGAAACTGCTTTGGCGAATACTTTGGCTAGTGTTTCTGACGAAGATTTAGACATAACTTACAGGACATTCCACAAGTTGGAATTACCAGCTTTTGAAGCTAGCAACACTTATGTTGATGAATCTATAAGAAAGCGAATACAGCCTTTCATGGTGAATGACGTGTTGTTAATTCAGACCTCTACGCTGTTTCTTTCAGGTTTGCCACAATTTGATGTGCCCAATGCTAGTCGCCCTAGAAGTTCAGTTCAGTCAATATCGAAATTGCAAGAGCACGTAAGGATAATTCAAGGGCGGTTTCCAAGGGCTAACTCTGATCGACTCGAGGTCATTATCGATTCGTATGGGGCATCTGCACTTTCTATTTCAGCGGGGGATCAATTCAGTGCATTTCGACCAGAAAGTATTGTTACTGACATTGTACCAATCGAAGTAGTCGGGGTTTTCGAGCCGCTGGATGGGACTAAACACTATTGGGGAGTGGGTGGATGGGACAGATTCACCAACACTGGTAGGGAATGGGCGGCGTTGCCCTTATATACAGGCGAAGATCAGATTTTGAGAGTGTTGCCCAGTTATATACCTGCTCTACTGACTGACTTCTTGTGGCTTTTTACGACTGATCGGATTGGCCTCAGTGCTGATCATGTAGATGGATTGCAAACCGCTATAGAGGACATAAAGGAGGATATTCGCAATAACGTTCCTAATTCGTCTTGGAGAACTGAACTAGATGAGATTCTAGATGAGTATTCCAGCCTACTTCTGTTAGCACGAGTACCACTTTTACTAGTTATATTTCTCGTAGTGAGTGTGCTCCTTTATTACATGTTTTTGATAGCTGGCCTTATTGGGAGAGTAAGGACAACGGAGATAGCTGTATTTCGCAGCAGAGGGGCCTCTACAGCACAGGTGCTGTTGGTAATTCTTGTAGAAGGGAGCATCATAGCCCTGCCCGGCATAATTTTGGGACCATTCCTTGCACAAATTCTTGTGGCGTTAACTGGGTATATATTTCCGATGGCTGCTGGGGTCCAAAATCTGATGGTTGGAAGTTTGTCAATTTCCACATTTGCTTTAGGCGCTTTAGCTGGATTATTTACTGTCGTCGTTTACACATTTACCGTAATCAGGGCTTCTAGCAAAGGAATTGTAGTACTCCAAGCATCCTCTTCACGACCACCAGAAGTGCCTTTCATTCATCGCTATTACATAGACCTAACTCTACTTATAATCATCGGACTCTTATGGTGGCAAATTAAATCGAGGGGGTCATTTTTCATCCAACCTGCAATGGAATCTACTACTGAGATAGACATGACACTTCTCATGGGACCTGTGGTTGGAATCCTTGTGGCCGGGCTAGTCGTAATGAGAATCGTACCTATTACCTTAAGATTCTTTTGGTGGATTATGGAGCCTTGGAGTCCAGTATGGATCGTACATGCCTTGAAGGGAATAGTAAGAGATCCTATACCAGTGGGTTCGCTTCTAGTGCTATTGGCTCTGGCTTCATCTTTGGGAATGTTAGGTTCTTTACTACTTTCGACTCTTGAGCGAAGCCAGGAGGATCAGGCGCGTTACAAAGCAGGAGCCGATCTAAGGATTGAAATTGACTCTGGTGATCAATTGAAAGTGGATGAAAGATTGTTAGGTGAACTAAATGAGAATCCCGGGATATCTTCGTCAACGAAAGTTTTCCGCTTTGATACTAGAGTGGCAACTGAAAGTTTTGGGAGTTCTGCGGCTCTACTGGCAATAGATTCGAAATCATTCCTAGATACAGCCTGGATACGAGAGGATTTAGTGGACGGATCTACTTTATCGGGCATTGTGCCAATCGAATTGGGCGATAAACAAACTAGGGGATTCCCTTTACCTGTGGAAGCTACGGCTTTAGGTATTTGGGTTCAGGCCGGAAGATTGCCGCAACGAACTTTTCTTAATGCTAGGTTTCAAGACGATAATGGATCTTACTTTGATATTAATCTGGGTGAAGTTCAAGCGCATGGGTGGCATTATATGGAACAATCTATTCCAAAAATAAGGCCAAAATCCCGTAGATATAGTGAGTTGAAAATTCAGGCACCGGTCAACCTCAGGTCACTATGGTTGAGCGGGAGAGGCAGTGGGTCGCAAAGTGGTGTCATCTTCTTTAACGAATTACGGATTATCACGGGACAGGAATCATTTGAAATACCTTCATTTCAGGTACCAGGTAAGTGGCAGACCATTGAGGACGTGTCTACTCCTGGATTGTATGATCTAGGTCTTACACAGGGTGTTTCTCGTAATGAACGCTCGAGTATGGGTTTCACCTGGATAGGAGGAACGTTGGCTACCAGGGGTATAAGCTATGGTTCCGAAATAAAGGCAGTACCCGCAATTGTGAGCAAAGAGTTGCTCAATAATAAGGTGCAAGTAGGAGATATAATTCCGGTTTTCGTGCAATCGATTGCAGTCCCAGTTGTTGTAAGTGATAGCGTAGAATTTTTTCCTACATTGGATCCCAGGCTATCATCGTTCCTTATAGTCGACGCGGATTTGTTATTAGAATACGTCTACTTGCACAGTAATCGAAATGTGAATGGCGCCGAGGAGATTTGGTTGAAGTTAAACGAAGGTTATTCAACTCCCGGAGTGATTGAATCTATAAAAAGCTCAAACCTTTCTGTCAGGAATACATTTCAAGCTGCTGAGATGATAAAAGCGAGAACGTCAGACCCGCTATTAGCGGCTGGGTGGACCGGACTATTAACGGTATCTTTTCTTGCTGTGATTATGGCAAGCACATCGGGACTAATTCTCTACACGTATGTCGATGTGAGGGGTCGTGTCTCGGAGTTTGCAATTTTAAGAAGTTTGGGATTTTCCAAGCCTCAAGTAAATGGGCTAGTTTGGTTCAATTTAGGTATTATCGTAGTCTTCGGTTTAGTGATAGGAACGTTAGGTGGGCAATTATTGGGGATATCCGTGCTGCCTTTGTTAGAAGTTGCTGAGGATGGCTCTAGGATAACTCCACCTATGGCCATAAGAAACAATTGGTCCGCAATAGCACTATCTTACGCTGTTATTGGTGTTGCAACTTTTGCGACCGTGTTAACGCTTGCATGGGCTATAGGGAGATTGGAACTTCAGAAGTTGATCAGGATGACAGATGCTTAGTTATATGGAGGAAACAATTGAATAAAACTGAGGCCTACATTGTATGCCAAGATTTGTTTAAGACTTATAAGGGTACTGAGTTAGAAGTTGTGGCTTTGCGTGGCATTGATCTGGAAATAATGCAGGGTGAATTTGTTGGAATTATTGGCTACAGTGGCTCAGGAAAAACAACCTTGTTAAATGTCTTGTCAGGACTTGATAAGCCTTCTTCTGGTCAAGTAAGGATAGGGCATCGTGACCTGCTCAACATGTCTGAAAGCGACTTGGTGGCTTTCAGAAGGGAAGAGGTCGGTTTCGTTTGGCAGAGCCCTGCAAGGAACATATTGCCATACCTTAAGGCCGTCGAGAATGTCGAATTGCCTATGGTAATATCGGGACAATCTAGTGCCGACCGTCGTGAAAGAGCCATGGATTTATTGTCGGCTCTTGGCTTAGAAGCTAAGGCCACTCGATACCCTGATGAGTTGTCTGGAGGTGAGCAGCAACGAGTTGCCATTGCAGTTGCACTGGCGAATCGCCCAGGATTGTTGCTCGCAGACGAGCCGACAGGTGAATTAGATACTAGGACAGCGGACGATGTTCTCAAAGCCCTGCAGGATGTGTGTGTCGATTTTGGAGTCACTGTTGTGGTAGTCACCCATTACTCTGGCACATCAAGATTCACTGATAGAGTGGTTCAGATTCGAGATGGGAGGATAGTTGCTGAGTTGGTATCGCAAGCAAGCAAGCGGCGCCCTGATCAATTGGTAACTCGAGAGTATCTGGTAGTGGACCGGGCCGGACGTATGCAGTTGCCGTTGGATTCTTTAAAGGCACTTGGCACAACTGGTAGAGTTCGTATAGATGCCGACTCGAACCAAATTGTCCTTAAGCCAGAAGGGAGTGATTCATGACTAGGACTTACGGCGACTGGCCTATAATTGAAACCTCAGACTTGAACAGAGTTTTCACATCTCCAGCAGGTGATGTAGTAGCAGTTAGGGATGTCAGCCTAAAGATACTTCCAGGAGAATTTGTTGCTTTAACTGGTAGATCTGGCTCTGGTAAGACCACTTTGATAAATTTAATAGGTGGTATTGATGAACCTACTGGTGGCCGTGTCATGGTTGCGGGGAATGATCTATCGTTGATGTCTGAGTCAGATATTACAAATATGAGGCGAGGTCAAATAGGGTACATTTTCCAGTCTTACGGTCTTTTGCCTCTTCTTTCGGCTTACGAAAATATTGAGCTACCGCTTCGAATCAGCGGATTCCGGAAAGGTGCTAGACGTCAGCGAATTGAAGAGTTGTTGGTGCTTGTGGGGCTTTCCTCCCGCGCCGATCATCGGCCATATGAATTATCTGGAGGCGAACAGCAACGAATCGCAATCGCGAGAGCATTAGCACCAAAGCCTCCTTTAATTCTTGCGGATGAGCCAACCGGCGATTTGGATTCTGCGAATGGCCTTGCCATTGGAACTCTTATCAAGAGTTTGACCAAGTCAGAAGGGATTACATTTGTAACGGCTACACATGATCTTTCTTTAGCCAGTATGGCCGATAGGTCCTATGAAATGGTAGATGGCACTCTACTCTGACAATGCAGAGCATGAGAATTCGAATTTAGAGTGACCAGGTACGACTTAAGAGACAACAACCGGTGGTGTTCCGAGATTCTTATCCCGTAATGCGGCATGCGATGCGCCTATCACTATCACGAGCAGACCACATGATACAGCACCTATTAAAACAGCTAATGGTGCACCAAGCATCGCTGCAATGCCACCACTGAGTGCATATCCGAGCGGAGGAGCACCACCTGCGATCATGCTGCGAAACGCCTCCACTCTTCCGCGGAGGTTAGCAGGAGAAATGCCTAGAATTACTGAATTGCGAGGTATGACCTGTACAGTGTTTGCCATACCCAACAGGCCTGCTGCAATGATTGCAACAATAAATGATGGGGAGAGGGCAAGTATAACCAAGGCACCACTATAAAATAGCACTCCAAATACTGTATACAGACCCTTATATTTCATATCTCCTAAGGAAAGCATGACTCCGGCTCCTAGCAGACTCCCAATTCCAGGGGCAGCGCTTAGGATGCCGAAGCCTGCGGCTCCTACCCCAAGAGCCTCGGCGAAGATTGGTAGAAGAGCACGGTAGCTTCCTAAAGTAGTTGCCCCAACATCGATAAGTAGTAGCGAGATAATCACTGGCCTGCTCCAGACAAAAGCCATTCCTTGAGTAAAACTGTGCCAAGGACTCTCTCCATTCGTAGTTGATGCGTTGGGCACTTGAATTCCAACGATTGCCACCATAGATAATAGGTATAAGAGGCCGCTGATAAGGTAAGTTGACTCAAGCCCGATATAGGCGATGGTGAAGCCAGCAAGTGCTGGCCCTGCAATGTGTGATATTTGTCCTATGGTGGCATTGAGAGCTATCGCGTTAACTAGATTTCTATGAGGCACCAGGCTAGGGATTAATGCCGTTCTAGACGGTTGTGTGATTGCTGAAAAGGCACTGTTCAATAGGGTTACTGCATAAAGATGCCAAACGACTACTGAATCGGTAAGAACTAGGAATGCCAGAACCGATAAAACGGCAGCGTTTGTTAATTGTCCGGCTTGTACGAGATAAACTCGGTTCAATCTGTCAGCAAGTACGCCACCTACCATAGAAAGGATCACGTGCGGTGCTGCCCTGGCTAGACCGCTTAGGCCCAGGAGAAGTGCGCTGCCTGTAATTTCATAAACCTGCCAGAGTATAGCAATCTGAAGTAACTGCCCTCCCAGAGATGTTAGTAACAAAGAAGCAGCGAACCGACGAAAACCGCTATATCTCAGTGAGTTCTTGCTTGTGAGTAAACCAGGTTTTTGTTTTGACATTAATGGTTTTTTGTGTTCATGGGAAATGTTGGAGTGAGTAAAAGTGGTGGATATTCCCTTGCATAGTCCTAGCCGAATATTTCGATTGCATTTCGAACCATGGTGACCTCTATCGGCGTATTCCCGATCATTTCCCCGTCAATATTCAGGTCGTCAATAGACTCTGAGTACAGAGAAAATTGTGAGGCTTGATAGTATTCAACTTCTGGTTCGTTTATATGGCTGCCATCAAAAAGTTTGGGAAGGACAGATAACAGTCGCCCTCTGGTCAGTCCTCCTTTTACAACTATTAGATCTATTAATCCGTCATCTAGTTTAGCTTTGGGTGCCATTTTCATTCCCCTACCCACGTGGATAGAGTTACATGCGACTATAAAGGTAAAGATACTATCAATTGGTTGACCATCTACAACCAGAAGTGCTTTGCGTTCCTTTTTCAAAAGTATTTCAATGATGCTAGAGATCGTATAGCGGCTGAATCCTAACCAGCGGAGTTGTTCAGCTCTTTTGCCTACATCTGTGACCAAGCCCCACCCGATCAAATTGATTGAATGCCGAATAAGGCTATTCATTTCGATTCTAGCTGTGTCGACTAATCGTATATTCCCCGAAGTTATTACTTCAGATGCTTTGATAGGGTCGCCAATCTCCAGGTTTCGGAGGAATGAGTTCCCAGATCCTCCTGGAATAATGCCTATTGGTATCCTTTTTCCAGTAGTACGTTTGATCATCCCGTTCACAACTTCGTTAAAAGTTCCGTCCCCTCCCAAAGCTAGGAAGCCATCATATCCAGTTAAACTTACGGTTTCAGCAATTTTTTCTGCATGCCCACTGAACTCCGTTGGGATTATTGACAGTTCAGCACCTTTGGTATGAAAAATGGGTTGAATAAGATCTAGGATTTTTGAACTTTGTTTTGTGCCGCTTTGAGGATTAACTACAAGGATGAATTTCATTTGAGGTCATTTTTCGGCATTTATATCGGCAATTGCGTCCCTAGCCACTCTTATGCCCAAACGCAAGCTGTAATTGGTTCCGCGATCCTCTGGGTATACTTGGCTCATTGAAGCTAACCAAAGACGCTCAACAGGTGTTTTTGTTTCCGGCATTTTATCCTTGTAGTTAATCTCTATAATCGGTTGGGCAGCTGGTTCCTTGTGGAGATAATGCGCCTCTATCCATGATTCTTCAAAATCCGGGTTTATTCGCTTCAAACCTTCAAGATATTCTTTAACTATTTCATCTGTGCTCATGTTCCATCTTCGGTCATCCTTTGCCACGTAATCTGCTGTATATACGATATGCTTATCTCCGTATTCCTTCGGAGGCACCAAGTTTGTTTGTTCCAGTACAAGCAGAAAAGGCATGTCGCGGTCACCTATGTTTAGCCAGTAAATGGGGGAAAGACTTTTCTTTAGCACCCATATTACTGCTATGGCTCCTTCGTATTCGACACCACGTAGCTTCGACACGTATTCTTCTTGCATTTCCACTAGATTCGGTAAGATGAAGCTTGGCACAGTGGCTATTATCAAATCGAATTCTTGCTCGGTCTCTTCCCCGGATGCACTAACGATAGTGAGTCCTTTAGCACGACCTTTCTCAGTTAAAATTTTTGACACTGAAGTACCAGTGTAGATCTCTCCACCCCAATGTTTAATACGGCTTTCCATTTCATCTATTAAGATTCCCCAGCTCCCCTTTATGTAGCCCAGGCTTTCCTTGAAATCCTTACCTCTGGATTTGGTACGTGTCGCAAATTTACTCCAAAGCCAAGGCATGCCTATTCGATCGTAATAGTGAGAGAATTTGCCTTTAAGCATAGGTTCCCATAAGACCTCATAGTTACGTTGGCCTGCCAGTTTTCTGATGTACTCAGCGGCCGTAACCTGTTCGAATTTCTCCCAATTTTTCACCCGTTGTAAGTACAAGGTAGCCAGCCCCATTCTTATTCTGTCGATTAGCCCAAGAGGTTTAAATTTAAGAAGGTCCAATGGGCCTGAAAATGGGTATATCGTACCACCGTGAAACCATCCGGTTTTTGGCTGCTCCCAGACGAGATGTTCATTGAGCCCCAGCTCGTTTAGCAAGGCAATGATGGTCGTATCAGACTTGAATAGATGGTGATAGAAGCGTTCAAGCCGCCCGCCACCAACTTCGAAGGTCGACGCCAGCCCGCCTAGGAATGGCGCCCTTTCATAGATAGTTACATGGTGGCCAGTCTTTGCAAGTTCGTATCCAGCCCCTAATCCTCCTATACCTCCACCTATTATGCCTACTTTCAACTTGAACCCTCTCTTTTACCAGGATGCTTTTTCATATTACTCGCAGGGGATTTGTAGTTAATGACATTTTTTACAGAGTCATTTCCAAGCCATAATGATATTAATCCAGCTATGCTGATAGGCACTAGTAGGGTCAAGTGTAAGACTAGTGAATATGCTGTGGCAATTTCTGGATCAACTCCTAGCACTACCAATGACGCTACGGCGAATAGTTCAAATGGTCCGATAGATCCTTGAGAGGCTGGTATGGCAGTAGCAAGATTTGAAATGCAGGCTACTACTATCATCGCAACTATCATAAACATAGGTCCACCCAGTATTGACTGTAAATCGAATGAAAGCCCCACCAAGTAGTATAGGCCGATCTCTCCTGCCCACACTGGGAAAGACATTAGAATTATTGCTGATAGCCGCTTCGAGTCATTCAACGCTTCAAGCCCCACCAAAGACTTATTTATCAATTCTTTGATTACAGCCCGGAATTTCTCTGGTAAACAGTTAAGCATTAATCTTGGAATCCAAGCAATTGTTTTAGGATGATTTGCAATTATCCACATTAAAGCCATGATTCCTACAAAAGGCACCGTGGTACCTAAAACTAGGATAGACCAATGAATGTTGGTTTCAGTGGCGACATTGCTTACTAGTCCTGTCACTGGAGTAAATATTGAAACTAATATGAGTAACCCAATCAACACGACTCCGTCCAAAACCTTTTCAATTGCTATAGTTGCCAGGGTTGCAACTGTACTTACGTTCTCACGTTTTCCGAGATAATAACTGCGTACTATCTCCCCTATTCTCATGGGTAGAACGTTGTTGGCCATGTACCCGACCAAAACTACCGGTAGTAATCGTCGAGCACTTATGGGCTTTATTGGAGTTAGTAGTAGCCGCCACCTTAGTGTGCGGAACAACACGCAGATGCAGAAATACACCATGACTCCTGGGACAATGTAGATATATTCCGCTTCTTTTAGATGCTTAAGTACTTGGGCAAGGTCTATTTGCCAGAATAGTAGCCCCAAAAATACCAAGCTAATAACAAGGCCAATCCAGACACGATGATTTTTCATTAAGGTCAAGTATAAATGCTGCCCACTACTGAAGCATAGTCAGCCAATCTTGGAGGTTTAACATATTTGGGAAGGTATTGTATTAGAATTTATTTCTCCCACATCAAAAGAAGATGGGAAATAGGCGTAAGCGTTGGATGTGCCTAGGCTATGGGGTAGGTGGCGGTTCCAAAAATATCCGAAAACACGGCACCACGATTGTTTGCTATCTATTCCGTCTGCTATCTTAGGGATTGTAAGTTCTCTGTAAGTATCGTATTCGGGGAACCACCACCGGTGTTTGTATGGCTTAGGTTCTGCGAAATCGATTGTACCAGTATTTACTGTATATTGATTGCTAGCGGAAAGAAGCAAAACATCTGAATTGGTAGGTAACTTATCAGCCCCGCAGCCGTCATCGGCGCCGAGACAAGGATAAGATGCGTTGGGGTAGTTTCTCAAATACCAGGCCCACGGCCAAGTATACCCATCAGAGCTGTCCACTGTTACCACTAAGTTGCTCCCTTCACCTGTAGTCGTTCCCAGCCGTTCGATTGCATGCATGATTTTGGGTATGTCAGGAGAAGTTTGTGTGTAGATTAGCATTTCTACGGGAATATCAGAGTGTTTGTAGGTCAATCTAAATGAACTAATTACAGTCAATATGCAAAGCGTTGCAGCAAGAGAAAGCAGGAACAATGGCCGACGCTTATCTGTGGGAGCATTTACTAATAAATAACTTGAGATTAGTAGAAGTCCTAGTGCGGATGCCCAGATACCTACATTTCTAATATTAAGTTCTACGTTAGCAAACATGTGGTTTTGGATAATCCATCCGAATGACAGCAATGTTGCTATTAGACAAATCGTGAAAAGAATGGAATTCCAATGGGCCACTCTAATGACGTTAGTGAATAGTGTATTCCGTTCCTGCCGCAAAGCTACTTGATTTTCCACTTCATTTTTGCACCATGGTAGTTTGTTCCAGAGATCACCCATAAGTTTTCCAGAGATCAAAAGGAAAGGTAGGGTAATATTAAGCAACAACCACGGCATCTTTTCGCTAGCATAGGTGTAAATTAAGAGGTTAGTGCATGCCCAGTAAACAAGGAAAATACTGAACTTATCTCCTTTGGTTAGGAACGAGTAGATTCCTATGCCTCCAAAAATTGCCGCTATAAATTCATAATTTAATCCGATAATCAAATAGTAATACCAAGGTTGATCACCTCTAGCTACTCCCTGTTGAACTACCCAATAACCTAATGATTGCCAGAAACCCGTGGCTACACCTTCAGGGTTTGTTAAAAAGGTTGTGTGAGTCAATGTCCAGATGGAAAGGAATACGCCTAAGCTGAGCAACCACCAACCCCGTTGCCTCACACCTACAATAATGGCGGCTATTGCTGTCCCTAGAAGTCCTGTAGGTATTGAGTACTTAATTAGGTTGACTTCGAATATCAGATCAATTAATGCTGAAGCTAGGGCTAGAGTAGTGATCAATACTATTGAGATCTGAACCCAAGCTCTAACACCATTCGGTTTCCATTTAAAGCCAATAAATAAAGATATTAACGTGAAAACAGCGACAGTAAAGAAGGCTACGAATAAGCTACTACCGAGTGGTATGCCATGTGGTCCCAAGTTGTAATCTGAGTTCGCTAGAGTAAGTCCGATACTACCCTGAACAATGGCTATGCCAGCACCAGCAAATGGGAGACTGAGGCATGTCAACAGAACAAGAAGCGAACCATGACGAGAAAAAGTTTTTAAGTGCTTGCGTCCAATTAGCCAAGGTCCTATGTCTTTATATGCGGATACTAGGAGATAACTGCTGAACACGAAAACAATTATGAAGGTGCTCTCTTTGGTGGAGAATGCGAGAGATAGAGTTGCTGCTAGCAATACTAAGTATCTGTTTTTCCCACTCTCAATATAACGCCATATGAATGCTACTAATAGCATAGTCCATACAGCCATGTAGACATCGTTTCGAGCAAATCGACTGAAATAGAGAGTTGTCGGAGATATGCATAACAGGAGCGCAGTGAATAAAGCACCGCTCCGGCCAAGGAAACATCTAAGTAATATCGGAGTTGCAACAAGAAAGGTGCCGAACAGCACTGGGAGTAGTCTTACCGTAAAATCTGAATCCCATAGTGCCAAAAATATTGCAGCGGTTCCTAGGAATTGGAAAGGTCCATGCATCATTGGATCGTGGGTGTAGCCATTCCCAGAATAGAGATACCAAGAGTACATCGCGTGTAGACTCTCATCGTGATGCAGCGCTTGGTATCCTAGGTCCCATAAACGCAATACTAGGGCTGTAGCCAAGAGTAAAATGTATAAGCTGATTTCCGAACGGCTCCAACTAGCTACATTTTTACTTACGGTAGGTTGCAATGGTGTTGTCCCATCATTTTTTTGGACTGTTTCTAATTCCATTTTGCCGTTATCTATTAACACGGTATATTGAATAGCTCCCATTCCCTTCCGATTCTGGGTACACTTGCTCGCTTATAGAGTCGAATTTCGAGGGTCCGTCATGGCCGTATTTGGACAATTCTCTCGGGCCTACAATTATGTATGTCACTTGATACTTATCAAGTAGTTCCTTTGCTTCCATCGTGTCTTTCGTTTCATACATGGACCGAACATCATTTTTTCTAGTATCAAGCATGCTTGATGTATTGCGCCACTGGGTTTCATGGAATACCCACCCGAGCACTGTAGGTATTCCGGAGCTAGATGAAATTCTTGAGAATTCTGAATAGTCATCTCCTACCGCTTCCAAAATTGTGTCATTCCAGGTGGCATTGTTTTTCAGCCATTGGATTGTGGCATGTTCGTCAGGATTAGATGATGCCACATGTTGAAGTCCGTCCAAAGAAACAGGCTTAATAGATTCCGCTAATTTCATATACGTTACCGATAAGGGATAGTACATCGAAGTTATGAGTAGGAGAGTGACCGTTCCCAACCAGAAGTATGCCGGAAGATTAATAAGGCCGGTTAAATTATTGTACCGGCTTATTAATCTGTATACGCTAAAAGCGGCAGCGATGGAAAACAGACACCAGGTTTGATAAGAAAATTTGAACACTGTGTTCATGCGATTATTAAAATGATCGGATATTTGAAATAATTCGATTCCCATAAGTAGCAGGAATCCGGTTGCCATTAGGATCATAGTGAATGCGACAGGTGCTTTATTAGGGATTGCGTTTTTCTGCATTGATACCAGTTGCCAGTTTGTGAGGGCTAAGTAGGTTGCAAGAAGCAAAACGGAGGCGAGTGGCAGAATATGAAGGGCCCGCGCTGATATTGTGCTGGCAAGGTTTTCTTGGTTCCAGAAAAGGATTAGTTGAAACCCTGACCAAACTGCGAACGGCACAAGGGTGACTGCAACTGACAAAGCCAAATTCATCCTTTGTTTGAACTTACGCCAGAGCGGTATTATTAATTTGCTTTCCACTAACAAGTAAGGGGTCATCATGAAAATGAAAAGCCCCCATATCAGGAAGAAATGGAAAGGTCTAGTTACATAATTGTCTACTGTAGAAATACCATGCGCTTGGCTTGGAAATGAGAAATAAAAAGGCAAGTATGCGACCACTGAAAGTAATATTATCGGACCCGCCAACTTCAATGAACTTAATAGGCTTGATCCGAACCCAACGGTTCCGCCGTAAGTTTTCACAAACGTCACAGCTGTGAAAATGAACCAAAGTGTTACAAGGTCAATGAAATTTATAAATCCCAAGGCTCCCATGGACAAAGATAATGCGGTTAAGGCAAGTAATGATGATCCTTTAGGAAATCCCCAAACCTTTCCTACTTTGTTAGGCGATAGCATGAAGTTGAAGATTAATGTGGCTGCTACCAGGAAGAATGGCAAGCTCATTACGTGTGGGTGCAGATCACCTAGCGTGAAGCTGAAAAAAGGGAACTCGGTGATTGTATAGTCAAGGCTTTGCCCATCTTCTGTGGTATCTATTACCCGGGTTGCGCGCCACCACCACCAGCCTGATTCGGATGGATGCCAAGTTGAGGATAGCTTAGCATCATCGAGGTCTTTAACATCGATCCAATCCCAGAAGCTTTCCGTCCCTCCTCCACCTGCCCGGATCAATTCAAGGCCACTTACCAAGTTTCCTATTCCCAGCAATAGAATCACTGACAGTAGTCCTGTTAATAAGCTACTTCGCAGCGTACCTCCGTAGACTCGGACCAAGTTGGAAGAGATTCCGAATATCGCTGCTGCTGCCATAGCGGCAACCGTTATTAGAGCTAGGTTATATCCTATTTCTAGGCTTACCCCAGCGATTTTACTAAAACATCCAAATATAAGGTAGCCAAAGTAGTAGTAGTTGATGGTTTCCCCAGAGAGCCATGGATCGTTTGGTGGAAAATGATTACTGATTGCAGAAGCATTCAAGAACGCGAAGTCCATGGGTTGTTCGGTATGGCTAATGCTGGGGTCATTGAGCCTTATGAACATCCAAAAGATAAAAACTGCTAGGAAAACTCCCTCTATCGCGATTAGGGTGGTAAATTCTTTCCTGACAAATAGTATGATTTCGTTTTTCTGGCGTATGAAGAGAAAGAAAGAACCTATTAATACAATTAATATAATCAGCCAAATCGTTAGGAGGTTGTTAGAAAATATGGGCAAAGCGGGGCTTTCTATTCCTGTGGATGAAATGAGCCAGAGCGGGTAAAATAGCAAAAGTAGCGCTATCGGTCTGGCTATACTGTAGCCCCTGTCCGGTAGAGTTCTAACTACGTAAAAGACGATTGGCATCGCTAATATGCTTATTAGGTAGAGTAATGTAAACCAGATTATTAGTTCAGTCACGATTGTAAATTAGAGTCAGCGATATACTATGTATCTACATTTATTTTGCTGCTCTAGTCTAGCTCAATAATGCTTCTACAAATGTCTTAGGTTCAAAAACTGACATATCTTCAACATTTTCGCCAGTGCCAACAAACATTATTGGCAAATTCAGCTTCTCCTTGATTCCGAAGACAAAGCCTCCTTTTGCTGAACCATCAAGTTTTGCTAAGAAAATACCGTCACAATGTATAGAGGTTGAGAAGTATTCGGCTTGACTGAGCCCGTTTTGCCCTGTGGTTGCATCAAGTACAAGTATTGTCGCTCTTGGACAACTGAACTCGTCCCTGTCAAGAATTTTGTTTATCTTACTCAGTTCATCCATCAGGTTATTTTTAGTGTGTAGCCGTCCGGCTGTGTCTATTATGACAACGTCTGCCTTACGACTTATTCCTGCACGGATAGAATCAAATGCGATCGCCCCTGGATCTCCTCCTGTTTCATTTGATACTAAATCTACATCAAGCCTATCGGCCCATACTTGTAATTGTTCTGCAGCGGCAGCACGAAAAGTGTCTGCTCCGCCAAGTAGCACTTTCTTTCCCAATTGTTTATACATGTTGGCTAGCTTAGCTACACTTGTGGTCTTACCACCTCCATTGACACCAACCATCAGAATTACCAGAGGCTTAGGCCCGCTCAGGTTGTCTCCGAGGACCGTTTCAATTGGTCCATTCGGATTTTCGAGTAATCTATTTAGTTCGTTCTTTACAGAAAGGAAGGGGGAATTATCGTGACTGCTTTTAAACTGTGTTTTTAGTCGTTCAATAATATCCATTGCTGTGGTTACACCTATATCCGAGGATATTAAGGCCTCCTCCAGTGTGTTCCACGCCGCATCATCAAATCGATTATTGAGGAATATGCGGGTTAATGGCTTGAACCACGCATCTTTGGTCCGACGTAAAGCCTTTTCAGTGGTTTGTTTGGTCCGTTCGTTTCTGTGGAAAAACTTCAACAAAACGCCTCACAAGTTTCCATGTGGGAATAATAACACGGAGTTTTTATTGATTACCTGTGTATTCATGTGTGATTGGTCAATCGTCCGATTGGTTTTTGTATATGTGACTGGAAGATTCAGATATCTACTCAAATACTTGTTCGTGTGGCCAAACGCCTCATTTTGTTAAGTTTGCTATCGCTTGTTGAGCTGCCTGTTCCTCAGCTTCTAACTTCCTGCCTCCATGGCCTTCACCGAGAATTGCCCCGTTCACAATGACTGCGATAGTAAATGTCCTTTGGTGATCCGGGCCTTTGGTGTTAATCAATTGATACTTTGGGCCATCTTTTCCCAGAGCGTGCAGCAATTCTTGTAGTTCAGATTTCAGATCCTTAATATTTGATCGATTGGCTAGGGATAGAAGCTCTGTTTTAAAGATATTTAGTGTGACTCGTCTTGCTACTTCATATCCGTTGTCTAAGAAAACGGCCCCTATTACAGCTTCGAGTACTGCTGCTAGGGTGGAATCAGTTTTGTTGGCGGCGCCAGCTTTCGCCCCTTGGCCGAGTAACAGTTGTTGGTCCAATTTCAGATCTCTCGCTACATTAGCTAGTGCTTTGCCGCTGACAATTCTAGAACGCATTCCTGTTAGATGGCCTTCACTATGACCTGGATGGGTTTTGTAAAGTTCCAAGGCTATAAACGATCCCAGTAAAGCATCTCCGATGAATTCCATTCGTTGATTTGAGTCACCCGATTCAGGATTTTCGTTAGTGTAAGAAGGATGTCTAAGGGCTTGATTTAGGAGTCCAATATTCGAAAAACTGTATTCCAGGTAGGCCTCAAGTTTTTTTAGGTCGTTGTCCATAGATCGATTAGTTCTGCTAGAGTATTGTACCTGCTTCATAATAATTCGTCTCTATAATGTGACTATGACAGAATCTTTAGATCCCAAGTCTAGATTGTTCCAAGCTCTAGGAAAGCCCCTAGGCATAATAATAGATAGTCTGCTCCAGATTGGTGAAGAACTGGACCTATCAATCTACGTGGTTGGAGGTGCGGTTCGTGACGTCCTCATGTCTAGAGGTATAAAAGATTTGGATATCTCTGTGGAATACAACGGTGCATCTGTCGTGGCCGAATTGGTTTCTAGGCTGGATGCGAAAGTAATTGATAGTTCTCCATTCGGCACCTTCAAATTGGAGATCGACGGATTATTTTTGGATATAGTGAGCGCTAGGCGTGAAACGTATGAAAAACCTGGTGCACTGCCGTCGGTTTCACCGGGAACGATATTGGAAGATCTCCAAAGGCGTGATTTTACTATCAATGCCATAGCAATTCGCCTAACTCCTGACCCCATAATCTTGTTCGATCCAATTGGGGGCATCACAGATATCGATGGGAAACTTATTAGAGTCCTTCATGAAGCCAGTTTTCAGGATGACGCTACGAGAATGTTGAGAGCCGTCAGATATGAGCAAAGATTGAACTTCACTTTGGATGTGAGCACCGAGGGCTTGCTAACTTCTAGTTACGATTATCTTAATACGGTGAGTGGCGATCGTTTAAGGAACGAGGTTGAGCTAATTTTTGAAGAGGAGAAGGCCACAGAAATATTGTTGAGAGCAAGTAAGTTGGGGTTGCTTCAAAGCTGCTATAAGGGGATATCATCTTTTTCTTCTTTGGAAAGCAGATTCTCAAGTTTGGAAGATCTAAGTTGGGATCGAGACCATAGTTTTTACTACGCATTGCTGGCATATGACATGAATGATGATGAGGTGTCCGACTTCGCGTCGAGATTTAATATACCTAACTCTGAATCTGAATTGGCAAGACAGGCAGTAAGGATTCAGAATCTCAGTTCCTCTTGGAATTCCCAGACGCTGCCTTCAGAAGTCTACAATTCTATGCGAGGGTTTATGGTGCGCGCTGTGGAATTGGTCGAAAAAACCACAATTAACGAACAGGGATATGCTCTTTTAAATTACTACCTGTTTTATTCTCAACACATCAAGCCAGAATTAAGCGCTTCTGATTTGATTGTTATGGGGTTTCAGGAAGGCCCGCTGTTGGGGAAAGCTCATAGGCAACTTACTGATGCTGTTGTGGATGGTGTAATCACTACCAAGCAAGAACAAATCAGTTTCATAATGGGTCTTTTAGGGTAGAAGCTCAGTCTAGACCGACACTTCGGTTCTACTAGGATAGTCTTCTTTGCTGATACATATATTGCTGCACGTATCCTGCTTTAGTGCCCCACATTTCGTGTGCCCAGTTCAGCAAGTCGGAGTACCTCGCATTTTCCGAGTGACCGTACCAATCAACTAAGGCTCTCATTACCCATCTGTCTATTGGGAATCCCTCGAGTTTTTCAAGGGAAAAAAGCAGAACGCAATCAGCAATCTTGTTCCCTACCCCGGGCAACTTTGTAAGTTCCGCCTTTGCATTTGCATAATTGTCTATCAAAAGTTTTTGAAGGTTTAACTTACCTGCTAGTTTATGATTGACAATTTTGACAATATATTCGGCCCTGAATCCCAAGCCAAGTTGCAATAGGTCATCTACTGAGATTTTTGAAAGCTGTCTAGGGGACGGGAATTCGTAAACTGTATTGTTGGCCAAGTATATAGGACGGCCGTAAGCCTTCGCTAAGGAGTTTAGGTTCTTTTTGATTCTTGGTATGTTAGACACGGATGAGCAGACAAAGCTTATCAGGCATTCCCATGGATCCTGTTTGATTAGTCGCAATCCTCGCCAATGCTGAAAGGCTTCTCGAAGTGATTGGTCATGTTGTAGTTCAGCGTAAAATTTCTCCAAATCGTCGTCTAAGCGGAAAAAATTACGAATTGATTTTATAGTAGCTTGTTTATCAGGATTTGATGTTCTAATAAGTAATCCAGAAGAAGTTTGTTTGATGGCATAACCGTCTCTTCCTATAACCCCGATATACCAGCCTTGAACCTCTTCCCAACGGAAGACTTGCCCACTTTCCATTGTGGTCTCTAGGTTGATGGGTTGGTCAATATCGACCGTAGTGGTTGTTGTTACGTTTTTAACCAATTTCTGATTTCGTGCCCAATGTTCCGTGACGCTGTTTCATGAAAGGTTGCATTTGGCAGGGATCTTAAGAATATTTTTCCATAAGGCCTATTTACTATTCTACTATCTAATATTAATACAACCCCCCGATCGTTACTTGTTCGAATGAGACGTCCGAATCCTTGCCGAAAACGTAGGATTGCTTGAGGAATAGTTAATTTACTAAAAGGATCCTCATATTTTTCAGATCGTGCAGATACTATTGGGTCTGTAGGCACAGCGAAAGGAAGCCTAGCCAAAACCACTACTCGTAATACATCACCTGGAAGGTCTATGCCCTCCCAAAGACTGCTAGTGCCAAGGAGAACAGTATTTCTGTTCGTAGCCATAGATTTCATCAAATGATCAGGAGAACCATCAACACCTTGGGCTAGAACTGTAATTCCTTGTGTCTCCAAAATTGGCTTTATTCGCTTCCTAGTATTCTGCAAAGCCGAGTGGGATGTAAATAAAACCAACATACCGCCATTAGAAGCTTCGGCGGCTTGGATTAGGATATCTTCGAGCTTTTGTTGATAGCCACTTTCAGACGGCTCAGGAATGTCAGGAGCAGTTAGAACTAGTGCAGATGTTTTGTAATCAAACGGTGAGCCTACAATAAGATGATCCGCGTCTTCTAGTCCTGTTTCGTTTGCCAGGTAGTCGAGTGATCCATCAATGCTAAGCGTTGCACTAGTCAATATCGTAGATTTTTTTTGTGAAAAGATAGCATCATGCAGTTTGTTGTTGACTTCGAGTGGTACAGAGTTGAAAGTGGGTAAATACTCCGTACCAGTCAGATTTATCCAGTAAACTTTTTCGTCATCATGCTGGACGATGAAATCTGCAATTTGCAGTTTGGTCTCATCGATTCGTTCGTTCAAATTCGTTAATTCACTTGCTGTTTCGGTTATATGTACAGATTGAATTGAATCAATGGCGCCGTGTAATCTAAGTAAGTATCCCCCCATCTTATCCAAGGTTTGATTCAAATTTTCCCACCCGATTTCTATGTTTGCCCAATCTGGTTGCTTTCTGGTACTTCGAGTAACTCTAAGTTGATTCCCCTGTTCTTGTTGGTTTTGAACAAATCTAGATGTCATGGCTGTTAGGCTGTCCCATGAATTTGTTAGATGCTTAAGCACCTCGCTTGTTTCTTCAGCTTCCTTGGTCAGTTGAAGTTTTTGATTACTATTGCGAACTCTGTAAGTAACTAGTGATTTGAAATTCCCAATTTCACGGCCTATTTCCTTGAAAAGATCTGCAAGTTGTTCACTTGATACGCTGTAACCGAATTGTTTCGTTGCTTCTTCTACCAAATGGTGGGCTTCATCTACGATAAGATAATCATATTGTGGTAGTATTCCGCCTCCAATCGCAGCGTCAGCAATCAACAGCGAGTGATTCACAACTACAATGGTGGAACCATCAGCCCGAGCCCTCGCTGCTCTAAGTGGGCAAATTCCTTGCAAAGTCTCACAGTCTTTAGTGCCAGCCGCTGAAATTTTGTCCCATAAATGATTGTCTCTTCTCGGGATGTTTATCTCTGACTTGTCACCAGTCAACGTATCTTCAAGCCAAACTAGCGTTTTACTTAACATTCTGGCATCCTCTGAAGTGAGGCTTTCGGTTTCTGCTAGGTGAGCCAAGCGACGAAGGCAGACATAGTTGGCTTTTCCTTTAAGGACGGAGAATTCACTTGAATTGTCAGAGTCGTTTTGTGTGCTACTTAGTGCTTTCTGAACAAACGGGAGGTCTTTGTTGATCAATTGAGATTGGAGATTGAGCGTATTTGTAGATACTATTATTCTGGCATTATTTTTCTGCCCAAAAAGCATGGCCGGTAACAAATAGCCCATCGATTTGCCCACTCCAGTTCCAGCTTCAACTATTAGATTTCGATTCTCGTTGAACGCCTTACCGATTGCCCCCGCCATTTGAGCTTGTTCCTGTCGTGGTTCATAGTTAGGTATTGTTGTAGACATTGCCCCTTGAGTGTCAAACATGCTGTTTAGTTCTTCTATGAAAATTGGCTCAGGCCGATTGTTGAACGCAATGGGCTTAGGAGAAGAAAATTGTTGGATTAGGGATTTATGGCTGAATAGGAGGTTACTTCCATCATTTGTAGCATTGCCTGTGAAGTCGTTAGCTAATTGTTTAAACAGCGGATGTAGTGGCCAATTGGACCTTTTCGCAAGCATGGATAATGCGGCTAGCACCCGTTTATCAGAACGAATGGCCAAGTCTATCAATTGCAGAAACAGTTGATGGCACATTCCGGCATCTACGATTGCTGTGTGTGCTTTGCGGAAAGGTATGCCGAAGGATTGTGCTAACCCTCCTAGTGTATACTCTTGGGCGTTTGGCACGAAAATTGTTGCGAGGTCGTAGGTATCAAACCTTGAATTATTCAGGTTCAGGCCTGATTTGGCCAGCATTTTGAGATCAAAAGCAACGTTGTGCCCTATAATAGGATGCTTGCCGATGAAATCCTTAAGAGGCGCCGCTACTTCTGGCCATGGGGTCGCCTTATCTACATCAGATTGAGTAATGCCGGTCAATTGCGTTATGAAGGTGGGCAACAATCTACTGGGGTTCACTGTCTGATCGAAGGTTTCTATTATTGAGTCACCTCGAAATTTCACCGCTCCCACTTGGATAATAAGATCACTATCGGTGTTCAGTCCCGTTGCTTCGAGGTCAAGAGATACAAATGTCTCTTGAGTTATATCGACTGGTTTAGGCATTCACTCTCTCACTTTCGGGGTATCTCCTCAATTTGCCGGTTTTAAGGCCGGTTGATGGATAAAATCTTCCTCTTTTTAAGGCCGCCATGAAGGTTTTTAATCCATCAATCTTTTCATAAAAAAAGGTGGTTCCGTTGCCCAATTGGCCCTTTCTGTGAACATCGCTTCCTCCGATCATAGGTTTGTTAAGGATTTTGGCTGTTTCCCACCCCATTATGTTTTCATTGGAGTCGTTTTGGGCATTGAATACTTCTATCGCATCTACAAACTTGAACACATTGTAGGCAGAAGCTTCCTCAGCCGAAGCAGGTCTATTTGTGGGATCTTCTAAGAGGAAGCTACGTCGAATTTTCGAAGTGTCATTGAGATATCGAAATGGATGAGCAGATACTAAATAACCACCACATTTGTTGACTTCATCCCGGAGATGTTCAATTTTGGAGATGTTCCAGCTGTCGTTCCCCAAGCCGAACGCCGTTATGTGTCCTACCTCTGTTTGGACCTCTCTTGCGGGGATAAAAACTACGCCGTGTTTTTGAGAAAGTCTTTCAAGCTCATTGAGATCCCACGGTTTGTCGTGCTCAACTAATGCCAATCCATCTAGCCCAATCAGTTTAGCCTCGGAGGCAAGTTGGGTAATGGTCATATTGCTATCATTACTACCATGTTTCGAATGTACGTGAAGGTCGAAAATCATTTTAGAAGCTCAAAGAATACTAGTGTTGTGTTAATGGCACAGTTAGCTGACATTTTTTGAAATTTCAGATAATACAGGTTATGTCGAGATTTTCTAGCCATGTATGAGCTCTGCAAGATGGACATTTGCATCTTCTTGTTTAACTGTTTTATATAGGTGTGACGCTAAATCCCAATCGTCTACAAGCGTAAATAATGAAGGGCCGGTTCCGCTCAATTTGACAAATGGGGCTCCGCATTTTAGGAAGGTCCTGAAGTGATGATCTAATCCTGAAAAGGCTTCCATCGCCACTTTTTCGAACACGTTTTGACCCTTACTCAAGTTGTATATTGTCGCATTCCCATTTGTGATTTCAGTAGCTAATTCCCTAGTATGGGATCCATCGGTGAAATCTCGCTTATTCAACAAGGAGTATATTTCGGAGGTTTTCGCAGAAAACTTGTGAGGCGGACTTAGTATGATTGCCCAGATGCCCTCGATTGCGACCGTTGGGTTTAGAGTGTCACCTCGTCCAACTGCTAAAGCACAACCCCCAGTTAAAAAGAAGGGAACATCAGTCCCCAACTGGGTAGCTAGACTACTGAGATTTTGGGCAGATATTCGAAGGTTCCAAAGCTCGTTTAGCTCAATCAGCGTTACGGCGGCGTCACTACTGCCGCCGCCTAGTCCAGCCGCGATTGGTATGTTCTTGTTTAGCTTGATCGAGGTGCCGCCAGGGTATTGGCTGAAATTCTTCAATAGGTTTGCCGAGCGGAAAACCAGATTGTTTTCCTCATTCAAAGTTGGTTCGTTTGAGGTCACTAATATGTTTTCACCTAGTGAAAATGTGATTGAATCCGATAGGTCGATCGAATGAATCAGAGTACATATTTCATGATATCCGTCAATGCGACGACCGGTAACTTCAAGGCTCAGATTAATTTTCGCGTAGGCTTTTGTTTTAATCATTGGGTAAGGGAGGCTGGGACTATGTTGCCCTTCCATGAATTATTAGATGCAAGGCTATCCAATTTTCTAAAGACAGTGTAGATGGCCGAGCCTCTGGCTCTATTCCAGCCGACGTGAGATGATCGCCTGCTATAGCGGTAGATACTTTTAGTCCTTGAGCTAGTGCATTTCGTAGTTGTTTCCGAGGTGCACTAAATCCTGCTTTTACAACAGAGAAGAACGATTCTCTATTGGCATATTCAACTAGAGGATTCTTATAGGTCTCTATTTTCACTATTGCCGAAGTTACGTTAGGCTTTGGATAAAAGGCCGAAGATGGGATGAAGCTTACAATTCGTATGGCACCGTATATTTGAGTCCCAATAGATACTAAGGACATGTGCCCAGGCTTAGCCACCATTTGTTTAGCAACTTCCCTTTGAAGCATTATCACGGCAGTTTCTGGTGGATGGTCAGATTCTAGGAAGTGCCGCAATATAGGTCCAGCTGCGTAGTAGGGCAGGTTTGAAATAAGCTTATAAGGTAAGCCTCTAGTTACTGCCTTGATATCAACCTTGCGAGCATCCTCAGCAATTACCTTTAGTCCTTTCGACTGGATTCTATCCGAAAGCGCATTGGCCAATTGTTCGTCTAATTCAATTGCAATAACGTTGGGAGTTTGCTTAACAAGTTCTCTTGTTAGTATCCCTAGTCCGGGGCCGACTTCTAGGATCGTATCGGTTGATTGAATTTGCGCTGCTCTTGTGATGATGTTGATCACCCCATTGGCCACTAGAAAGTGTTGGCCAAGCGACTTTCTAGGATTGATACCCATCTCATTCAATATGGCCTTGGGAGATTTCGTATTAGAATGTTGTGTGACCAATTTGCATCTACCCCTTTGGGGTCTTGAATTTGGATGGCCGTGCACCACCCGTCGATCATGACCACGAGACATATTCAAGTTCGAACTCGAACCAGGATATCCTGCGGCGCTCGAAACTTGCTGCTTACCGCTGCTTCCTTCCGGATCTGACGGAGTTCACAGGATTTCGCCGCGCAGGGCCTGGCTCTCAACGTTTTTCACAGGAAAAGAGGCCTAAGGCTGGACCTTGGGGAGGAATTCAACCCCGCTATAGCGGATTGCGGGTACAAGGCACCGCTAGTTCCCCGTCTAGCACGACCATCTTAATATTAATCTTTGCGTAAATCGCCTGTCAACGAAGATAGGTCGTGTAGAATAAGGATAATATGGATAAGAAAGAAATAAGGTTTGCCGTTTTGCCTAGTGCTGGCTTTGGTACCAGATTCTTGCCTTTCACTAAGGTGGTACCTAAAGTTCTAGCATTGGCTTATGACAGGCCTCTTATTCACTTCGCTGTACTAGAGGCATTAGCTGCAAAGATTGAAAATATAATAATTGTTATTTCGGAAGGGCAGGAATCCATTAAACAATATTTTGACTCAGATCCTCAAACTGAAAAAAATATGCGAGATAAAGGGCTTGGCATAATTGCCGAAGAGTTTAAATCCTTCCGAGAAAAGTTAAACTTCGTATATGTAACTCAGGAAGCGCAGTTAGGGCTAGGACACGCTGTACTTTCGTGCGAACAATTACTTGTAGACGAACCATTCGCAGTTATTCTACCAGATGACCTTCTAATCAATCCTCAGCCTGAACTCATTCGAATGATAAATGCTTGGCGCCAGCATCAGGGAAACTATGTAGCTGTAGAGCAGATAAGTTCAGAGGATGCTCCAAATTATGGTGTTGTTGAAATTGCGACAAAACAACATAATGAATCCAGATTCAAAGCGATAAAAGGCATGGTAGAGAAGCCAGTCATTGGTGCCGCACCTTCGAATTTAGGCGTGATAGGTAGGTATGTGCTCATGCCAAACATATTTGATGCCATTAAGGTTACGGAACCAGGTGCTGTGAAAGAGATCCAATTGACGGATGCGATCAATGCCTGTATAGAGAACGTGGCTACATACGCTTACTTGATTGAGGGTGTCAGGCATGATTGTGGCACTCCCCATGGGTTGTTGAGGGCATCAATAGAGCTTTCTAGCCAGAGCAAGTAGATTACTTGTCTAGGTCGAGTATTGCTAAAAAAGCCTCTTGAGGTATTTCTACCTGTCCAATCTTCTTCATTCGTTTCTTGCCCTCAGCTTGTTTTTCTAGGAGCTTACGCTTCCGTGTAATGTCCCCTCCATAGCATTTTGCTATTACATTTTTCCTGAGAGCTCGTATGGTTTCCCTCGCCACAACTTTGCTGCCTACACTTGCTTGGATTGGCACTTCAAACATTTGACGAGGAATTAAGGTTTTCAGTTTTATAACTAGAGATCGCCCATGTTGGTAGGCCCTTTCTCTGTGTATGATCAGTGAAAGCGCATCAACCGGCTGCGAGTTTACCAATATGTCCAACTTTACTAATTGAGCTTGTCTATAATCCGAGGTTACATAATCCATCGAAGCATACCCTTGTGATCTGGATTTCAATTGGTCAAAAAAATCCATCAATATTTCACTTAACGGTGCGCTAAATTCAAGCTGAACTCTGGAACTCGGACTACCCTCTTTGTTATTCCCCTGCAGATATTCCATCCTAAGGAACTCGCCACGGCGAGTCGTAACCAAGTCCATCATGGGCCCGATGAATTGGCTAGGGGTTATGATGCTGAGATCCAACCATGGTTCTAGTATTTCAGAAATATTTTGTGCCTGTGGCATTTGGGATGGATTTTCAATGTTTAACTTGGAACCATCTGTTTGTATCACCTTGTACGCTACGCTCGGCGCGGTTGTTAGTAAGGCCATGCCGTACTCTCGTTCAAGACGCTCTTGAACAATATCCATGTGTAGCATTCCAAGAAACCCACATCGGAATCCAAAGCCCAGTGCGACGCTGCTTTCGGGTTGGAAACTTAAGGCGGCATCGTTGAGTTGGAGTTTTTCTAGTGCCTCACCCAATTGCCGATAGCTTTCACCATCGGTTGGAAATAATCCTGCAAAAACCATGGGTTTAAGTGGTTGATATCCGGTTAATGATTCTGAGGCAGGATTGGATATAACAGTTATGGTGTCACCTACTGGAATTTCTGTGAGATTTTTTAGCCCTGTTGCCACGTATCCCACTTCCCCTGTTTTTAGACTGCCTAACTTAGTCATTGCAGGGCGAAAAGTGCCAACCTCCATCGCCTCCGAAGTATGCCCGGATCCTAAGAGCTTAATCTTTTCGCCGTGTTGTAAGTTTCCATTGACCACGCGTATGTAGGCTATTACCCCCTTATACTGATCGTACGATGAATCAAACACCAATGCCCTTAGAGGTTCCTCCGTTGGTGAGTCATTAGGGTTAGGAATCTTATCGACTATTGCGTTAAGCACCGATTTTATACCTGACCCGCTCTTAGCTGATATAAAGAGAATTTCCTCTCTTTTAAATCCAAAAGTATATTCCATTTCTTCAGCTACGATATCTGGCTCTGCCGCCGGTAGGTCGATCTTGTTTATTATGGGTATCAGAGTCAAATCATGCTCCAGAGCAATATAGACGTTTGCTATGGTTTGCGCTTGCACCCCTTGGCTAGCGTCTACTACGAGCAGTGCTCCCTCACATGCCCTAAGGCTGCGGGAAACCTCATAGCTGAAATCGACGTGTCCTGGAGTGTCTATTAAATTCAGTTGATAGTTGTTCCCGTTGTCAGCCGAATACGCAATTCGAACTGCCTGGGCTTTGATAGTGATACCCCGCTCTCGTTCCAAATCCATTTGATCAAGAACTTGATCCATCATTTCACGTCTGGGAATAGTGCTGGTTGATTCGAGTAATCGATCCGCAAGAGTCGATTTTCCGTGATCAACGTGTGCTATGATGCAAAAATTACGTATATGACTAGTACTCATTTAGAATAATGCTAGCATGTGCTGAATGTGCCCACAACTGCTAAACAAAAAGCCCTCGGTCAACCGAGGGCTTTTTGTTTAGCAAACTTGATTCTATTATCTGGGAGTTAGCTATCTATACGCGTATGCATGACACGTAATGTTCGTTGCCAACATTACGTAACTCAGGTATTACTGCCGAGCATTCATCCGCCACAATCGGGCACCTAGTATGAAACACGCAACCCGGAGGAGGTGACAATGGGCTCGGTACGTCACCCGTTAAAATGATGCGTTCTCTAGAAGACTCAATCACTGGGTCTGGAATTGGCACGGCTGAAAGAAGCGCTTTGGTGTATGGATGCAGCGGATTCTCATAAAGTTCATTCCTCTCCGCAAGCTCCATTATTTTCCCAAGATACATTACTGCTATACGATCACTTATATGGCGAACCACTGAGAGGTCGTGTGCGATAAATAGATAGGTCAGATTAAATTGCTCTTGTAGATCCTCCAGAAGGTTTATAACCTGAGCCTGAATTGATACGTCCAAGGCCGACACCGGTTCGTCGCAAACAATCAAGTCTGGACGTACGGCCAAAGCTCTTGCTACGCCTATTCTTTGCCGCTGCCCTCCGCTAAATTCGTGAGGGAAGCGATTAGACATGCTAGGATTAAGTCCCACGGTTGAGAGTAGCTCCGCTACTTGATCCCTATACTCACCTTTACTGTTAGTCATCTTGTGTACTATCAGTGGCTCTCCGACGATGCTGCCAGCATTTTGCCTTGGGTCCAACGAACTGTATGGATCTTGGAATATCATTTGCATTCTACGCCGGAATCGTCGCAAATTAGATCCCTTTAATTGAGTTAGGTCCTCGCCTTCAAATAAGACTTGCCCTTCACTTGGCCTGTAAAGCTGTAATATGCAGCGCCCGGTAGTTGTCTTGCCACAGCCGCTTTCACCCACCAGCCCGAGAGTTTCACCTCTTTTGATAGAGAATGAAACTCCATCAACTGCCTTGATGTCAGCAACCTTCTTTTGGAATATGACTCCCGAACGTACAGGAAAGTACATTTTGAGGTCAGTTACTTCCACCAATGTATCTGATTGTTCTTTAGATTCAGACGACTTCTTTTCTTTCTGTGATACCAAGATGCCCTCCTAGATCCTAGCTGTGGATTTGCTCTTCTCAATATTGAGAGTTTCCCAACAAGCCGCTTCATGTCCCTTGTCATTAAATGTGTCCAAGCCTGGTATGTCAGTTTCACATTGAGCAACTGCATAGCGGCATCGTGCTCTAAAACTGCAACCCGGGGGCAGGTTAATCAAGTCAGGAGGCTGTCCTTCGATTGGTACCAGTTTAACGCGCTTTGCCTCGTCAAGCCTTGGGACGGATGCAAGCAACCCAAGGGTGTAAGGGTGCTTCGGTTGGTGATATATCTCTTCAGCGGTGCCCTTCTCTATAATTTTTCCTGCGTACATAACGTTTACTCGATCAGCGTAACGCGCTACAACGCCAAGGTTATGTGTGATAACGATCAACGCTGCACCAAATTCCCTACAGAGACTTTTCATAAGTTCGAGGATTTGTGCTTGAATTGTTACGTCTAGAGCGGTTGTAGGCTCGTCAGCTATCAGAAGTTTCGGATTACAACTAAGTGCCATAGCTATCATGACTCGTTGTCGCATTCCTCCACTGAATTGGTGTGGATACTGAGACAGACGTCTGACTGAATCTGGTATGCCTACCATGTGTAAAAGTTCCGCTGCACGTTTCTCCGCGCCGTCCTTGGAGATGTTTAGATGGAGTTCCATGGTTTCGGTCAGTTGCCGCCCTATTGTGAGCACTGGGTTCAAAGAAGTCATAGGCTCCTGAAAGACCATCGCGATCTCTTTGCCTCTTATCGCCCGCATCTGCTCTTTTGGAACCTGGAGCAGGTCCTCACCTTCGAATATGACTTCTCCTTCCGTTACCTTTCCAGGAGGCCACGGTATAAGTCCCATTAGTGAGAGCGCACTGACACTTTTGCCGCATCCGCTTTCACCAACCAAGCCCAAGGTCTCACCCGCCTGGACGTTGTACGAGACTCCATCTACAGCTTTAACAACGCCTTCCATTGTGAAAAATTGTGTGTGTAAGTTCTTGACTTCAAGGAGCGGTGCCATTACTCCTCCTTCTTATACCTGTGATAGTTGATGTTTAGTATAATTCGTTTGTACTACGTGGGGAAGAGGAGACTCGAACTCCTACGCCTTGCGGCACATGATCCTAAATCATGCTCGTCTACCAATTCCGACACTTCCCCTCGTTCCAGTTGTCTCACTAAACCAAAATTGGTCAGACTGTGACCCGCCTCGGACTCGAACCGAGAACCTACTGATTAAGAGTCAGTTGCTCTGCCAGTTGAGCTAGCGGGCCCCACTAGGCTTTAACCCCGTGAGTGCGCGAAATGTAACATCATGAGATATCGCTGTCAACACTCGTATTTCAAGCTACGTGCCTAACTTCAGGTTTTTGCAAAGGCTCATGACTCTGAAGCTAGTTTCCCACCCTTGGCCCAGTCATCCTTCGATATGTCCTGAAACAGAACAATAGTATTTTCTGGTGCTGTGCCTATTATCTCCTCTACGGATTTTGTAAACGCCTCAGCAAGCTTGGCCTTCTGTTCCGTTGTGCGCCCCGGCCACAATTCCATCTTAATTATGGGCATGTCTTGCCTCCAATTTTATTTGTGCGCATTTTGCCACGCTATGCGATCTGTTTCAATACGTTTAGAAGGCCTGAGGCGAAGATCTTTTTGCGCGAAACCACTGTTATAATCGGGACATGCGTTTATATGAGTTAGGAGAGACAGGTCTACTTAGGAGGATTGAATCTATTCTAGCTGATAGGGAAGTAGCTTCAGCCCTAACTGCGGAAGCTACGCTAGTTGTCGGTATCGGTGATGACGCAGCAGCATGGTCGGTACATGGGAGTAACGTGTCCGAAACCCTGACTACAGACACCATGGTAGACAACATTCACTTTAGTAACGCTAATATGTCCTGGCGAGATGTGGGATGGCGGTCTATGGTGGCGAATTTGAGCGATATAGCGGCTATGGGGGGGGTCCCCTCGCTGGCATTAGTGACCTTAGGATTGCCTGGCTCCACCCTGGTGGAGGACGTTGAAGATGTTTATAAAGGTCTGGTGGATGCCTGCAGGGCGTATGAAGTTACGATCGCAGGTGGCGACTTAGTAACTTCTCCTACGTTCTTCATTAGTATCACTATGAGTGGGCTGCAATCTGGAGAGATGCTCCTAAGAAGTTCTGCTAACGTGGGAGATCTGGTAGCAGTTACAGGTCCGTTGGGTTTGTCTAGAGGTGGATTGGAAGTGCTAAGCCGGGGAGACACTGGGCGGGATGAATATGCCCAGCGACTCGTCGAAGCACATAGGCATCCGAAGCCGAGGTTGCCCGAAGGACGGATGCTTGTTCAAGGAGGGGTAAGGGCAGCTCTTGATGTTAGTGATGGCTTGGTCGGCGACCTGAAGAAGATGATGTTGGCTAGTAATCTTGCCGCTAATATCATTGCGAAGAATGTCAAAATAGACCCGGCGTTAAATGCGATATATGGAACTTCTGCTATAGACCTTGCTTTGAATGGAGGGGAAGATTACGAGCTTCTTTTTGCCGCCCCGTATAAAACAATCGAACAAATTAAAACAGTGTTGCCACATGTAAATATAGTAGGAGAGGTTGTGGCTGGTTTGCCGGGAATAGTAACGGTCAAACATGACCAAGGTGAAACGATTCATGACGGTCGGTTTGGCTGGGAGCATTTTAGACAATGATATTAGAGACAACATCTCCTCAGGAAACACAGCAATTGGGAAAAACCATAGCTCGTATTTGTGAGCCTGGTGACATCATACTGTTGCAGGGAACTCTAGGTGCAGGCAAAACTTGTTTAGTCCAAGGGATGGCCGAGGGTTTAGGGATTGATGGGCCGGTTAGAAGCCCAACCTTTATCTTGGTAAACGAGCATTACGGTAGGCACACCCTTTATCATATCGATCTTTATCGGCTTAGTAGCGACGTTGAGATTGAGGCGTTGGGGCTGGATGAGTATTTTCAAGGAGATGGAATTACAGTAGTAGAGTGGGCTGAGAGGGCGCCATTTCTTTTTTCATTCAACCATCTGTCAATTATGTTAGAGGATTGCGGCGAATCAAAAAGGCGAATTGTGCTTGAAGGAATTGGAGATAGATACAAGAATTTAGTGCATTTGGTTGGTTAGGAAAAACATAACAATTATCTAAAAAGATGGCCCGCTTTCGCTAAGGTGATGTGGGTGCTTGAAATTGTGAAAGAGTGATAGATAGATTAATGCTGGAGACAAAAGATTACCATGTTGCTCGCAATAGATACGTCAACTAGAAATGCAGGACTGGCTCTGATCAATGATGAATTGCAAATTCTAAGATCGGTTCATTGGCGCTCTGAGCGAAACCATAGCATAGAAACGGCGCCGGCTATAGAACAGTTACTCGATATTCAGGGAATCAGCAAGAACTGTCTCAAAGCTGTGGCAATTGCTAAAGGACCAGGCAATTTTAGTTCCTTACGAGTTGGGATTAGCATAGCGAAGGGTCTCGCTTGGTCACTGGATTTGCCTTTGGTTACGGCGACTACGCTAGAGGTCGAAGCTTGGCCTTATTTGAGACTGGGGCCGATCGTTTGCGCCGTTATAGATGCTGGCAGAGGGGAAGTTAGTTGCGCCTCGTTTAGTTATGATGACGGTCGTATTTACCAGAAAGAATCAGAACGCATTGTCGAGCCAATCGAACTCTTCGATTCGCTTGAGGAGGATTCAATAATTTGCGGTGAGGGGTTGGAAGCTCACATGGATTTATTTACGACACACAAGCCTGGCTACTTAAGATTGGCGTTACCAAACTCGCCACCAAAACGGGCTATATCACTTGCGCAGATTTCAATGGGTAGATTTAAGGAAGGCATTTTCGAGAGTCCAGAATCAATGCAAGCACACTATTTGAGGCAACCTACCATTACCTTGCCTAAGCAAGGTGCAATTTAGGCAAGTTACCCAAGCAAATAAGCGATTCCTTTAATTTGCACAGGTTGTTTAGTTGAGGATTTGTTTGTTAGGGTTATTGGTAAATTAGGCCGTACACTTGGACGTATCAAACGTTCTCAGTGGGTACGAACTTAGTAATTTCAAGGAAGGCAGATATGGAACGGACGCTAGTATTAATAAAGCCTGATGCAGTGCAAAGGGGTTTAATAGGTCAAGTTATAACGCGATTAGAATACCGTGGTCTAAAAATAGTCGCGTTGAAAATTATTAGGATCTCCGAAGAGTTGGCCGAGGAACACTATGCGGCTCATACTGACAAACCATTTTTCAAAGGTTTGGTGAGCTTTATTACCTCCTCTCCAGTAGTTGCTCTAGTGCTTGAGGGCAAGGGCGCTGTAGGCTTAGTTCGGCGAACAATGGGCGCCACGGACCCTTCGCAGGCTGACTTGGGATCGATCCGAGGTGACTTTGCCCAAGACATGGGGCGCAATATAATTCATGGCTCAGATTCTCCTGAATCGGCCCGCGAGGAGATATCTAGGTTCTTTAGTGACGGCGACTTGTTGGATTATGACAGGGATTTGGATGGGTGGATTATTGAATCCTGACGACTTCTTTGCTGTCTGACCAAAATTCCTCTAATCTATAGTAGTGCCTTTCTTTGGGCGCAAACACATGTACTATCACGTCTCCGTAGTCTAATAGTAACCATCCGGAATCGGTATTGCCTTCCTTATGGTACAAATCTTTCTTGGACTTTTTGATAGAGCGTACGATGTCCTCAGCAAGCGCTTCCATTTGTCGCTGGCTTTCTGCAGTCATAATCACGAAAAAGTCAGCAATGTTACTGATTTCACGGAGATCTAGGATGAGTATGTCTGAAGCCTGCTTCTCCTCGGCAATTTCTACCACTCGTTTTGCGATTTCAAACGGATTCAGCTCGACCTCCAATTGGGATGCATGGCGATCCACCATTTTCAACCCTTAGGTGAATAATAACATCTCTTACAGGATATCTAAAAATTAATATGATCCTTTTGTAGATTGATTTCGCAATTTCGTTGCTCTCTTATTTTATCAAATGTACACTGTTATACTGTTTCGAACTTACTATGGTGCCCTTGGATATTAAAGCTAGAGTGGTTGTTGCGATGAGTGGCGGAGTTGATTCTTCAGTCGCAGCTCTGCTTTTGAAGGAGCAGGGATACGATGTTGTAGGCGTCACTATGAGATTGTTCCCTTATGATGAAGCCAGTGCAGTTACGACCTACAACAAGGGATGTTGCACACCGCAAGATGTCGATGATGCCAGACGAGTTTGCCAGATAGTAGGTATCCCTCATTACCTGATGAACTTCGAACGTGAATTCAAAGAATTTGTGATCGACTATTTTTGTGAAGAGTACACGTTAGGGCGCACTCCTCATCCCTGCCTTGCATGCAACGATAAGATAAAATTCTCTTTTCTTTTTCAGAGGGCGATGGCTTTAAAAGCTGACTATATTGCTACGGGGCACTACGCTAGGATTAGAAAAACTGATGGTGTATATCACCTTCTTAAAGGAATTGACCCATCAAAGGATCAGTCATATGTGCTGTTTAATTTGGATCAACAATTACTCGAACGAACGCTCTTGCCTGTTGGATGGTACCCTAAGCATGAAATTAGAGATTTTGCATTGAAAGCAGGTTTGCCAGTGGCGGATAAAGCAGACAGCCAAGAAATCTGTTTTATTCCAGATGGAGATTATCGCTCGTTCATCAACGACAGAGTCAAAACCATAAGTGGAGACATTGTTGATATCGAAGGTAAAGTCATTGGTGCTCATCAAGGAATCCAGAACTTTACTGTTGGACAGAGAAAAGGGCTTGGCTTAGCCACAGGAAAACCTTTATTTGTCATCGGCGTGAATGCTAATAACAGTCAAGTTATTGTTGGTGGAAAGGAACAACTACTTAGCGATACTCTGTGGGCTTCGAGAGTAAATTTCGTAGTTAACACTCCGTCCGTTCCTACAAAAGTTACGGCGAAAATTAGATATAAGGCCTTAGAGGAGCCAGCCTCCCTATTTGTTCAAGGAGGATCGGCAGTGCTCAAATTCGAGAGGCCTCAGAGGGCTGTAACCCCTGGGCAGGCCGTTGCTTTCTACAAAGAAGATGAGCTAATCGGTGGTGGGATCATAGAGGGGCAGTATTTTGGTGATGTAGGTCAAATTGACTCAGATTCTAACGAAATGGCATTGGATGAAATCAGCACAAAGTCAGTGGATTAGGCTTATTCAATTAATGGGTAAATCTGACTAGGTGTTTCGGCCAATAAATTAAGTTGATATTTTCATGAAACCCACTTGGAATTACGAAAACTTTCTTAATGATCAGGGTTACTTGTTTGTAGCTGGGGTAGATGAAGTGGGCCGCGGCCCAATAGCAGGGCCGGTAGTTTCGGCTGCTGTCATTCTTGATGCCGGAGCTGATCATAAGTGGTACCGAGACATCAATGATAGTAAAGCTCTGTCTGCTGGTAAGAGGGAAAAGCTGGCAACCTTAATTAAAGATCATGCTACCTCTTTTAGTATTGCTTCATTGGATTCTGAAGCGGTAGATAAGATGGGAATTGTCGGTGCTACGAAAGCTACCATGCTCGATGCCATACTTGGTCTCGGCGTCAAACCTGACCATGTCCTTGTTGATGCGGTTACACTGCCTGAACTCGGAGTGCCAAGTACCTCTCTTTTTAAGGGTGACACTTTATGTAAGTCCATAGCGGCCGCTTCCATAGTCGCGAAAGTTGCCAGAGATTACGAAATGGGGGTTTGGCATGACATTTACCCAATGTATGGATTTTCCAAGCACAAAGGTTACCCGTCACGAGAACATGTCAGCAATCTCAACAAATTCGGGCCTTCTCCAATACATCGCCTGTCGTTCGCACCTGTCAGAAACTTTTATTTAGAGGCTAATGTTAACTTTATGGTAAAATCCTGTTAGACGCCATGCCTATCCACGATTACAAATGCGAAGATTGCGGGAAAAGGACGTCACATTTTTTCAGGTCCTTCTCTGATGTGAACTTACCCAGATGCGCAAGTTGTGACAGTGGAAGGATGACTAGGTTGCTTTCAAGGTTCTCTGTCCGTCAGTCGTGGGATTCTGGAATCAGTATTCCTTCACAGGAAACTATGTCGGATTTCGACGAAAATGATCCAGAGAGCATGAAAAACTTTGTGAAAGGTATGCGCCGTGACATGGGAGATGATTGGGGGCATGATTTTGACGAGTTTATCGAAGAAGGTGGGCATACGACTGCCGGTGAATGAAAATAATATCATGGCTGCTGTAGCGCAACTACGAGAACTTAAGTAACATTAGTGTATTAACATGACATTTCCACCTCAAGAAATAGCTTTTACTTCATCCACTATATATAGATTGGCTCAATCCGTAGATGAGCATCTGGAGGATCCTGAGCTGGCGGCTCGGTTACGTACTCTGGCTGTACAAGTAGAAGGGAACCCGTTTATTAGTGTCTCACCAGGGATTCCTGAAATGGCCTCATTGGCTTCAGGATTAAACCGATTTATCGGCTCCTTGCGTCACTTTGGCCGAAAGCAGCATGATATGAGGGTGGCGGCAGAACTTAGGAGTATTTTGCAGGAAACCGAAAATGCACTTGCTGGCCCGATTAGGAGATCGGGAGCGAATTCGGTTCGAGGTTTGTATGTCATTGTTGATTCGGAAAAAACAGACGGAAGAAGTGTGTCGGATATTGCTAGGTTAGCCTTGAACGGAGGAGCGTCTGTTATTCAGTACCGGGATAAGGTAAGCAACATAGGCAATCAATTCAGAATTGGGCACGAATTGAGGGACATTTGTGAAGAATTCGGGGCTGCTTTGATTGTTAACGACAGTGCTGGACTTGCTACCGCATCCGGTTCACACGGTCTTCATTTAGGACAAGGAGACCTTCCTATTTATGAAGCTCGACGTATACTTTATTCCAGTCAATTTATTGGAAAATCTAACGTTACTGTTGAAGAGGTCGGACAGGCCATATCGGACAATGCGGACTATGTAGTGGTCGGCGCTATATTTGATAGCAATTTGACGATACATGCTGGCTTGGCTGGGCTTGAAACCTTACGTAAAGCTAACGATTTAAACCTTCAGATTCCACTTCTTGCGAATGGTGGTATAAATCTTGAAAATATCGACTCAGTGTTGGAAGTTGGGGCTGACGGCATATGTGTTATGAGTGCAGTCACTCTCGCGGAAGATCCTGAGAGAAGTGCGAGAAAACTGGTAGATAAGATTGCGGCTTACGCGGCAATTTGAGTAGAAACCGCCGGCAGGTAGGATATGTGCGAACTAGTTGTTGAGCGGTCGGGTTTGCAATGAAGTTGGTGATACTACCCCTGCTGAAAAAACGGTCTGCATTGCTTGACGCACAGATAAATCAGTGTCTAGAACCTGATTCACAGGTACCAAAGCCACCCACCCCGAGTTTGGTAGCGGAGCGGTAGGTATGTAGACTATTGCTAGCCTTGTCCCGTCATCCAAGCGGGTGAAGTTAGTCAGGAACCCGATACTCCATGCTCCTGCTTTTGGATACTCGATCAAAACCACTCGTTTGAAACCAGTTTCCTTGATCTCTGATCCGGAGAACGATTCGACCAGTTGCCTTGAAGCGGAGTATATGTGACCGATCAGGGGAATCTTTGCAGTAACTCGTTGTCCCCAGCCTGTGATCAACCTCCCTAATCCGAACGTGGCAAACAACCCTGCAAGATACACGAGGAGAACTGTCACTATGACTCCTAATCCTGGAAATTCGATATCTATTTGGTAACGTATGAATAGCCATTGCATAAATGGCTGCAGGATACTGTCAATCGAATTGAACAGCCATTTAACAAGCAAATAAGTCAGTCCTAACGGTATCAGCAGTAGTGAGCCGGCAACTAGAGCCAATTTAATATGCCGCGTTATGCCACGCTCAGTTTGCCCTATTAGGCTCGACCCTATCGAGTTGAAAAGACGCCCAAATAAGCTATTTCGGTTCGGATTTTTCATGTTTCCATACTTTTGTTTATAGGGGGTCAGTATAACAGAGCGATAGAGCCTTGAATTGTGATGATGGCTTGTTTAGGTATGTGAGGTTTATGCTTGAGATACAAGATATAATAACTCGACTTAAACTGGAATTTATTGAAGGCAGTTATGCACGGTGGTAGAGTCCGCAACTGGTATTGAAAAAGCAGGTATACTTGGAGGTAATGTAATTGATGAGGAGTGGTCATTTTGACTAATTATTCTGAGTTCATACTTGGGTCTGTTTTGGTGGGACTTATCGCTTTGCTATTTGCTGCATACCTTATAACTAAGATTATGCGACAGAATGCAGGTGACGAAGTTGTAGCTAGTATTGGTTTAGCTATACAAGAAGGAGCAACGGCTTTTTTGAAGCGTGAATACAGAGTAATTACTATTTTCGTAGTAATTATTTCGCTGATTATAACTGTTTTCATTGATTACGACATTTTGGGCAAAATAGGTTCTAGTAGATCAGTGCCGTCAACGGCTATATCGTACCTAATTGGAGCCTTTGGATCAGGCTTGTGTGGTTTTATTGGAATGAACATTGCTGTTAGAGCGAACACTAGAACCACGGTCGCTGCCGCGGAAGGTTTGAATCAAGGATTACGCGTTGCTTTTAATAGTGGAGCGGTGATGGGTATGACTGTTGTTGGGATGGGAATCTTAGGTGTTGCAGTTCTTTATTGGGTATTTAGAGATGCAAGCATAATCGCGGGCTTTGGGTTTGGAGCGTCCTCTATTGCTTTGTTTGCCCGTGTCGGCGGAGGTATTTTCACAAAGGCAGCTGATGTTGGAGCCGATCTAGTTGGTAAAGTTGAACAGAACATACCAGAAGATGACCCACGTAACCCTGCCACCATCGCTGATAATGTGGGTGACAATGTCGGTGATGTCGCTGGCATGGGAGCTGATTTATTCGAATCTTACGTGGGGTCGATCATTGCCGCTATAGCTTTGGGGGCTACCGCGACGGTGTTTGGGGTATCTAGTGATGCTTCGTTTGACAGTGCTAGATTCGTACTGCCATTCATAGTGGCATCCATCGGGATAATCGCTGCCATATTGGGAACGTTTGTTGTGAGGACTTCTGAAAATGCCAGCATGGGTAGGTTGTTGTGGGCGCTAAGGACAGGAGTTTACTTTGCAGGAGCACTTGTATTAATTGGCACATTGGTAACAGTCATTTTGCTCGACTTAGACATTCGATTGTTTTGGGTGGTGTTAGTTGGGCTAGTGGTTGGTCAGGTCATAGGGTCCGCGACCGAATACTATACTGCATACGAATACGGCCCTACCAAGAAATTATCTGAACAGGCACTCACCGGCCCAGCTACGATTATTATGGGTGGCATAGGCCTCGGTATGTTTAGTACTTTGATACCTCTGATAGCAGTCATAGTTGGAATATGGATTGCCGATTCACTAGCGGGTATCTACGGAATTTCGCTTGCTGCTGTTGGAATGTTATCCACCCTTGGGATAACTTTGGCTACAGATGCATATGGTCCGGTGGCCGATAATGCCGGGGGTATTGCAGAGCAAGCCGGGTTACCTTCAGAGGTTAGAGAACGTACTGATGCGCTTGATGCATTGGGGAACACTACGGCAGCTACGGGCAAAGGATTTGCAATAGGTTCGGCAGTTCTAACTGCACTAGCTTTGATGGTGGCGTATTCCCAGATAACTAATATCAGCGCGCTTGACTTGATTCAGCCAAAAGTTCTTATTGGTTTACTAATTGGATCTCTGCTGCCATTCATATTTTCGTCTTTAACTATGCAGGCTGTAGGTCGTGCGGCTAATGAAATGATTGAAGAAGTCCGACGCCAATTTAGAGAGATTCCAGGTATTCTGGAAGGGACTGCAAGACCCGATTACGCTAAGGCGGTTGATATCAGTACTCAAGGCGCGATTCGGGAAATGATTGCCCCTGGGCTAATAGCGATAATTGCGCCTGTTGCTGTTGGATCTATTATGGGTGCTGAGGCGCTCGGTGGTCTATTAATTGGATCCATAGCTACGGGTTTTCTGTTGGCCGTTACGATGGCTAATGCCGGCGGTGCGTGGGATAATGCCAAGAAATACATCGAGTTAGGTAATCATGGAGGCAAAGGCTCAGACGCCCATCACGCCGCCGTTGTAGGTGATACTGTGGGCGATCCGTTCAAGGATACCAGCGGGCCTGCTTTAAACATTTTGATCAAGCTTATGGCTATAGTGTCGCTTGTTTTTGGACCGCTATTCATTTAAGAGATGTGTGAGCTAATGTGCTCTACCTGCTGAAGTAAGATTTGGTTGTTTTAATAAGTAAGCGATTGTCTAGATAGAGCATTAGCTTATAAAAACCTGATTTTTTGCCTAGGGAAACTTGCTCTTGCCCCAGAATCCTTCCGGTATGGTTAAGAGATCCCTTACATTTGCTCGATCTAGCATTGTGTCGGTAGCGTTACGAGCTAAACACAGAACATCTTTTTCGTTTACTAGCTTTGTTACTCGGTCCTCCATAATAATGGCTCCGTCTACTATAACTGTATGCACATCATGTCCACTCGCAAAGTTGGTAATGCGAAATAGTGGCATGTTGGGTGGATATAAATGCGGCTTTTCCATATCAATCAATATGATATCCGCACTTTTGTTTATCTCTAGGGATCCTATTTTTTCCTGAATTCCCAACGCCTTTGCAGAATCGATTGTAACCATTTCTAAGATTTTGCCATTAGGCATGTAGCTTGGGTCATGGAAGTGCGTCCTTTGATAATGCATGCACTGGGCCATATGTCTGAACATATCGAAGCTACGATCAGGTGCATTTCCATCGGATCCTAATATTACGGTTACGCCGGCGTCGATTAACTCTGGAACTGGGCATCTTGCCATTATTGCCGCTACGGCGCTTGGATTGTGCACTATTTTTGTATCGGTTTCTTTGCAAATTAATATCTCTTCATCAGTAAGGCCGGTAGAGTGTGAAAGTAGTACGTCTGGGCCTAGTAGTTCCAATTCTTCGTGTGCAAATTTGACAGTTCCCCTGGAGTGGCCATCTTGGGCGAATATAATATTGTGCTTTTTAGAAAGCCCTCTCATTGTGCTTGCCTGATATTTCAATGCATCCAAATCTTGCATGCTATTTTCTGGATTGTGCACCGGCAACATGACCATAAGATTTATTTTCCCATCCGATTGACCATGCCATTTATTTATCAAGCTCTCCGATGTTTTTACATAATCGTCGAATTCGACAAGTTTTTCCGTGGAAGCGTCATTTTCCCAGCTTACGTACTTCCTGGGATAAGGAGGATTACTTGGGCCGACTGCCAGAAACTCCCTGATTCCCATTTCTTTTATAGCCCGACAATGACTATCTCCGTACAAGGGTTCATCTGACCTAACTACCATGGTCCCGCCACCGAAGAAAGATACGCCGGTCGTCACCCCGAATTTTATGCGTTCCAATGATGTAAGAAGTGCATCGGCATACCAAAATTGCGCATCTGTACTTTCGGCGTATATCTTGTCTACTGTTTCAGCCCATGCACCAGTGCGACCAGCCCCTAAGGTTTTGACTAGGCTGTGGCCAGCATGGCCATGGCCATCTATAAGGCCTGGAAGAACCACTTTGCCTTTCGCATTTATTAATTGCTTATCCTTATGCCTAGCCTCGATTTCCGTGCGTGGACCAACTTCCTCGATAAATTTCCCTTTCACAGCCACAGCGCCGTCTTCAATCACTCGGCGTTGTGAATCCATAGTTACGACATATCCCCCAGAAATAAAGAGATCTGACATTGACACCTCCCCTACTGGATAGGTCCGTATAACACTTGTCGTCTATTCTTAGTGAATGGTCTGACTTCCTTGGGCCAACGCCCGATTTCTACTGCATTAGCCCACTCTTCGCTCATCAGAACATTTGGATTATCTATTTCATAAATAGCTGCATAGGCCGGCTCGTCTGCATATTCGTACATCTGCAATTCACCATTAATGGCAATTTCGACTTTTGGTTGTCTTTTGAATCGAACTGCGGATAGGACTCCAGGGACTTTTAGCAGTTCCGGAACGTGTTCCTCATCGTATACCTGATTGAAGATCACTTCTTTATCGAGCGCGACATCCATCCTTGTTAAAAGTAGGAACTTTGTGTTTATAGGCATCTTTACCTCCAGCTCTAAACGTTTGTTTGAAGTTTGTTTGCACAGTAATTCATTGATACTTCAACTCGGTTACAAGAATGGGTTGTGGTTTATTTCCGTTTCTATTGTCGATTGGGGCCCGTGGCCGGGCATAATTACAGTTTCTGGCGGCAGTGTAAAAAGCTTGGAACGGATGCTGTCAATGAGCTGTTCTCTATTACCTCCATCAATATCGTATCGACCTATAGAATTTTTGAACAACGTGTCACCTGTGAACAGGAGCCCTTGTGCGTAGAAACATACGGATCCAGGCGTGTGCCCTGGTGTTTCTAAAACCTCTAGCCTAACACCGGTGAATTCTATAGGGACTGCGTCCCTAATGTAGAAATCCGGGTTGGGTGGCCGCTCGTATTCAGGAAAGATGCTAGGCGCCCATAATGCACTAGTTCCTAGCACTTGTATATCTTTATCGTTGATTCCGTACTCGGCTCCTGTAAGGTTTTTGATAGTTCTTACCGCACCATTGTGATCACCATGGCCGTGGGTATTTATGATGTAGGTTACATTCAGGTTGAGTTCGTTTACTTTGGCAATAATTGTGTTTGCCTCTGCACCCGGGTCGATTAGCAGACACTGCCCTGAGGATTGTGAACCCACAATGTAAGTGTTTGTTGCCAGTGGCCCTACTACCATCGTACTCAATATCAATGAAGTGTTGAAGGAGGTCATATCACTTTTCAATTGGAAAGCCATCTACATTGCCCCACTCGGCAAAAGATGCGTCATAGTTCTTCACTGAACCGTATCCCATGAGAGTTAACGTGAACATGGCGTGTGCTGCACGAACACCTGCCTGGCAGTAAGTGATGATTGGCCTGCCTCGATTTATCTCATTCTTTAGGAGCAGGTCGTAGATGGCGTCACTAGTCTTGAACTTTCCTGACTCTATGTCCATTAGACCGCTCCATTCTAGGTTAAATGCCCCAGGGACATGTCCTTCATTTTTGTTGCCTCTACTGTTGCCCCCGTTGAATTCCTCCGACGATCGGACATCCCAAATCAGTGTTCCCGGTTTCAATTGTGCTTCTAACAACTGATCCGATGAGGCTATTAAATCGTGGTTAATGACCGGTTCGAAAGGCTCGAAAGAAGTGTTATTTGATGTTGCTTGAAGAAGGGATTTGCTTTTAGTAGTTGGTGTGTCTGTGATCGGTCTTCTATCATTTAGCCATGCTGTCCAACCCCCATTTAAGATAGAGGCGTTGTGGTGTCCAAAATATGACAACACCCACCACAGTCGCGCAGCATAGACAGAAAATCTGCCGCTGTATGCGACTACTTTTGTGTCTTTCCCTAGCCCCATAGTGCTGAAAAGAGACTCCGCTGTGTTCTTACTCATCACATGCACGTTCTCCTCTTCTTTCAGATGGTGGTTACCCCCCAAGTTAACAGAGCCAGGAATATGAGCTCTGTTATAGGCATCCGGAAGATCACAATCTACAATTAGTAAGTCTTCGTCAGTCAGGTGTTCAATAAGCCATTCTGATTCCACAAGTAATTCAGGTCGTATGTAGGGTCTGGAAGTCACATGGGTCTCCTAAAAGCAGAGTGCAATCCATCCTATTAATTGCTCTGTTTGCTGTCAATTAAAGTGATTGAATTGCTGAGCTAATCTGCCGTTTGCAGAGTTATTTCGATTACGGGAGAGGTGTGTTTCAGTGACTACTTTAGCAGTTGGACCTATGCATGCCCAACGCCCTTTACGTATTTCTAAATACCCAGTAGCCTATTAACGGTTAGAGTACTGAATATCGCCTAAATCTTTTTAGTGTTTGGAGTTTTGTAACGGATGAATGAGTTAAGCACCATAGTTTCTCTAGCAAAGCGCAGAGGCTTTATTTTTCAATCGAGCGAAATTTATGGTGGCCTTGCATCGACCTATGATTATGGGCCCCTAGGAGTCGAAATGCGCAGGAACATCAAAGATTCCTGGTGGAAAGCATTTGTTCATGGGCGCCAAGATATTGTTGGCCTGGATAGTGCAATTCTTATGTCACCACAGGTCTGGGATGCATCAGGTCACACTTCGGCAGGATTTGCTGATCTTCTGGTTGATTGCAGATCATGTAGGCAGCGTTTTAGAGCGGATCATCTTTGGTGTGTTTTTGTTCGCACGGCGGAAGGTAAAAAGAGAGGAATTGGGTTAATTGCGACATCCGCTGAGGAAGCATTGAATTCGTTTCATGTAACCGCCAAGAACAACAGCAAAGGACTCGAAATGGATTCTGGTCCGGTGATTATTAGTGATATTGATGATGAAACAAAAATTTCCTGCCCTGCCTGCGATGCTACCGCAACTCTTACAAAGCCTCGGATGTTCAACCTGATGCTCAAGACTTTTCTCGGCCCCGTCGAGGATGAAGCCTCACAAACATACTTAAGGCCAGAGACCGCCCAGGGAATCTTTGTGAATTTCCAAAACGTGTTGAATTCAACTCGTCGAAAATTGCCTTTTGGCATTGCTCAAATTGGCAAGGCGTTCAGAAATGAAATCACAGTAGGCAATTTTATATTTCGAACAAGAGAGTTCGAACAAATGGAGATAGAGTATTTTGTTAAGCCGGGATCAGATGAGGAGTGGCAAGAGCGATGGACCCAAGACTGTTTGAATTGGTTCCTAAGTCTTGGGATTAGTAAAGACAATCTGCATATTCGCCAGCACGATAAGAGCGAATTAGCTCATTATGCGAAGGCAACCTACGACATAGAATACAAGTTTCCATGGGGTTGGGGGGAAATCCAAGGCATATCTAATAGGACTGATTATGACCTAAAGGCGCATTCGTGGGCTAGTGGAAATGACTTAACGTATTTTGATGAAGAGACCAAAAAACAAATAACCCCGTTTGTTATTGAGCCTTCATCAGGCATTGACAGAACCTTGTTAGCAATTTTGTTTGATGCTTATCGAGAGGAAGAGAGTATTTCGGCAGATGGCAAGAAGGATAAAAGAGTTGTCCTTAAGCTGGATCCATCAATAGCACCCGTTAAAGTGGCAGTATTGCCACTGTCTAGAAATGAAAAGCTTGCACCAAAATCAATGGAACTGTTGGGGATGTTACAAAAACGGTTTGTAGTCCAATATGACGATGCCCAAAGCATAGGTAGGAGATACAGACGTCAAGATGAAATTGGCACCCCATTGTGTGTGACAATCGACTTTCAGACAGTTGAGGAAGATGACGCTGTAACAATAAGAAATAGAGACAGTATGGATCAGGTTAGAGTTCCCGTGAGTAATTTGATTAGTGAAATTTCTAACAGACTGCCTTACTAGTGGCTTCGATGGTGCCTCTGGCGTTTGTAACAGGCATGCTGTAATTACTGCAGTTATCGTGTAGAATTGCGCGCACGATGACGTTTAGAGTTACCTTTATGTATATCAATCCCGATAACGATTTGGATCTAATTATATGACCACTTTACAGCATGACTTGGTAATTATTGGTGGTGGATTGGCTGGATTGAGAGCAGCTATAGAAGCTGCGAGAACTGCAGAAAAGGCTGGCAAAAGCCTCGACATTGCCATAGTTTCAAAAGTTTACCCTGTTCGAAGCCACAGTGTTTCCGCCGAAGGTGGTGCGGCTGCTGTTTTGAGGGATTATGATACGTTTGATTTGCATGCGATGGATACTATAAGAGGTGCTGATTTTCTTGCTGATCAAGATGCGGTGGAAATTCTGGTTAATAGCGCTCCCTCTGAGATTATCCAGATGGAGCATTGGGGTTGCCCTTGGAACAGAGATGAAGACGGGCATGTGTCTGTCCGTGCATTTGGAGGCATGAGTGTTAAGAGAACCGTGTTTGCCTCAGATAAAACAGGTTTTCACATGCTTCATACACTGTTTCAGACGTCACTTAAATACACGACAATTACTCGTTACGATGAATGGTTTGTGACGTCGATCATTGCTGATGATAAAGAAGTGCATGGAATTGTAGGCTTGGATATCAGCACTGGTTCATTTCATGCGATAAAGGCCAAAGCTGTAATGCTTGCAGCTGGTGGTGGTGGGAGAGTTTTCGCGTTTACCACAAATGGCTCGATATGTACTGGGGATGGGATGGCTCTGGCGTACCGTGCAGGGGCGCCACTTAAAGATATGGAGTTCGTCCAGTTTCATCCTACGGGCCTACCAAACACAGGGATTCTTATTACAGAGGCTGCCCGAGGCGAAGGTGGTTATTTGATTAATGCTAAAGGGGAAAGATTTTTGGAGAAATACATTCCAAATAAGATGGAGATGGGTCCCCGTGACATTATTTCAAGGGCCATAATAACTGAATTGGAGCAGGGATTAGGTTATGGGGAAAGTAAGGATGGATTCGTACATCTCGACTTACGGCATTTGGGGGAGAAACATCTCAAAAGCAGATTGCCTTTCATTCTAGAACTCACGAGAACTTATATGGGTATAGACCCTGTTATTGAGCCCATTCCAGTACGGCCTGTCTTACACTATATGATGGGTGGTGTTCATACTGATAATGATGGTCGTACGCCATTGAAAGGCTTGTATTCCGCTGGTGAAAACGCTTGCGTGACAATAAATGGGGCAAATCGACTGGGATCGAACTCTCTCACTGAATGTCTGGTTTTTGGTGCAAGAGCTGGCAGTGCTGCAGCTGGGTACATTTTTGAAACGGCAGGCAGTGATAAAGATTTGTCCACATTTGCTGAAAGAGATGAAACAAAAATAAGAACCCGGTTCCTTACTGAACGAAATCGGGGCGAAAAGGTATCTGTAATACGGAAAGAACTACAGGCAACTATGGAAGAAGGGGCTGGGGTCTTTCGTACTGCGAAAGGATTAAATGGCAGCATCGAGAAGTTGGCTGAACTACGCGAAAGAGCCCAGAGGCTTCAGATAAAAGATTCTACGAGGACGTATAATCTTGAATTGGTGGGGGCACTTGAATTAGATTTCATGCTGGACGTTGCGGATACCATAGTTCAATCAGCGCACAATAGACAGGAGTCCAGGGGAGCTCATGTTAGAAGAGATTTTCCAGAGCGAGATGATGAAAAATGGCTAATTCATCAGCAGGCTAACATGACGCCGAAAGGCCTAAAAATAAAAAAGAGCCCAGTAACTATAACGAAATGGCAGCCAGAGGAACGTAAGTACTAGAAAACACAGGAGTTAGCGATGCTTGAGCGGCGAATCAAGGTCAATGTGGAGCGACAAAACTTCGAACTTCAGGAAGGGATTTACACCCAGTCCTATGAGGTTCCGGTTATGGATGGCATGATGGTTTTAGATGCTCTGAACTATATAAGAGACGAGATAGATTCCACGTTGGCTTTCCGGTGGTCTTGTCGTATGGGTATATGCGGGAGCTGTGGTATGACAGTGGATGAGCAACCTCGACTCACATGTCAGGACAATCTTAATGAATACTCGGATGAAATTTCAGTTGCCCCTTTAAACAACTTTCCAGTTATTAGAGACCTCGTTGTGGATATTGATGACTTCATGCAAAAAAAACTGCCTTCGGTATCTCCTTGGCTAATTAGGAAGGAGGAGGCGCCTTTGGACGAAGGGGAATATTTACAAAGTCCAGCTGAAATGGCTAAATATGCTGACAACTCTGCTTGTATTAATTGCATGCTTTGTTACTCTGCATGCCCTGTTTATGACATGGAGCCTAATTTTGTCGGCCCAGCGGCAATGGCCTTGGCTCAAAGGTATAACTTGGATTCTAGGGATCAGGGTAGCGGGGCAAGATACTCTGTGTTGTCTGGTCCTGACGCTCTTTGGGATTGTACTTTTGTAGGTGAGTGTTCCGTTGCTTGTCCTAAGGGAGTGAACCCCGCCGAGGCTATCCAAAGAGCGAAAGTTGAGGCCGCTCAGCGGTGGGCTAAGTCTATAATAATGCCGTGGAGTCAGAAATGACGCCCGAAGGGCAGACTCGGAGACTTATTTCCAAGCGTCCAAAACCTCGGTCCTGGTGGTTGCTGAACAAGAGGTATACGATTTATATGCTTCGTGAATTGACGGCAATTCCGCTATTGGGGTTTGTCCTACTTTGCCTTTACCAGCTAATAAAGTTAAGTGCTGGTCAAAGCTCCTACGAGTCACTTTTGAGTGCCATGAGCTCACCGGCATGGATCTTAATTAATGCCTTTATACTTGTAGCAAGTATATTACATTCCGTAACTTGGATACTGCTAATGCCAAAGGGGCTCCCAGAGTTTATAGTCGGCATTAGGGTTCCTCCAGCCCCAGTCTTGTTTGGGGGGTTCGCGACGTGGATTGCAGTATCGGGAATTATCGTGACCATATGTATTCGTTTATAGGGGACTTGATTCAATGCACAAGTTAGAACCTATGTGGTGGGGTTTATTTAGTGTAGGTGGGACCATAGCAGCATTCCTGCTCCCCGCGATGATTTTGGTAGTTGGTATATTGGGGCCGATGGGGATCGCTTCCGAGGCGACTTCTTTTGTTAGAATCGACAGTGCCCTAGATGGATTAATATCCAAGATCGGTTTCGTAGTGGTGTTTTCCACTATCACTATGCATTGTATGCATCGTATCGGTGCCTTGGTTCCAGATTTGAAAATCCCTGTTTCTAAGAAATTGGCTTCGGCAATCGGTCATCTAGGGGCATTGATAATGACTGCTGCCGTATTAGTACTTTTACTTGATTCATAGGTCATTGAAACTATTGCCTGAGATTACTATACCGTGAAATGAAGTTAATACACTTCTCTGACCTACATATAGGAGTTGAGAATTACGGGCGGATTGATCCCGAAACTGGGATGTCTACTAGGCTATTAGATTTCCTCAATGCGTATGATCAGATGGTTGAGTACGCTATAACTAATAGAGTTGATGCTGTCCTGTTCGCGGGTGACGCCTATAAGAGTAGAGATCCTTCTCAAACCCATCAGAGAGAGTTTGCGAGTCGAGTAGCACGACTATCGTCGGAGGGAATCCCTGTTTTACTGGTTACTGGCAACCATGATTTGCCGTCCACTATTGGCAGGGCATCTGCCCTAGAGATATTCCCTACGCTTGTAGTTGAAAACGTCGTTGTTTCTGATCATATTGAAACGAATACTATTCATACTGGTGACGGCCCTCTGCAAGTGGTTTCATTGCCTTGGGTAAGGAGGAGCAACTTTCTATCAAAAGAAGAGACTAGGGAACTTAATCTGGATGAGATTTCGGAGCTAATAACTGAGAGGCTGACGAGTGTAGTTAATTCAGAACTGGAAAAATTGGACCCTGCCTTGCCCGCAGTTTTAGTCGGACACGTCACTATAATGGGTGCCAAAGTAGGCACGGAACGTTCGATGATGCTGGGCAGAGATCATACTTTACTTCCATCTGCCCTGAGACACCCAAATCTGGATTATGTTGCCCTGGGTCATATACATAAGCATCAAATTATTGGCCATGACCCAATGGTTGTTTATTCCGGCAGCATGCAGCGTGTTGATTTCTCTGAAGAAACTGAGACTAAAGGATTTTGTGTCGTTGATTTAAGCTTACAACGAGAAGATGGAAGTCGGATGATCAATTTTGAGTTTCATCCGGTCGATGCCAGACCATTCCTTACAATAGACGTTGAGGTTAGGGCGACAGATGAGGACCCCAACGCCCCTGTTTTAGCTGCCATATCGAACAAATATATAGCTGGGTCTACAGTCCGCCTTCGTATAAAGGTGCCTGAAGAGCTTGAAGCTGGGCTTAAAGAGTCGGTACTGCGTGATGCCTTAAAGGAAGCTCATTACATTGCTGGTGTTACTAGGGAGGTTATTAGACCACAACGTACTAGGCTGGCACCTGAAGTGAGTAAAGGATTGTCTACAAGAGATGCGCTAAAATTCTATTTGAGCGCCCGTAATTTCAGTAAGAGTCGGACCGATATATTACTCGCCGAAGCCGACAATTTGATAAATGAAGAATTAGAAGATTCCGAGTGACGAGAGTTTGATTTACATAAGATTTTGAGTGATTGGATAGGCGTCGGTTGCGGTTTATGACCTCTGTTGTGATACTGAGAGAAGCTGTAACCCACGTTTATTTCACACTAAGAAATATTTGAGGTAGGTGTGCGCGAATGCTGTCAGGGTATAAGGTCGGGGTAATTTTCGTTTCGTCTGCTATAGTTGGAGCAACTATTGCCGCGGCCCTATTGTTTGTTCAGAACGGATTTCAATTAGTCGATTCCAATCGTGACATTGCGCCTAATTTCAGTATTCCGTTATATGGTGGAGGCTCCTCTAATTTTACTCTTTCGGAACATATGGGCTCGCCAGTATTGATCAATTTCTGGGGTTCTTGGTGTGCCCCTTGTAGGGCTGAATTTGGTTTAATACAGGGAGTTTCAGAAGAGTATAAGCCCCAAGGATTGGTCGTGTTCGGCGTGAATGTGAATGACACTCAAGATAATGCTGAACGATTTCTTAGAGATGAAAAAATTACTTTTCCTACTGGTCCAGATAATGAAGGGCGGGTCACTGTTGACTATGAAGTAACTGCTATGCCTACTACTTTCTTTCTAAGCAGTGACGGATCGATTTTCCGAAAGTGGATTGGCCAGATTTCGGACGATGAACTTAGGGCTATTGTCAAGGAACTAATGGCGTCTTGAATGAAGTTAAATAAGTCGAGAGACGGAATATAATGGAAGCCTCGCAAGTATTTCTGATCATCATGAGGTGGTTGCATCTATTGGCGACTGCGGCCTGGATAGGTGGTTGCATATTTTTTTTCGCGGTACTGCGTCCGGCCTTGAGAGGTTCTTCTGAAGAATCATTGCTGAATCGCCTGGCTGGAAATGAGTTTCGTCATCTAGTGGATGTCGCTATTTGGGTTTTACTAGTCACTGGAACTATATTGTCGATTGACAGGTTAACCTCTGGCCACTCAACTTCAACGTATGGAATCGTATTTCTGCTCAAACTTTCTTTTGCAATTTGGATGTTTTATTTGGTTTGGTTCCGTAATAGATCAGGAAATCGAACAACTGCAGAGACTCCAATTGGAAAGAATGGGCTTGTTTCTAAAGTGACATCAATGTTAAACGCAAGTAATTTGATTATGGCATTCGGGATTTTAGTCTTGCTTCTATCGGAGTTACTGGACCATTTATTTGAGCAGAGTATTAATGGGTGAGACAAATATGGTTAGCTAAATCGTTGTTGGCAATCGCTTTTTATAGAAATATACCGGTGTTAATTAATATGCTAATGCTATGAGGAGAAATTATGAAGAAAAGTCTTCTAAATATCTTGGCTTGCCCCGTTTGTAAAAACTCGTTGGAGTTGGACGTTACTGAGGACACTGCAGAAGAAGCCATATCTGGAATTCTTCGGTGCGGGTATTGCAAAGAAGCCTATCCTATAGAAAATTCGATACCCAATCTATTGCCGCCCAGCTCAAGAGCTTAGATCTAGCATCGCTATTGAATGTTCATTTAGTAGCCCAGTAGGTCACATCTTCCATGGTTTCCAGTTTCTCTATCATTTCGGATACAGACACCTGAAGCACTGGATGGATCCAGTAAGGAGCAATTTCTTTCAAAGGTATCAGAACAAAAGCTCGCATATGTAGCATGCCGTGAGGGATTTCAAGAGATGCATCTTTTATTACGAGATTTTCATAGATCAGTATGTCTATGTCCAGTGCTCTAGGTCCGTATTTGAAACTGACCTCTCTCCCAGCCTCCTTTTCAATGGTCTTGCAAGAGTTCAATAGGTCTTTTGGGGAGAGATTAGTTGTGCACTTGACCACTAGATTTAGGAATGTTGGTTGATTTCGATAGCCCCAGGGAGCGGTTTCGTAAATCTTTGATAATTTCTCGATTTTAAGAATTTCCCCAAGTTGGCATAGCGCGAATCTGATCTTTGATTCCCGATCACCCAGGTTACTTCCTATACCTAAGTATGTTTCAAAATGTTCAGCCATCGCCTTCAGAGGGTTCGTGTCGAATTACTGCATCTGTCATTTTTGAGACAAGGCTCATAGTTTTGACGTCATGTGCCCTTACGATATCTGCACCATTTGCTATCGAGATAGCCACGGTTGCGGAGGTTCCTTCAGTTCTTTTATCTATACGTAAATCAAGGACAGACCCGATGGTAGATTTATTGGAAGTCCCTATTAAAATGGGGAAGCCAAGAGCCTTTAATTCATTTAAACGTCGTAATACTTGCAGATTTTGATTGGGCAACTTACCAAAGCCGAACCCAGGATCTAGAATAATATTTTCCTTGGCAACTCCAGCTTTTCTAGCGATTTCCACGCTATTGATAAGGCTCGCTTTAATTTCAGAGACAAGATTTGTGTACAGGGTGTCTTCTTGGTTATGCATAATCACTAGTTGGGCATCAAACTCAGCAGCAACTCTTGCGAGTTTAGGGTCAGCTTTAAGCCCCCAGATATCATTGATAACTGTGGCGCCGGCTATCAGGGCTTGCTGCGCAACTTTTGCATCGTAAGTATCGATGCTAATAGGTACTGAAACTTCCGACTTTAGTTTTGCGATTAAGGGTATAACGCGTCGCAATTCTTCGTCTCTATCGACTTTTCTGAGATCATTTTTTGATTTGCTGTCCTGTATTTGGTTTTCAATGAATGTTGAGGTGTGGGGTCGAGTTGATTTGCCGCCGATGTCTAGAATGTCTGCGCCGTCATTTACAAGATTCTTGGCGTGGGTTATCGCCTTATTAACGTCATCAAAGCCGTCACCTGAGAATGACTCTGGCGACATGTTGATTATGCCCATTATGTAGGTTTTGCTTCCCCAATTGAATGTGTGAAGCACCATACCGATTCCCTTGATAATTTTTACTAGCGATCAGCCAATTTTTGTTATAGGACTCACAGTGTTTTCAGCCAGGTCTTGCCCTATTTGGACTATAGGAGTTGCCTTCCGAAGAAACAATATCCCTAGCCCGAATATGAACGCAACTATTACAAAGGCAAAACGGTAACTTCCGGTGGTGTCAAAAGTAGCTCCTACCATGATTGGCCCTAGCAAGGCTGATGCAGCAGTGGCCATATTGATTAGACCAAAAATGGTTCCAAAATGTTTCAGCCCGAAGGTTTGCTGGGCTAGTATTGCCATGATGACCCCGGTTCCTCCCAGAGCCATTCCATAAATAGGCGTTGCAATCCATACTAGATTCGACGTAGGAACGGAGACAAGAATAACCAATCCTAGGATTTGGAAGAGAAGAGCGATCATTAAGACATAACGGGATGCTAAGCGTTCCGTTAGAATCCCGAAGGCAATTTTCCCCAACATGCCAAAGGCAGCCACTACCCCAAGAAAAGCGCTTGCACTTTTTATCGTCATGCCTTCATTTTGGAGATGTGGAATGATTTGAGTTAAGACAGACTGATAAGTAAAGCTGGCTGCCATGACGCCTAAGACGACTGCATAAAAGGAACGGCTATGTAAAGCTTGCCGAACGGTTGCCCCATTTTGGACCGTTTTATTGGACTTCTTTATACCAGAAGTAGTTGAAAGTGGGTCATCTTTTATAAAGAATAACGCTCCCAAAGCTGTAGCGAGGCATAGGAATCCGAACGTTGTATACGTATATTGCCATCCATAGCTAGATACTAACAAGCTTGCGAAAATTGGCATAATCACGCCACCAAAATTTGCTCCCATCATAGAAATTCCAAGCATTCTCCCGGTCCGCTTGGGAAACCAGGCACCGATTAACTTGCCTGCAGGGAGCATCGCGGAGCCGGGCATGCCTACAAATTGGACAATACTTACCAAATACCAGTGAAAGATATTCGTCATAAATGGTCTCAATAGATAACTAATGGAGAAAAGTATGAGGGATGCGCCCATTACAGGCTTGGTGCCTATTTTATCCATTAGTCTGCCTACCAATGGTGCACTAAGGCTGCCTATAGCGAAAAATGACAGGGATGTGTTAATTTGAATCCGAGACCAACCGTAGTGTGCCTCTAAGGGCTCTACGAAAACGCCAAATGCATATTGGCCGGTTCCGATCGCGACACCCATCGATGCGAATATTACGGCAACAATAGCCCATCCATACTTAGACTCGTTGTTCTTTTCGGTTCGGTTTGAATCGGTTGTATCTAAGATACTGTTTTGCGCCACCGTATTACAGTACGGGTTGCAGGTGGGTTACACAAGCTTTACGATAAGGCCAGGTTTCTTCTGGAGGGAGTATTATGGTGAACAATTATCTCACTATGTTAAGTACCCAGTTGGGTGATTTGTCATATTATAGCTTGGAGCCTTTGCGGGAAAAATATGACCTTGCTCTGGAAAAGATGCCTATATCCATTCGAATTATTCTTGAAAATATATTGCGAAATGTGGATGGCAAAATTATAACCCAAGAGGACGTCGAAACGGTCTCAAAATGGAGACCTGACTACATTCCCGACAAAGAGATCCCTTTTATGCCGGCCCGTGTGCTTTTGCAAGACTTCACAGGAGTACCAGTATTTGTAGACTTGGCAAGCATGCGATCGGCTGTCAAGCGGATGGGGGGCGACCCCAGCCGGATAAATCCTTTGGTGCCTGTGGACCTGGTTATAGATCATTCGGTTCAAGTTGATTTCTTCGGTAACGCCCAGGCGATGGCCTTGAATCTTCAACGGGAATTTGAGAGAAACCAGGAAAGATATGCTCTACTAAGGTGGGCACAACAGGCATTTGAAAACACTCGAGTTTTGCCTCCTGGAATGGGAATTGTTCACCAGGTAAACTTGGAGTACTTGGCAGACGTTGTTTCTACTAAGGAGCTACCTGATGGCGTTGTTGCGTTTCCGGACACGCTGGTTGGGACTGATTCACATACCACTATGGTAAATGCTTTAGGAGTACTCGGTTGGGGAGTAGGCGGAATCGAGGCAGAGGCTGTTATGGTTGGCCAACCATACTATATGCTTCTTCCTGAGGTTGTCGGGTTTGAATTGACTGGTGAGCTAAGCGAGGGTGTTACCGCCACGGATCTAGTACTTACCGTCACTGAGATGCTCAGAAAGAAAGGTGTGGTGGCTAAGATTGTGGAATTTTACGGGAAGGGATTGTCAAGCCTTGCCCTTCCAGATAGGGCGACTATTTCCAATATGGCGCCTGAATACGGCGCAACGGCTGCTATATTTCCAGTGGACAGTGAGACAATTGCGTATCTTGTTGGAACGGGGCGTGATCCCGATAAAGTGGAACTGGTTAAAAGTTATTATGAAGCACAGGGAATGTTTAGGACTGATGATACGCCTTCCCCCGAATTCACAGACTTTATCGGTCTTGATTTAGCGGAAGTGGAGTCTAGTTTGGCGGGCCCAAGAAGACCTCAAGACAGAGTGGCTTTAAGGGATATGAAGAAGTCATTCCGAGTAAATCTAGAGGACATTTACGATAAGGCCAATCCGAAAACTGAAACTGTGGCTAATGGCAATAATGGTATTACAGGATACGGAGTTGAGTTAGACAATGGTGAACAAGTAAACCTTGGGCATGGAGTTGTTGTAATTTCTGCAATAACTAGCTGTACGAACACCTCTAATCCTTCGGTCATGGTTGGAGCTGGGTTATTGGCTAAAAAGGCGACTGAACTGGGATTAAATAGTCAACCTTGGGTCAAAACAAGTATGGCTCCTGGCTCAAAGGTGGTTACCGAATATCTTGATAGTGCGGGATTGACCGAGCATTTGGAAAAGCTAGGATTCTATACGGTTGGATACGGATGTACTACGTGCATTGGTAATAGCGGACCATTACCTGAACCGGTGGCTGATGCTATCGAAGAGCACGATATAGTTTCAGCAGCCGTTCTCAGTGGCAATAGAAACTTTGAGGCTAGGGTCCACCCGCAGGTTAAAGCCAGTTTTTTGGCATCACCCTTGTTGGTAGTGGCCTACGCAATTGCAGGTACGGTTGATATAGATCTCAGTACAGAGCCCATCGGGCAGGCTCCTAGCGGAGAGAATGTTTATCTTAAAGATATATGGCCTTCACAAGATGAGATCAGGAGAACAATTAACGATTGTTTAAATCCTGAAATGTACAGGGAACAATACAGTAAGGCAATGAAGGGAGAAGAGCAGTGGGTCAATCTGCCAGTACCCGAGGGGGAATTGTATCAGTGGGATAAGGAGTCTAGTTATATTAAGGAACTTCCAATATTCCATGAATTGCCTGCTGATCCGGAACCGTTGAAGGATATAACGAACGCCAAGGTACTCGCGGTTTTGGGGGATTCGATCACCACAGATCACATATCTCCAGCAGGGTCAATTGCACTACAGAGCCCCGCGGGGCGATTTCTGACTGATAAGAACGTAACTCAGAGAGACTTTAATACTTATGGAGCTCGTAGAGGAAATCATGAAGTATTGATGAGAGGTACCTTCGCAAACGTGAGGCTACGCAATTTGATGGTGCCGGACACCGAAGGTGGTTTGACAGTTCATTTGCCTGATATGGAGCAGATGAGTATCTTTGATGCTTCGGCCAGATATATTGACGAAGGGGTTCCACTAGTCATCTTCGCTGGCAAGGAGTATGGATCGGGTAGCTCGAGGGATTGGGCTGCAAAAGGACCATTCTTGATGGGTGTGAAGGCGGTAATCGCTGAAAGTTATGAACGGATACATCGTAGCAACTTGATAGGTATGGGCGTACTTCCTCTTCAATTCCTTGAGGGCGAAAACCGCGAATCAATAAGTCTGGACGGATTTGAAACGTACCAGATTTCCGGTATAGCTGATGGCCTAGCTCCGGGGAAGATTGTTGACGTAATCGCTACTAATCAAGACGGTGGAGAAACTCACTTTCAGACCAAAGTCAGGATTGACACACCGATCGAGGTTGAATACTTGGAGCACGGGGGCGTATTGCAGTACGTTCTCAGGCAGATGCTAAAAAGTAGTTAAATTGGCTTAGATTTCGAGAATTTCTGTGGCAAAGTATAATATACTTAGGGTCAGGGAAGTTTATATTTCTTAATCTATTATGTTCCCTGAGGCTACAATAATTTCTATACTGATTGCGTTTAGTGTCTCGTACCTGATAGGAGCTCTACCTCTTGCAGCCGTAGTTAGCAGGCTGCGAGGAGTCGATATATTCGCGAGTGGTACGGGTCTCCCTGGTGCTGCCAACGTTTTGCGTAACGTTGGCTATATGGAGGGTGGCATAGTTTTTTGGGGGGATGTGTTGAAAGGCGGTCTATCTATAACTGTCGCCTATCGCATTGGAGTCAGTGACGGATTCATACTTATTCCTGCATTTGCTACTGTGCTAGGGCATTGGAGATCGATATTTACCAAGTTTCGAGGTGGTGATGGTCTTTCCCCGTTAGTCGGCATGACTATAGTGATTCTGCCAATTTATGGACTTATAGCAACGTTTACTGGTTTCACTGTGGCGGCTATAGCCAGTAAGGCAGGTCGTCATGCCTCCATTTGGGGCGGTATAGCCGCTTACGGATTTATTTTGGTAAGAGCTCCGTTCATGGGATTTTCGAGCATCCTCCCTTTGGGAGTAGTCGTGCTAGCTTTATTAGTGTTCGCTCATGGTTTTAGAGGGCACCGCAAGCGACGGGCTGAGGCTAAGGTAGACAGGTAAGTTTGCAATGCGATTTGTGGTCGGGGTGCCCGGACTCGAACCGGGGGCCTCTGCGTCCCAAACGCAGCGCTCTGCCAAGCTGAGCTACACCCCGCTAGTGAATATCCTAGGGTTTCCTCGTCATTTGGTCAATGAGTGGGCACATTAAGTGCCTGATAAAATAATCGGACTTGAGGAGGAACAGTGACAAGATGAAATCGCTCAAGAGATCGGACTTAATCCAAGCGCTTCCCGATACTTCAACTCGACTGATTTTGAAAGGGTTAAACTCTAAAATCGAGATAATCCGGGATAAATTCGGTATTCCACATATAAAGGCATTAAGTAATTGGGACTCGTTTTTCGGCCAAGGCTTCGCTGCTGCTCAGGATCGCATGTGGCACATGGATTTGGACCGGCGTAGAGCATACGGCAGGTGGGCAGAGTTTGTTGGTGAGTCAGGCATAGAGCAAGACGTGATGATGCGACGGTTCAGACTTAGGCAAAGTGCCTATTCAGATTATGAGATTTTGAATCAGCCTACGTTGGACATGCTAAATGCCTACTCTGCCGGAGTGAATGCTTTTATAGAAACTACCCAAACCCTGCCTATCGAGTACTCCATAGTAGAAGCCTATCCAGAAAGATGGGAGCCGTGGGATTCTTTGGCGATCCTGAAAGTACGCCATATTTTTATGGGAACGTTTGAATCTAAGGTGTGGCGGGCTAAGCTTCTACAATTATTGGGCCCGGAAAAAGCTTCTGCACTTCTACCTGGGTATGAAGACGGCCAACTTCTGATGATTCCACCTGGCGGGATTTATTCAGGCAATGGAAACGGAGCTCTGGAAGAGCTTTCTAAGGCTGCGGATAATGCATATTGGTTGAAAGAAAGTGATTCTGGGAGCAACAGCTGGGTACTGGGTGGAGATAGGACGGCGTCTGGTAAGCCACTATTGGCAGGAGATCCTCACAGAGGCCTGGATACCCCGAATGTGTACTATCAAAATCATGTCTCTTCTGGGAATTTTGACGCTATAGGTCTTTCATTCCCTGGAGTGCCCGGATTTCCACATTTTGGTCACAATGAGCATGTAGCTTGGTGTGTTACTCATACTGGCGCCGACTATCAAGATCTCTTTGTTGAGAAATTTTGTGGAGACAAAGAACTCCTATATGAATTTAAAGGAGAATGGCTAGAAGCCCTTGTCGAACATGAACAGATCGCCGTCAAAGGAGCCAAGTCGCTACATATTGATGTGATTTCTACCAGGCATGGACCAGTCGTTAGTGGGAATCCTAGAAAAGGTGAAGGGATTACCCTTATGTATAGTGCGACTTCGGAACCGAACAAGGCTGCAGGTGTTTTATTGGAGATGTTACGCTCACGTAACACCAAGGAAATGGAGGAGGCTATACGCGAGTGGGTGGACCCTTGTAACAATTTCCTTTTTGCAGATGTTAAAGGTGCATTCGGATATCGCACTAGGGGTAAGTTGCCTGTGAGATCGAAATCCAACGCTTGGCTGCCAGTACCGGGTTGGACAGGTGAACATGAGTGGTTAGGAGTGGTTCCATTTGAAGAAATGCCAAACCTACATGAGCCGAAGCAAGGTTATATAGTAACTGCCAATAATAAAGTCATTGATGATTCATACCCTCATTACGTAGCTTTGGAATTTGCACCTGGCTTTAGGGCAAATCGCATACAAGAAAGGTTGATGGCGATTGAAAAGGCGACTGTTTCAGATATGGCTGCTATTCATAACGAAAGAGTTTCAATTCCTGGATCAAGCTTCGCGCAGCTGGCATCTAACATAACCACCTCAGATAAATTAGCCGAGAAGGCAAAGAGTATTTTGATGAATTGGGACGGACTTGTTTCTAAAGAAAGTGTTGCTGCAACGATTTACAATTCTTTTAGAGATAATTTAGTAAAACTCGTTTTGACCCCTTACCTGGGAAGCTTGTCTGATGAGGCCTTTGGGTCTCTGGGTAGGGGCGGTCCAGCCCATATTGGAAGACTAAAGAGTAGATTTCACACTATGATTGAAGCGGATGACCGCAGGCTTTTGCCGGAAGGTTCCGATTGGACTTCTCAAATGAACATCGCCTTTTCAGATACCGTAGGGAGTCTGAGAAAAAGACTAGGCCCTGATACTGCTAATTGGGAGTGGTCTAATGTCCACCGGACCCGCCCTGTCCATCCATTGTCCGCTGTATTTCCGGATATTTCAGAACAATTGAACCCCCCTTCTGTGCCTATGGGTGGCGACGCAGACACTCCACATGCTGCTTCTTACGCTATGGCGGAGCCATTTACCGTTATGGGCATGTCAGTTGCCAGGTACATATTTGATCTAAGCGAGTGGGCTAATTCTAGATGGATAGTTCCTTTGGGTTCTTCTGGTCATCCTGGAAGCGTACACTATGCAGATCAATCTGAAATTTGGAGCAACGTAGATTACATACCCATGGTGTACAATTGGCCAGAGATTGAAGGGCAGGCTGAATCTCGCCAGGAGTTGCTTCCTGAAAATAATTCGTAAGGAGTTTCACCAATGAGGCCGAATAAAATCAAAGCGATGTGGCGAGAAGGTAAACCCGCAGCAGCAGGGTGGATTTCAACTGGAAACACCTATTTAGCAGAAGCTATGGCTCATGCTGGATACGATGCAGTCATTATAGATATGCAGCATGGTATGAGTGTAACTACGGATAAAGCAGTTGCATGTCTGCAAGCCATTTCTACCACAGATACGGTACCCATAGTTCGGTTGCCATGGAATGATCCCCAAGTAATTCAGTTCGTTTTGGATGCAGGTGCTTATGGAGTTATAGTCCCTATGGTAAATACGTATGAAGATGCGGTAGCAGCAGGGCGAGCAGCACGTTATCATCCTTTGGGAGATAGGAGTTTTGGTGCGAACAGGGCCAAATTTTACGCTGGCGCTGATTATTTGCAACACGCCAACGAAGAGATTGTCGTTTTGGTTATGATTGAAACCACTCAAGCTATTGAAAATCTTGAAGAAATAGCAAAGGCGCCAGGTATTGATGGGTTTTATATTGGGCCGTCCGATCTTGCGCTCTCCTTGGATTTAGTTCCTGGACCCGATGCGTTTAATGACTCTAAACATATTGCCGCCTGTCAGCGCGTACTAGATGTTGCCAATGCGACTGGATTAGTGCCGTGTCATCATGGCGTGGGTCCATTGGAGGCGGCGAAGCTATTTAAACAAGGCTTTAAATTAAGTCAAATAGGCAGTGATATTGTGATGGTGACTAATGGAGCGTCTACGGCTTTAAATACCCTTAAAGAAGCCCGAGCTCAAGGCTGATATCCGTAATTATTATCAGGATATTAAGCTATCAGGAGACAGCGTAAGAAGAGGAAGGATGGGAGGGAAGAGAATGAGTGTTCGGATAGGTGTCATAGGAGTCGGCTTCGGAAGCGTTGTTCACATACCAGCGTTTCAATCTGAGGGTTTGGAGGTTGTCGCTGTTTGTGCTCGTAATGAAGACCGAGCCCAGGCTGCTGCAAAAACATTTAAGATCCCGCATATTTTTTCAGATTATAGACGTATGCTTGAAATGTCTGATTTGGATGCTGTTAGTATCGTTACTCCACCTGCTCTACATTATGAGATGACGTTAGCCGCTTTAAATGCTGGCAAACATGTCTTATGCGAGAAACCTTTCGCCTTAAACAGATTGCAGGCTCGTGAAATGTGGCAGGCGAGTGATGCCTCAGGACTCACAACAATGATCTGTCATGAATTTCGTTTCGCAGCATCGCGCATGCAGGTCAAAGAGTTAATAGATGAGGGTTACATAGGCCAGTTACATACGGTAGTTATGAATTTAGCTAATGGGCCACGAGGTGGATTTCAGGCAAGGACCAGTTCTTATCGTGATGAATTAGAGCAAGGCAGTGGTTTCCTGGGCGCCTTAGGATCTCATTACATTGACTGTCTTCGGCATTGGTTCGGGGAGGTGACAACTGTTTCTGGGCAAACATTTACACATTTTCCTGAAAGGATAAAAGAGGATCAGGACAATATAATTCATGCCACTGCGGAGGATACGTTTCAATTTAATCTTCAATTTATGAATGGCGGTTGGGCCACCATGCTAGGCACAAATGCTGCTCCATTTGGTCAAGGTGCAAAGGTGGAAATCTACGGCAGAGATGGCACATTGGTAACACCTCACGCAGGGATTGGATTTAATCCTCCTCCTCAAGGTGGTCTCCTAGGGGCAAAACCCGGGGATGAAACCTTAAATACAATTGACGTGCCAGAACGTCTTAGCCCTTTTGTTGACGATAGAGACGACAGGCTTATGCCGTTCAGACTCTTAGTTCGGCAATTTCTGCAGGGTATTTCGGATGGCACTTCACCAGCGCCGAATTTCTATGACGGTTATAAGTGTCAACAGATTCTTGATGCAGTGCGAGATTCTTCAAGTTCTGGACAAACTATTCGAATAACTGAGTGATAACCTTGGGCAGTTCGCGACACATGGCTGTGCCGATATTGGGTCATTCCCCGATTATTTTTGCTAGGGCACTGTCCAGGGTGGGTAGCCAATCCTCCAAGGAAGTTGTCAAAGGAACAACAATTTCGAATAGACCAGATTCATTTCTAGTTATCAAACCAGGGTCCTCTTTTGATAAATCAACACGGATATGTTCTCGATCTATGCCGTGCACATCAGTGATGTCAAAGATTAAGCCCATGTCGGACATGGAGATCATATCTTCCAATTAACACCTCATGATACAGGAGGTAAAAGATGGGCCCAAGGCCGTGCTTCTTCAAACGCATATGACGCTTGCAACACAGTTGCCTCTTTCCCTTTATTGCCTATCAAGTGTAGCCCAACCGGCAAGCCTTCGCTGTTAAATCCACAAGGCACACTGGATGCGGTGTGCCCGCTCATGTTAATAGGATACGTAAAAGGAGTGAATCCCCAGAACGGATCAACTTTTTGACCATCTATCAGAGTTGGCCTCTCCCCCGTTTTAAATGCCGAAGTTGCTAAAGTTGGTGTAATCAATAGGTCGTATTGTTTTATGATTTGGTCCATGTCATATCTGTGCCATTCCAACCCATGTAAGGCGGAGGCGAGTTTCGACGCCGGCCAGGTTAGTGCTTCTTCAAGCATCCCTCTGACAGTGTCAGTGAACTGATCGCCCTTCGTTTTCATAGTTTCGCCATGTGTCGTGCAGTAGTCAGATAGCCAAATTGTCATAAAAATATTTGTAATAACTTCGTGATTAATTGAAACAGGAGCTTCTTCAACCGTGGCCCCAAGTTCTTCGAACACACGGACGGCTTTCTCTGTGATGTCCCGGACTTCGGGATCTACTGGTGTCGAACCCATGTTTGGGCTCCAACCAATGCGCATCCCTTTAACTCCTTCCCCAAGTTGGGCTGAGAAGTCTGGTGGTTGCTCCTGAAGAGCTATTGCGTCTTCCGGGTCTGGCCCCGCCATAACCTGTAGCAATATTGCTGTGTCTCTGACAGTTCGAGACATCGGGCCATTTTGTGAGAATTGCCCCCATCCTCCAGGCCCCTTATACGGCCGGGATACTCTTCCTTGAGTTGGTTTAATGCCAAATACCCCACATATACTTGCTGGAATGCGAATGGAGCCGCCCCCGTCACTGCCTTGAGCTAATGGATGTAGCCCTGCTGCAAGCCCAGCCGCTGCGCCACCGCTAGACCCCCCGGCCGTACAAGTTGTGTTCCAAGGATTAACACAGGGATCGCCAAGTCGATTTTCGGTAGTTGCGTAAGCGCCGAACTCCGGAGTGTTGGTTTTTCCTAATATTATTGCTCCGGACTCTTTTATCTTCCTAACTACTGGCTCATCTGCATGAGGTATGAAATCCTTGTACAGCAGTGACCCTCTTGTAGTGCGAACTCCCTTAGTGAGGTTCAAATCTTTTATTGAGATAGGTATGCCTGTTAGCGTTCCTGTTGCTGTTCCGCCATGTATGGCTGCGTCCGCGGCTTCAGCATCCTTTAGTGCCTGGTCGGCTGTGACCGTCAGGTAAGCATTCAATTGAGAGTCCAAATTTTCGATTCTTTTTAGGTATAGCTTGGTAAGTTCGACAGAAGAGACTTCTTTCTTCTGAATCAGCTCGCGTAACTTCCATGCGGATGTAAAGGCGAGGTCTCGTTCATTGGCCATTTCTGCCTCCTAATTGTCTGAGCTTTCATAGTCTATTTCCTAAGCCATTCTCCTGCAACACTTTGAAGATACGCTGAATAGGATTATTATTAAGGAGTTATATGTAGGAGGGCGTGATGCTTAAAAGTTTTACCATTCCGGAAGAGGACATGGTTGTTGTCCAACATGAAGATTTGAGGGAGCTAGTAACTGAGATATTCCAGAAATTACAGGTTCCCTTTGATCAAGCGAAGATAGGAGCCGATGTACTAGTGTCAGCTGATTTGCGAGGAATAGATAGCCATGGGGTGTCTAATCAGTTGCGAGTTTATGTCGATGAGTATAACCAAGGAGGTATTAATCCAAAGCCCAACTTTAGAATTATACGTGAAACTCCAGCCACTGCTAACGTTGATTCTGATGCAGGCTTGGGATTGATTACAACGCCAAAGGCTATGGAAATTGCCATTGATAAGGCAAACAAAACTGGGTTAGGAATGGTTACTATCCACAATGGAAAACACTTAGGAATGGCTTCTTATCATTCAATGATGGCCTTAGATCACGATATGATTGGGGTCTGCATGTCTAGTACCAGAGCTACTGTGCTGCCAACGTTTGGCAGTGAACCTAGATTAGGGACCAATCCAATAGCTTTTGCTGCTCCGGCGAGACATGAGCCACCGTTCGTTTTGGACATGGCTACTAGTGCTGTTGCCTCAAACAAGTTTGATCTGGCTAAGAGACTGGGAATAGATGTTGAAGCAGGATGGATTGCCGATAAAGACGGTACTCCAATAATGTCCCCTGCCCCGCTTCCTGAAACTTATCATGGCCTTCCATTGGGTGGGACCAGAGAACTGGGCTCCCATAAGGGATATGGCCTTGGAGCCATGGTAGATATACTTTGTGGTTTACTGTCTGGGAATAACTCAGGAATGATAGCCGCTGCAGGTGGAGTGCGTAACTACTCGCATATGGTAGCGGCATACAAAGTGGATGCGTTTGCACCGGTCGAACAATTTAAAGACATGATGGACGAATTTTTGCGAACACTCAGGAACACCCCTCCTGCTCCAGGCCACGAAAGGGTTCTATATCCAGGTTTGCCTGAGTTTGAAGTAGAAGAGGTCCGAAAAGTGAAAGGTATACCTCTCCACCAGGAAGTCATAGATTGGTTGAGAAATATCTCTGGGGAATTGGGTATCCAATACAGTTTATCCTGAGCGACTAGGGTAATGATTCGGTCCGTACTTTCATTTTGGCGATTTGCTTAAGTAAAGTCGAAATAGTATTGACGAAATACCGTTTCTGAGATATACCCTAGTCTACGCTTTAGGTTAATTACTCGATAGTCTATTGGAACTGAGTAATAGCTCAGCTTTAAGGAGGCAGTATGGCTAGTGATTTGAATGGTTTTGTTAAAGACGCCAAGGCACTTGTTGGCAAAGAAGTGGATGACGTTCCTGCAGGTACGGATCTTGCTGATTGGCTTACAATTCGAAGGTTCTGTGCTGCTCTAGGTGATCCTAATACTCTGTACAAAGATCCAGGCGGAGGAGTTGCGACAAAATACAACAGCATGATTGCTCCTCCCACGTTTGTTGCTGCTGTCAGGACGCCGAATTCAGGAGGTCCGTACGTCAATAAACAGTACGGCGTGTCTCCCTTTCTGACACGTGGTTCTTTTGAATGGACGGACATAATTCGAGTTGGTGACAGGCTCGAAAGCACAATCAAGGTAACCGACGTTAAAGAAGCGGGCAAAAGATGGGGTTACGAATCTGCAGATGTGGAATCTTCTGTTGAATATCGAAACTCTTATGGCGGACTCATCGGAACTGGCAAGGGCGTAAACTCAATGCTCGCCTACGAGCGCGGCAAGGATATGATCGAGTCCAGAGATATCTATCGCTACTCAGACGAAGAGATTCATAAGATTGAAAATGACATAGAGGCTGAACCAGAACCCCGAGGCAAGTTGCTACGATATTATGACGATGTGGAAGTCGGAGAAGACCTCCCGCAATTAGTTAAGGGTCCTCTGACGCTATCAGACATGATGGCGTGGGTAGTAGCCGAAGCCAAATCACTTTCCCTAGGAGCATTGGTTTACAATGACCTAAAAGATAAATACCCGGGTAGAGTGGTTACTAACCCGACTACTAACTGGCCTTACTGGGATGCTGACCAGAGCTTTGAGGACATACTTGCTTGTGAAGAGATGGGATTCAAGTCTCCACCAAGCCGGGGTATCCAGAGGGTTTGTTTAGCCGGGCAGGTCGTCACGCATTGGATGGGTGATGACGCGTTCTTGCGGTCTTTAGACATATGCGTCCCTGAGCATTGGGTATATGGTGACACGATGTGGCTTAATGGCAAGGTGACTGGCAAGCGTATCGAAGAGGTTGACTCAGAGTCGTACTTTGCAGTGGATATTGCCATTACGGGTATTAATCAGCTAGGAACGACGATAGCTGAGGGTACAGCGACCGCCTATTTGCCGAACCCTGGTCACACTGTCGCCTTGCCAATCCCACACTAGTCGTTTACGTATGCGATTAGCCTTATAACATAACTTCGAAGGTTGGGGGGCTTGGGTATGACAACGCAAGAACAGAGCTTTGAAGACGCTGTAGCTGAATTTCTCGAAAAGTCGAGGGAAGAGCTTGAGAAGGAGTCGGGAGAGAATCGGCCACCATGGTCGCCCTCCCCGTTTGATCAGGCTGGTCCTCCTTACGAATATTCGCAGAGATTCACACCTGATCTGGTGGCGAAGTATGCTTTGACCATCGGCGACGACAATCCTTTATTCACCGATCCTGATCATGGCAAGGGCACTATCTACAGGAGCCAAGTGGCACCTGGGCCAATATTGGCGTTGGTAAAGTATCCTTCTCCTCATGGTGCCGTAAGACCTGGCGGGTATCCTTTGGCTAACTTTATATCAGGAGCGGCCTGGGAATTTTATGACGGAGTTAAGGTGGGCTCGAAATTCCGTGCTTCCAAAGTCACTAAAGAGATATTTGAAAAACCTGGGTCTCGAGGCAATCTGGCTTTTATGATATCCGAGAACCAGTATTGGGACTATCACGGAGATCTTGTGGGCAAGTGTTATGGGACCCAGATATACGTCCCTATGAGAGAAATGGGCAACTCCAGGGCTATGGACTCATCAAAGCTGGGTCAGAATATGCTTTATGAGAGAAAGACATCAAGCTACAATTCTGAGCAAATCGGAGACATACTCGATCAGATTCAGGGACTTGAGAGGCGTGGGGCCGATGCCCGGTATTGGGAAGACGTTGAAGTAGGCGAAAAGCTTGGGCCTGTGGTTCTACCCCCTTGGACACTGTTGGATCAGGTTTCCTATCACTCAGTCTCTTACGCTACCGTATCTGATCAATTGGCACCAGGCGACGAATTAGCATTTGAGCCTGCTTATAGACGGCAAAGGTTAAATAACAGCGCGTGGGAAAATCCGATAACAAGATGGAAAGGCGCGGGAGCGGAACATGAAGATGCCCTACTCGCAATTTACCGCGGCCAGCCTGGGCCGTTTGATTTTGGTGTTCAGAGAACCCAGATGTGTGAGCAGTTGTTCACTAATTGGATGGGTGATAACGGATTTATAAGAAGGCTCCAGATAGCTCTTCGCAAGCCGGTTTATTATGGCGACGTCACTATCTATACCGGTGAGGTTACGAAGAAGTTTAAAGAGATTCAAAAAGGTGACTCTAGCAATGGTGGTAGCCCAGGTGACAGAGAGTACTATGCTGTAGGTATAAAATATCAGGGCGTTAACCAAGTTGGCGAAGCACAGGTCATAGGTACCGGGACTGTTTATCTACCTTCAAAGGAAGCTGGGCCTGTCGAGCTTCCGATTCCACATCCTTCAAAAACGAATTTCGTACCATACGAGACTTTCTACAGAGACTGGTATTAGAAGGCGCTTAGCGTCGTTTAAGAACGAGTTTTGTTAGCTATTGTGCCGCAATAAGTAAATAAGGCTTTCAGTGTCCTTAAAAAGGGGTGAGACATGAGTGGTGCACTCGAGGGAATAAGGGTAATAGATTCGACCACGATGGTAGCTATGCCAACAGCCCTTCATATTATGGCTGATATGGGGGCAGAAGTAATTAAAGTTGATAGCCACACACTGTTCAGGGGCGAGGGTGGGGTTTTCCCGGAGAATGACCCAGGCGAGAGGCATTGGGATCGGGATGGTAGTTTTAATACCCTGCAAAGGGGAAAAGTAGGCGTAACTCTAAATCTTAAAGAAGACGATGCAGTAAATGCATTCAAGGATATAGTCAGGGTTTCAGACGTTATTATAGAAAACAATAGATCAGGGACCATGGATCGTTTAGGCCTCGGATATGACGCTCTTCGTGCAGTAAAGCCGGACCTCATATATCTTTCCAATACCGGATTCGGTTACACAGGTCCTTGGCGGTCATATGCGGGCATAGGAAGGATGTTTGAATTAACCTGTGGGCTAAGTCAATTTGCAGGGTATGAGGGTGAGGGTCCACGTAGAGTTGGCATTTCGTTTTTTGATCAACATGTTGGTTGGATGGCGGTATTTGCTGTTTTGGCCGCTCTTCATCACAGGGACACGACTGGTGAAGGCCAATGGGTCGATTTTGCTATGTATCAGATAGGTGTTTCCACTTTGGGCGATGCAGTAATGGACTACATCTCCAATGGACGTAGCGGAAGTTCGATGGGAAACAGGCATAAATATTTGTCACCCCATGGTGTTTACCAGTGCAAGGGCGATGACAGGTGGATAGCTATCACTACTGAAAATGATGATCAGTGGGAGGCTCTGGTGGATCAAATGGGATCCCCAGGCTGGGCTCAGGAGGAGAAATTTGCCGACCCTATTCTTCGCTGGCATAACCAGGATGAACTCGATCAATTAATTGGTGATTGGACAAAGGATAAAGACCAAGCAGATTTGGCTTACCAGCTACAAAAGGCCGGGGTTCCAGCAATGGCAGTGATGGACGGAAGAGATTTCGCTCTCGACCCTCATATTAAGGAGCGTGAGTTCTTTGAAAGGGTTACTCATCAGCCCGAGACAGATATAGGCACTCGGCTATACTTTGGTCGACCTTGGAAGATGTCAAAAACCCCGGCGTATATACGACGCCCCGCTCCTATGTTGGGAGAACATAACGAATACGTTTTTGGAGACCTTCTTGGGATTGATCAAGGGGAAATCGCTAAGATGTACGAAACGAATGTCATTGGCAAGGACCCGATAAATCCAGGAAGCGCTAAGCCCACGAATCTTACTAGGCAGATCGAACAGGGCGTTGGGTCTACCATTGACCCTGATTATCGACAGAAGTTGGGGATATGACTAAGACCGGATTAGGGCAATTCAAAATTTTGGATATCAGTACTGGCATATCTGGCCCGTTTGCGGCAAGAATGTTCGGTGACTATGGATCGGAAGTCATAAAAATAGAATCCCCTCAACTTGGAGACCCTGCACGGAGGCTTGGGCCTTTTCATCATGACGATCCTCATCCCGAAAAGAGTCTGACCTATTTCTATCTCAATAGTAACAAGAAAGGCATCACGTTGAACTTGGAAACTGCCGAAGGCCGGCAAATATTCAAAGATTTGATAAAGTCCTCCGATGGTCTAATAGAGAGTTTCGGTCCCGGTTATTTAGACAGCCTAGGTTTGAGCTATGGCGAAATTGAGCAGATTAATCCTAAAATTGTTGTGACCAAGATATCGCCGTTTGGTGAGAATGGCCCATATAGAGATTTTCAAGGAAACGATCTGTTGTACCAGGCCATGAGTGGCATTATGTACTCAAGTGGTGCATATCATAGAGAACCACTAAAACATGGACATCCACAAACCCTATGGATGGCGGGAATAATTGCAGCTTATGCGGCTTCGGCAGGGTTATTCACTGCTCAGCGAAGTGGCCAGGGTCAGTATATTGATCTGTCCACCGCTGAATCAGCTGCCGCACACCATTACACCTCTCCTGTCAGATATATTTACAATGGCTTTATTGAGCGTAGAGCGCCTAAGAACGAAAGCGGATCTACCAAAGGGGTGAAGTTTGAGGGTATAGTTCCGGCGAAAGATGGCTACATGGGTCCAACGTTTCAATGGGGTCGCCAACGGGGTAACTATAAAGATTATGTCACTTTACTCGATCGGCCGGAAATTGATGATCCGAGGTTTGCTTCAGAAGCCGATCGGCAGCAACACCTAGAGGAACTCGACACCATTTTGATGCCCATATTGGAAGAAATGCCTAAATTCGAATATTTCAATAAGGCTATGGGTGACGGATGGGTCGCCGCCATAGTGCAAACCTCAGAAGATCTAGTGAATTGTCCACAGCTGGATGAGAGAGCATATTTCACTGAGGTAGAACACCCTGTTATAGGTTCAACGAAAATTCCCGGTGAAGTATTTAGACTTCCCAAAGCCCCTTGGTCTGTGCGTGGCGTTGCGCCTACACATGGTCAGCACAACCACGAGGTTTATGGAGAATTGGGATACTCTTCTGATGAGGTTGTAACCCTAAGGAAACAAGGCACCATTTAATGGGTGGTACCCCTGGGCGGACTCGAACCGCCGCAACTGGCTTCGGAGGCCAGTGCTCTATCCGCTGAGCTACAGGGGCAAGGACTTCAATATAACAATGGAAAGCTCCGAGTACAAGTTGGTATTCTAGGTCTTGACATACTCAGTGCGTATGCCTATGATTGAGCAGGCTGCCAAAGCTGATTATTGCCTCTCTGTGCGGTAACAGTAGCCGAAATTTAATCACTCATGTGTATGCCGCTAATAGGCAAGCCGTATGAGGAGGTCGCAAGTGCGTCTTGTTAACAAAGGCACCTTTCTAACTCTGATAGTTATATCTAGTCTGATTTTGATTGTCGCTGCAGGTTGTGCGACGCCTGGCACTGCGGGTCTCGCAGGATCGGATGGCGCAGATGGAGTAGCAGGCTCTCAAGGTTTTCAAGGGCCTCCTGGGGCAGTAGGCTCGAAGGGAGCTAAAGGTTCTTTGGGATCTAGTGGGCCTCAAGGTCCTCAGGGATCTCAAGGGTCTCAAGGTGACCAAGGTCCGACTGGTGACACTCTACCCTTGAATGTGATTTTGGTGGGCGAAGGGAATTCAGCGAGTGTGCAACCGGTAGTTATTAGCCCTGACGTCATATTGACGTTCGACGTATACGGGTCTGGTTTCCAGCCTGGTGACGTTATTGAAGTACAGCTCTTCTCGAATACCGGGTCATATGTACCAGTTACTAGTAAGAGCAAAGCGCTGGATAATTTCGTTGACTTAGCAGGTGCTTTTAATTCAACCTGGTCCGCTGGTGGAAAGGTCAAGGCTGGAGTCTACTCTGTAGATGTACTAGGCACTGTATCTAACACTAAGACTTCTGCGCCGTTGATCGTAGCAAATAAGTAAACTAACAAATACTTAGGACAAGAAAAAACAGGGAGCACACTTGATAGTGTGCTCCCTGTTTTTTCTAGAAGCATGTGTTGTTTTAAACGCCTAAAGATACAGATCCCCGATTATCTATTATGGGGTTTTTTCGTGCTTATAAAGGGTGGTGGGCGATAATGGACTCGAGTCATTGACCCCTGCATGCAAAGGCCAGAATACATTTCCGTTTAGTTTACGGCATGCGCTCATTCGGCTGACAAGACGTTACCTAGCGTTCCAAATTCACCCAAAGCGCTCCCAGCCTTCGTTGAATATG
>QGNO01000004.1 GCA_003228195.2 Chloroflexota bacterium | reverse complement strand
TTACACGAGCGGTAAGGGTTATGGCAAGTCTAAGGTTTTTGGCAAACGGGGTAAATATTCAGCGGATGATATAGGTAGAAGGCTTCGCATGATGGTAGCGAGTGGTGATATATCAGCCGAAGATGCTAGGAAGAAGGTGGAAGCTATTAGGGGCAAAGGGAAATAAACCCGCCGATTCCGCTTTATTACATTGTTAACTCAATTCCAGGGGTAAAACTTGAGTTCTGATCCGGTTATGAACGTTGTTTTGGTAACTCCAGAGATACCCCATAACACAGGCAACCTGATTCGCTTGTGTGCTAATGCAGGAGCCAGATTGCATCTTGTTGAGCCACTCGGGTTTCAATTGAATAACCCTCGTTTACGTAGGGCTGCTCTAGATTACAGTGACATTTCTGATGTAACGATACATCAGTCAGTAGAAGCTTACCTTGAGACCGTTTCAATCGATACGGTGTATGCCGCAACTACCGGAGCAACGACTTTATATACCGCTCCAAAATATCTGGTGGGAGACACAATTATTTTTGGATCAGAGAGCGTAGGTTTATCTCAAGATGTAATTGACAAGGTCGCGCCCGAGAATCGCATTCGGATACCTATGATGCCTGCGAACCGCAGTATCAATCTTTCCAATGCTGCAGCTATCATTATGTACGAGATGTGGAGGCAGTTTCAGTTCTCTGGGTCGTCTGTCGTATTTTCAGACAACTGTAAGGACTATTTCTCCTAGACTGTTTGTTTAATTGAAAACTGGGCCGCGTGGAAGCTGCTTATTTATGGAATCTAATACTTTAAGCTGGCTTATTAACCTATATGACAGCCTATCCCACCTTCGAATCCCTCTTCTATTTTGCCATCAGGGTACACAACTATCGGTACTACATCCCCGAATGTTCTCGCTTCGTCTAGGATCTCTTGACTAAGATCTGCCCGACGTTCCTCAAATTCAATGCCGTCGCCATTCCACTTATCGAGTAATTTAACGCAGGCGTCACAGCCACGAATTGTGTAGACGATCGGAAGCTTTTGTTCAGCCATATTCTTTCCTACCTCTAATTTCGAGTTTAGGTTAGATACGCGATTACTGCGCCATCCACCCACCGTCTATTACGAGGCCTTCACCGGTTATAAATGATGACTCATCTGATGCTAGGAAAAGGACACCGTATGCTACCTCTTCTGGTATGCCGGTTCTCCCCATGGGTATTCGGGCTAGCACTTTTTGCTTTCGCTCCGGGTCATCAAATCCACTTCTTAACATAGGAGTATCGATGGGACCTGGGTGGACGGAATTCACTCGGACACCTTTTGTGGCATATCGCAGGGCGATAGATTTAGAGAAAACGTGAACCGCAGCCTTGGAAGCTGTATAGGCTGGATTGCTTGTGTCACTTCCGACTATTCCCATCTGGGAAGATATATTTACGATTGATGCCTTGCCTGCTTTGAGCATCTCTGGCATGGACAGTTTGGTCCCAAGGAATACGCCCTTGGCGTTAACTGCCATGACGTGGTCCCATTCTTCAACTGTCATATCTTCAAGGCCACCCCGTCCGCCAACTCCGGCGTTGTTAACGAGGATGTCCAGTTTGCCAAAACGTGACACGGTTTCATCTATCGCCTTTTGCCATTCTCCTTCGCTGGTTACATCGAGATGAATAAAGAACGCATCGCCCCCGGAGGCATTAATGTCGTTGGCAACGCGGTTGCCATCTTCCGGCAGTATGTCTCCTATAGCTACTTTGGCTCCTTCCTTCGCCAAAAGTTTCGATTGGGCTTCTCCGAGTCCTCTTGCTCCTCCCGTTACCAGCGCCACCTTGCCAGCTACTCTCATGTCTCCCTCCATAACAAAACGTATAAGGCGATTCTATATCAAATTGCTTCCCTGTTCTATTTAACGGAAGTTGCCAGTTCTTTTATAGCTTCGGCCACTTTCATTGGGGGGCCTGCTTCGCCGGGTTCGTGTTCTCCTGGGACACCGAAAGCGTGATAGTCACTGCCTCCGCAGGTCAGTAGGCCGTACTTTGCAGCTGTTTTACCTAGCTTATTCCGGGTAGCCTGGTCGTACTCTGCGTAGTGTACTTCCATACCCTTCAGGCCGGCCTCTTTGAGTTTCGGTAGGACTTCATTGAGGTTGTTAACATACGAGGGGTGGGCCATTACAGGCACTCCACCTGCGTTAATTATCAGTTCTATTGCCTCTTCCGGAGTCTGTTTTACTCGTTGGGAGTAGGCAGGTCCGTTGTTCCCTATGAACTTGTTGAAAGCCTCTTTTGGGACTGAGACGTAACCCTTTTCTACCATCGCATGAGCGATATGGGGTCGTCCTATAGTGCCTTCTCCCGCAATCTCTTTTACACGGTCCCAATCAACGGGGAATCCTAGTTCACCTAGTTTATCGACCATCTGCTTTGCTCTGCCAATTCTGGAATCTCTGAACCATTGGAGCTTAGCCTGCAGATCCTTGTTCTTGTAATCGATGTAATACCCGAGGATGTGTATCTCGCTGCCAGGTATGTCGGTACTTAGCTCGATTCCTGGAATGATAGTAAGTTGTGGATAACTTTTCGCTGTTTCCCATGCGGGTTCCAGTGCGTCAGTGATGTCATGGTCAGTAATCGCTACAACTTTGAGGCCACGTTCTGCGACAAGCTTAACCAGTTCGGCAGGAGTTAACCTTCCGTCCGACTCCGTGGTGTGCAGGTGTAGATCTACCTCAACAGGCATGATTGAATGTTACCTCAAGGTCTCTTTAGTAGTCTGCAATACCGAAATGATCGGTATTGCAGACTACTAATTGCTAGCGTTACTTTACGTTATTTAGCGTATTCGACACTGCGAGTTTCACGTATGACGGTCACCTTGATCTGGCCTGGATAGGCAAGTTCATCTTCTATCTTCTTGACCACATCTCTAGCGAGACTTGCGGCCGCCACATCATCCATTGAGTCTGGCTCAACCAGTATGCGCACCTCACGTCCGGCTTGTATCGCGTAGCACCTTTCTATCCCTGGAAAGCTAGTCGCTACCTGCTCTAAGGCCTCGAGTCGTTTTACGTAGTTCTCGAGGGTGTCGCGCCTGGCACCCGGGCGAGCTGCGCTCACGGCATCGGCCGCTGAAACTAGGAAAGCTTCAACAGAACTCATGTCATCATTGTGATGTTCTCTGATGCAGGCTTCGACTGCTCGCGGTACCTTGTTCTTGTTTGCGACGTCGCCACCTATCTCAGCGTGAGGGCCGTCTACTTCATGGGTAAGTGCTTTCCCGATATCGTGTAGGAGACCACCAGCTTTCGCAATCTCAGCGTTAGCCCCTATTTCTGATGCTAGCATGCCAGCTATGTAGCCGACTTCCATGCTGTGCTGAAGTATGTTCTCGCCATAACTGTAGCGGTATTTCAACCGTCCGAGGAGTTGAACCAGGTTTCGATTCATTCCGCGAACCCCAGTTTCTATCGTGGCTCGCTCACCCTCTTTCATTATGGTCTCTTCAACTTCTTGTTGGGCCTTTTTAATAACCTCTTCGATCCTCGCTGGGTGAATGCGGCCGTCTTGAACTAGCTTGGCTATTCCAATTTTTGCCACTTCACGTCTTACTGGATCAAAGCATGAAACCATTATAGCCTCAGGCGTGTCATCAATTATCAAATCTACGCCTGTAGCTGCTTCTATAGCCCTGATATTTCTCCCTTCTCGCCCGATGAGACGACCTTTCATCTCATCATTAGGTAGGGGAACAGTCGTAGTGGTGGTCTCTGAGACTACTTCAGAAGCTAGACGATGTATAGAAGAGGCTAGGATTCGCCTGGCTTTCTCGTCGGCTTCATCCTTTGCCTGTTGCTCTACATCTAGGTAAAGCTTTGCGACTTCGTGCCTTATGTCCTCTTCAGCTCTTTGGAAAAGCTGATCCCTGGCTTCTGTGCTAGACAGTCCAGAGACAGACTCCAGCGCTTCGCGCTCTTTCTGAACAGAGTTCTCTAGCTCCGTTCTTAGTCCGTCTAACTCCCGGTCTCTCTGGTTTCCTGACCGTTCTCGTTTTTCCAGGCCTTCGTTTCTTTGTTCCAGCTGCTCTTCACGATTATTGAGTCTTCGTTCTTGCCTCTGCAACTCAGAGCGACGATCCTTATTGTCGCGCTCGGCCGAACCCCGAATCCTCGAGGCTTCATCTCGACCTTCTGAAAGGAGGCGCTTCTTTTGCCCCTCCGCATCTTGAACAATGTCTTCGGACCTCTGCCTACTTGCGGTCAATCCCCTCTTCGTTATCAAGGATTGTACGAGATAACCACTTGCTGTTCCCAAACCCAAGGCTAGAAGGACGATCAGGACGACTGATACGTCCATACAAATCACCATCCTTTTTCTTCACTGTCGGCGCGATAAAAAAATTCGCCGCAGGGACTTTGAGTTACTAAAGAGTACCGTTGATCACGCTAGAGTGTCAAGGTAGGGGCGTAGGAAATCGTGCTGAAGTGGCTTTTTGTTGGCTATGAAACCATCGTGTTTTATAGGGGGAAATGCGGATTCTGAGTAGACATCAAATATCTGTCGAGATAACATCTTGACGAGATGAAGACGATTGGACTTGATTTCGGCACTGAAAGTGTAAGAGGGGTTTTAGTGGATGTGTGGAGTGGTGAAGAGATCGCTACGGCGACCTCTGAGTATGGCCATGGAGTCATAGAAGATAAGTATCACGATCCGGATGACTATCTGGTGTCAATGCATAACGTATTGAGCGAGCTTGGCGCGGCGGATGCTATAGGTGTCGCTGCGACAGCATCGAGTGTATTGCCTTGTAAAGATGACGGCGAGCCCCTTTCCCGAACGTGCGACAATCCTCATGCACTTGTCAAAATTTGGAAAAATCATGACGCACAGCCTCAGGCTGACCGGATCAATCACCTAGCTATTGAACGGAATGAATCGTGGTTATCTAGGTATGGGCTAATATCAAGTGAATGGTTTTTCCCAAAGGTTTTGCACACTCTTGAAGAGGCACCGGATATCTTCCATGGTGCAGATCGATTTATCGAAAAAGGCGATTGGATAGTGTGGCAGTTAACCGGCAAAGAAAGTAGAAATGCTTGCGCGGCTGGCTACAAGGCGATGTGGCATAAAACGGATGGGTTCCCGGGAGTAAACTTTTTCAGATCGGTCAATCCTCACTTTGAGCGTGTTGCTAAAGATAAGATAGGTGCTCAAATTGTCCCTGTGGGTACCATGGCTGGACGAGCAGCAAATTATGGAAATGCGCTGGTTGCTGTTGGTACTGTTGATGCACATGCAGCAGTGCCGGCGGCTGGCATTATGGAACCCGGGTCGATGCTGCTGGTAATGGGCACTAGTTTGTGTCACTTGACCTTGGGTAGTAAAGAGGTCAAGGTCCCTGGCATGTGTGGTGCGGTTGAGGATGGGATTTTGCCTGGCTTCGTTGGCTATGAATCTGGGCAGGCAGCTCTCGGTGATATGTTTGCCTGGTTCTCGGACAAATTCAATATTCCTCACGTCGGATCCCAGACTCCAACATCTTTGATAGCAATAGATTGGTGGAATGGAAGCAGAGAGCTACAGAAAGCTGACTTGAAGGGTCTCATTCTTGGGCTGACTCTGGATACTAAACCTGAAGAGATTTACAGGGCATTGATTGAATCAGCGGCGTTTGGTACAAAAAGGATTATGGAGTCGTATGAAAAGGCAGGCATTCCTATACACGAAATCCGGGCGTCAGGCGGAATGCCTGACCAAAATCCACTGGTTATGCAGGTGTTTGCTGATGTACTTGGTAGAACTATAAAAGTTGCCAAGACTAGCCAGGGGTCTGCTCTTGGCAGTGCGATGCTTGCTGCCATGGCGTTAGGGGTGCCCACTGAAAATATGGGTGGGCTTGGTGACCGGACATACATACCGAATAATCGCAACACTAAACACTATGATGAAGTTTACGAAATATACTTAACAGTCTATAGGCAATTTAGCGATGGAGTCTTAATGGCTCACCTTAATGAGATGAAAGAGGTGGAATAGCTATGGCAAATAAGAATATCGCGCTGTTTTGGCCCGGGGATTATCGTGACAAACCAAACGAATGGGCACTCCCCGGAGTAGAAGGTGTAACCAGGCAGCTAGAGAATGCACTAAAGAAGTTGGGGTATTCTCCCTATCGTGTCGAGGGTTTTATAAGTAAACCCCATCAGTCGATAGAGAAGCTGGGTCCGATAGATGATCCCGTAATCGGTGTTTGTACCCACTGGCTTTATGGGCCGCATACAACTGATGGTGTGGTTGGAAAGGATACTCCGTTACTGCTTGCTAGCAATTTCTCTGGTCAATGGCCAGGGCTTGTAGGGCTGCTTAACACTGGGGCATGCCTGGAAAGTGTTAACCGGAAATTTTCCAGGGTGTGGACTGATGCGGGTGATTGGACAACTGACGAGGATTTTATGTCTAGGCTCGATGAGTGGTGTTCAACGGGTAGCATAAGTTACCCCGAGGTCGATTTATCGTATCAGGCTAACGTATCTCCCGAAGCGGCAGTGATTGCAAAGTCAGTAGAGGAAGGCATACGGTCGAGGAGGGTGCTGGCGTTAATGTTTGGTGATACATCTATGGGAATGATAAACGGTTATTTTGGCCCCCGTTTACTCAACCCTATAGGTTTTACAGAGCATAAGGTTGACCAGGCTTGGTTGATCGATCGTGGGAGAGACGTTACAGATCGCCGCATTGAGGATGCATATCGATTTGTCGTTGAAAACGGTGTGGAATTTCATTATCGGGAAACCGGGGCAGAAGATTTCGATGAAAATGCCACTAAAGAGCAGTTGCGGGATTACTTAACAGCGCTCGATCTGATCGATGAGTTCAAGGCTGATTGCTTGGGGTGGCAGTATCAACTGGGCCTTATAAAACTGAGGCCTCCTTCTGATTTTGCTGAAGGACTACTTAACTCTGTATGTAGACCAGAATCTAATGGTGACACGATTGCGACTGCTACAGAGGCTGATCAGGGGAATCTTGTCCCAATGGAGATGATGAAGAGGCTTCTTAAAGCTAAGGGCTTGCATCAAGCGGTGATGTTTCATGATGTTCGTTGGGGTGCTGAGCATGATGGGCGTTTTATTTGGCTCCTCCTCAATTCGGGTTCTTCTGGCGCATACGCTTTCAATCATGATTCCGAAACGCTAAGGGGGGTTCATTCTTACAGGCAGCCGTCGGGATATTTCCCGACGCCAGGTGGAACGTTTGCGGGGGAAAGTTTGCCAGGTGAAATAACTTGGGCTCGTGCATATATTAAGGAAGACGAATTGTGGATGGACATCGGTGTTGGAGAGGTAGTGAAGTTGCCTCCAGATGTCCGTGACGAATGGTGGAACGGTACTACTAGGGAATGGCCATTTATGGCAGCGGATTTAGGGATAGGGCAGGAGACGCTGATGGCTCACTATTTGAGCAATCATGTAGCGGTGGCGTATGGGGACATTTTCCAGGAAATGGTAGCCTTAAGTGCGGCGTTGGGCTTCAAAATAAGACTACTGGGCGTACGTTAGGAGAAGTATGAATATATTAATTGCGGGCGAGTCTTGGGTTACCCATACAGTGCACATAAAGGGATTTGATAGCTTTGTGACTAGTGGTTATGAAGAAGGAGTTCAGTGGTTAAAGGCTGCGCTAGATCGAGCAGGGCACAAGGTTCACCACATGCCAAATCATCTGGTGTCTACGGATTTCCCTTCTTCAGTGGACTCTTTGAATAATTATGATGTGGTAATGCTTAGCGACTGTGGGAGCAATACTTTACTTCATCACCCAGACACTTTTATTAAATCTCAGACGACACCCAACCGGCTGGAAGCGATACACGACTACGTGTATAACGGCGGAGCATTAGTGATGATTGGTGGCTATATGACTTTCCAGGGAATAAACGGAACAGCGAGATATAGTGGAACGAAGGTAGAAGCTGCTTTGCCTGTGACAATCGAAACTGTAGACGACCGTGTGGAGATGCCAGAAGGTATCGTTCCACAGGTTATACAGGCCGGCCATCCAGTTGTTAAGGATATTGTTGGTGAGTGGCCGTCCTTCTTAGGCTACAACAGGGTTATGGCGAAGGAAGGAGCTGACGTATTAGCTATCGCTGGTGAAGATCCGTTTCTTACAGTCTGGAGTTATGGTAAGGGGCGTTCGGCAGCGTTCGCTTCAGATTGTGGTCCCCACTGGGGACCACCGGAATACCTAAACTGGGCCCATCACGATCGCTTGTGGCAGCAGGTTGTAAAGTGGTTGAGCCGTGACAAAAAGTAGTTAGTCTGAGCTTGATTGCAGGCCTACCCAAACCTCACCGGTTTCAAACACCTCTTTTTTCCATATTGGGACATCTGATTTGACCTGATCTACTATGAAGTTGCAGGCTTTGAATGCTTCTGCCCTGTGTGGCGAGGCTACCACTGCGACCATGCTAATCTCACCAATTTCAAGTCTTCCCAGTCGGTGTGCGACAGACGCCCGAATGCCAGGCCATTTACGTTCTACTTCTGCAACGAGTTTTTTTAGTAATTTTTCGGCCATGGGCCCATAAGCCTCGTATTCCAGGTATAAGACTCTATTGGTATCTGTCGTATCCCTTATAGTACCAAGGAACGTAACCACGCCGCCCTTGTCGTTGCCTCTTGTTTCGGAAACGATATCCTCGACGGCGAGCTTGTCATGAGTTATGAGGATCACTTCGAGCCTCCGCTGACTGGTGGGATCAAAGCCACCTCATCGCTTTCATGCACTGGATGGTCAAAACTAACGTATTCCATGTTAACAGCGATTATAATTTGAGACGCTATTATACCTATACCAGGGTAGCGTTCACTAACGGCTTTTATAACGTCGCGTACAGATGCATCACTTGAGACGTCTATCGCAACGCTGGCAGAACCAATAATTTCTCGGAGAGCTGCGAAGGTTTTTACTGTTACTATCATATGAACAATCTTAATTTCTAATCATACGTTTGAAAACTACAGTTAGAGTGAACAACGCCACGGTTGCAAGTGTCATTGCAGGCCCTGATGGGATGTTCCAATAAAATGATGAATATAGCCCTAAGCTAGTGGCAATAATGCCTATTATAGGCCCTATTAGCATCATTATTTTAAAGTTTCTTGCCAACAGGTACGCCGTCGCTGCGGGTGTCACCAACATAGCCATCACTAAGATAACACCCACCGCCTGTATGGATATTACTATCACTACTGCTGTTAGCCCTAACAAGAGATAATCAAGAAGATTAGTAGGAAGCCCGATAATTGATGCTCCTTGTGGGTCGAAACCGGCAAATACCAGCTCTTTGTGAAAGGCTATCAACGTGATTAGCACAATGATTACCAGTAACCCGGTAATCATTATGTCGTTTTGAGAAACTCCCAATACCTGCCCCAGCAAGATGTCTGAAAGGTTTATCCTGACGCTTTTGAATAGACTTAGCAGAATGAGTCCAAAAGCGAATAAGCCGGCAAAAAGTATACCAATAGATGTGTCTTCGCTGAGTCCTGTTTTTCTGCTCAAATACCCGATTAGGAAAGCTATAAGGATTCCTACAGGAATGGCTGAGACAACTGGGCTGACACCTATTAGAAACCCTATAACCAAGCCTGGTAATATCGCGTGGGCAATAGCATCTCCCATGAAAGCTAGACCTCGGATTACCACATAGCTGCCTATTACCGGGCAAATTATTCCAATCAGTATTGACACGGCCAGGGCGCGCAACATGAATCCGTATTGCAGTGGATCAAATAGAAGATTAATTATGTTATCCAATCAAGGTTTTCCTGTTTCATTAATTAAAGACATTCCATGTGCCCCATAGAGTTCCGCTAGTACAGCCGGGGTGAATGATTCACTAGGTGGTCCTAGAGCGCATACGTGTTGATTCAGGCAAAGGACTAGATCAAATCGTTTTGCTAGGTTGGTTAGGTCGTGAGTTGCAATCAACACTGTTTTCCCTTCGTTGGTTAATGATTGTAATATTTCTATGAGTCCTTCTTGAGATGCGACATCAACTCCTGAAAACGCTTCGTCTAAGAGTAAAGTGTGAGCTTCTTGGGCTAGTGCCCTGGCTATAAACAGTCGCTGTCGTTGTCCGCCAGAGAGGTTCGTAACTAAATCCAGGCCTCTTTCGGACAAACCTACTTTTTCCAAACATGAACTTACAATTTGCTTGTCTTCATTCGATGGCCGGCGCACCCAACCTATCTTTCGCTGTCGGCCTAACATCACAACGTCAGATGCGGTAAGGGGGAAACGCCAGTTGACCTTTTCTTGCTGTGGGACATAAGCTAATTCGCCTCTCATTTCGGAGAATGGCAAGCCGTGTATCCTTATGCTTCCGTATGTGGGTGAGATCAGCCCAAGGATGGCGTTGAAAAGAGTGGTTTTCCCTGCTCCGTTCGGCCCGACTACACCTACCATTAGACCGTGATCAATTATGAAGGAGACGTCGTCAAGTACTCGCACCCCATTAAGTTCGATGGATAAATTATCTACCTGAATTGCTGATGGAAGCTCTTTTATGTTTATAAGAAGCTCTCCTTATTATGTTTCCGCTAATAACCTTCTTTTATGTTATTCCAGATTTACAACCTGATATAGATAGACTCAATGAGGCTATGCCAAAAACTCAACAATTGTATTGACGATAGTCTCAAATAACTTTAGGTATGATTCCGTTTCACTGCCTTTCCGCCCTAGGGAGCCCGAGTTTACTCGTGCAATTCGAGTACCAGTCTCCTTTGATATCGCCTCTCCCAATTTTGAGTATTCAGCTATTTCTGTGAAAATTACAGTTAATTGATAATCGTTTATCGCGTTTATAAGGTCGGTTATTTCCTTTGGGGTGGGCTCTCTTTCCGTGGTCAGCGCTGGCACCAAAGACCCAATTATCTCGAACTCATATCTGTTAGCGAAATACCCCAGGCTTTCGTGTGACGTTACTAAGTATCGTTTCGATTCAGGCACTTTACTTAACTCTATCGCAGCCCATTTATGCAGTGACTGAATAGTGGAGTTATATGAATTGGCGTTTTTGCTATAAAATTCTGAATTTTCGGGATCTAGTAGTGTGAGCACATCGCTTATTTCAGAGACGGCTTTTTGAACACGGATTGGATCCATCCAAAAGTGCGGGTCGGCCTCACCTGGTTTGTGTTCGCCGGCATTTTGATGTTTGGCATGTCCGGAGTCTTTATCATGTCCATCCCAATGTATTGGCTCCACATATTCGGCTAGGCGTACTATTGAGGAGCTTTCTATTGATGCATTTTCTATTAGGCTGTTCAACCAACCAGCCTCTAAGCCGAGCCCTACAGCGAATATCACGTCTGCATCTGCCAATTTGGTGACTTCACCTGCTCCGGGCTCGAATGTGTGTATGTCGCTGTCGGGGGAGACCAATGAATGCACATTAACTTTGTCCGCACCTACGGCTTTTACCCAGTCGCTTATTATATTAATTGTGGTTGCCACCTGTAGCTTGTTCCGCTGGGCCTGATTCGGGCCGGTTCGTTCACAACCGCCAAGAATTATTAAGCAACAACAAATTGCAAGTACAGGAGGCGCGAGATTGCTGAAACGAGCACATGTTTGCCATAGTTTAGTATGTAAATCATCTTTCATTACTAGATCATTGTTCTATTGCCGCGCTACAGTGGTGAGACAAAGTCTCAATATGATAGATAGATTGTAGGATGCTGTATATATATTCCATTTAGAATCTACTTTTCTATGCAAGTTTTACAGAGAATGTAAAACTCTATTCGATGCCCGACCAGTTGTCCGTCGATATCTGGTTCAGCTGCTTTTAATAGTCTTTCTATTGTTGAATCGCGAAATTCTTTTATGGCGCCGCATTTGTTGCAAACGGTGTGGTGATGGTGGCCCAGCCTCGACAGGGCATATCTGGGAGTGATATCTGGCATAGCCAGCTTGCATATTAACCCGGCAGCTAGCAGTAATTGCAGTGTTCTGTAAACAGTAGCTCTGCCGACATGACTTAGCTCTTTGCTTATTTCCTCTGCAGTGAATCCCTCGTTCTTGTTACCTAGGAGATTAATTAGATCCCGACGAGGAGTCGTAATCTTATACCCTAGGTCTTCGATTGTCGCGATCAAGTCGGTTGTTGATAATTGTGTAGTCATAATGAGACAAAGTATCAGTATTGTGCTGCGAAGACCGTATCAAAGTTAGCCATTCAGTGTCAATAGATACTAAGCGCGTGTTTAGACCGCGTCGTCTGGGGGGCGTTCGTCGGAACTGGGAGTCTCTTCAAGTGGTTTAAATTGCTTAAGCCCATCCAGGAACCCGTTGAAATTGTACAAAGTTTCTTGGAGATGGTCTCCGCCAAACTTTTCCAGGAAAACACCCACTAAGACAAGGGCCATTGTGGATTCCCCTATGACGCACGCCGGGGGGACTTGGCAGATATCACTTCTTTCATAGTGGGCCTTGACTCTTTTCCCAGTGGCAAGGTCAACGGAAGGCAATGGTTTGCTAAGGGTAGATATGGGTTTTAGGGCTACTCGAGCCACAACGGGTTCTCCATTACTCATGCCGCCCTCGATTCCCCCGGCTTTGTTTGTGATGTGGTGAAAAGGTCTCCTGTCTCCGCTCCACGGCTCAATTATGTCGTGGACTTCCGAGCCAGGTTTCTCGGTATTGGCAAAACCGTGCCCTATCTCAACTCCTTTTACAGCATTTATGCTCATCATGGCTTGGCCAATCAATCCATCTAATTTTCGATCCCAGTGAATGTGACTTCCCAAACCAACAGGCACGTTCTCTGCGACTACTTCGAAGACTCCGCCAGCGGTATTACCAGTGTCACGAGCCTTGTCGATATGTTTAATCATATCTGCTTCGGCTTGTTTATCAGCACATCGGACTGGGGATGATTCCACACCATTCCAGTCGATTTTGTCTGGTACGTTAGCTTTGACGTCACCGATTGAAACGACGTGGCTATGTATCGATATTCCAAATTCTTCTAGGAAGCGGCGGGCCAAAGCTCCTGCGGCTACCCGCGCAGCTGTTTCCCGTGCGCTGGCCCGCTCCAGGATGTTGCGAACGTCGTGATGCCCATATTTCATAATGCCTGGAAAGTCAGCATGGCCGGGTCTCAAGCGAGTGACCCTTCTTATTTTTGCATCTTCGCCAACAGGATCTATGGCCATCGCCTCTGTCCAGTTTGCAAAGTCACGGTTTTCTATCCACATTCCAATTGGACTTCCAAGCGTGTATCCGTGACGTACTCCAGACAGAATTTCTGCCCTATCTTGTTCTATCTGTTGTCTTGGCCCTCTTCCGTACCCTTGTTGACGGCGACCCATATCGTTAAGTATGTAATTTTCGCTTACAGGGATACCAGCGGGAAGACCTTCAACTATAACCGTAAGTCCTTTCCCATGCGATTCTCCAGCGGTGAAATACCTGAACATATATCGATTCCCTTAATAATATATCGTTATTTTAATTTAATTATTAAACAGAGTGCTGCTTCATTTTAGGATTATTGCGTCTAACCTTCAACCAGTAGCACCTTTGGCTTTACCATTTATCCTTTAAGAGCGTTCTCAGCCGCGTCAAACATGACTTCTGTTGGTGGGTTAATACCGGTCCATAAACGGAAAGCCTCAGCGCCTTGATAAATAAGCATAGGTAGACCAGAAATCGCCCGTGCACCGATCCCCATTGCCTCCTTAATTAATGGAGTTCTTCGTGGGTTGTACACTAGATCGAAAACCACCGTGCCCTTAGATATGTGCTCTGGGGAGAGCGGTGATTTATCTTCTCCTGGTCCGTGCTTCATTCCGAGTGTAGTACAGTTTACTATTAAGTGATGGTCACGGAGCATATCGGTGGATTCGGGCGTAGCAACGAACACATTTTCGGGGTTTCCTAATTCCTTTTTCAATTGCACTGCCCGACTCAGGGTTCTGTTTGAAATGACCAACTTTTTGATTCCGTCCCGTAACAAACCGTAGGCGATTGCTTTTGCTGATCCACCTGCTCCTAAAACTAGTGCGCTCTGACCCCCATCCGCGAAGAAATCACCATCATTATGCAAGCTTTTCATGAAACCGAACACATCAGTGTTGTGTCCGTATAGCACACCTTTATCGTTTACTATAGTGTTTACAGCCCCGATCTCACGAGCTGTTTTAGATAGATTATCCAAGAAGGGCAAAACGGATTGCTTATGAGGCACCGTTACGTTTGCACCTATTACCCCCGATTCCTTAAGAGAATTTATGCGGTCCGACAGATTCTCGGGAGGGGTTTCCCACGCCAAATATTTGGCGTCAATACCGGCATGATTTAAAGCAGCTTGCTGAAATACTGGCGATACTGAATGGCCAATGGGGTATCCGATAATACCCAATAAACTGCTCGTTTTTTCTGTCATAATACTCGATGAGTATCCAGATAACTTTGTAGAATGACAGCTGCGGCTGACGCATCCAATCTAGCTTTGTTTCGAGATGGAGTGACTCCAGCCTCAGTTAGCCTCCGTGCCGCTTCATCAGTGCTAAACCGTTCATCCCATAGCTCTACAGGTATGGGGGCGACTGCTTCCTTTATAGCTTCGTAAAACACCAAAGTTTTTTTGGCTTGATAGCCCTCAGATCCGTCAAGTGAAAATGGCATACCAACTACTATTCTCATGACCTCCTCTTTGGCTGCTATTTCACTTATTGCGAGGATATCCCGATCCAGGCGGTTTCTTTCTATAGCTGAATAGGGTGTTGCAAGAATTCCTGCTGTATCACAAATGGCAATTCCAACTCGCCGTTCGCCAACATCAAGGCCGATAGTCCTCATTCTATCTGATTTGCTAAGCTTTCTACGGAGGCTTGCATCCCCTCTTCAAGCCGATCTTTCAAATTGCCGCCAGCCTGTGCAATGTCCGCTCGCCCCCCTCCGCCTCCGCCTATCAAGGTAGCCCCTGCTTTGACGGCTTCGCCTGCATTTAAGCCCTTATTTACTAGGTCTTTCGTTATCATGACCAGAATGGTTGGAGCGTTATTGATAACGGATCCTACCACTACAACACCGCTACCTAACTTTCCTTTTAGCAAGTCGCCCAATTCCCTTAGCGCCTCGTTTGAATTCGTTTCGACTTTACCTGAGACAAGCTTGAATCCTTTAATGTTTTTAGCAGCGCTCAGTAATGCTTCAGCTTGATCCTTGCCACTTGCCCTTTCAGTAGATGCAATGTCTTTTCTCAACTTAGATAGTTCTGCAAGTAATGAGGCGACTCTCGCCTCTAAATTATTTGATGAGGTATCTAGTTGTTCAGACACTCGGCTCAGCAAGTCAGCTCGTTCATTTATAAGAGCTTCTGCGGCCTTGCCGGTGACGGCTTCCAGGCGTCTCATTCCTGCCCCAACACCATTTTCACCAGTAACATGGCAATAGCCGATATCTCCGGTCGCTCTGACGTGAGTACCCCCGCAGACTTCGAAGCTGAATCTATCCCCGTTTGCTATCTCTACGACCCTGACTTCGTCTGCGTATCTATCTCCAAAAAACGCCAGGGCTCCCTGTGAAACAGCCTCTCTGAATGTCGTTTCGCGTTTCATTACTGGAACGTTAGATTTAATTCGGTAGTTTACTAATTTCTCGACCTGTTCCAGTTCTTCTTTAGTCATTTGACTCACATGCGTGAAATCGAATCTTAGCCTGTCAGGAGTTACCATAGAGCCGGCTTGTCTGACATGATTGCCGAGAACCACTCTTAGTGCAGCATGGAGTAGGTGAGTCGCAGTGTGGTTACGAGCGGCGTCCAATCTCCTTTCTGCATCAACACTAGCGACAATCTCCGCACCGTTGATTACTGAACCTTCAAGGATTTCACCGGAATGTACAATAATCCCTGCTACTGGTGACTGGGTGTCAATAACTTGTATATTGAAATCCTTGCCTTCGATCAAGCCTTTATCCCCGACTTGACCGCCCCCTTCTGGATAGAATGGCGTTTCTTTGAGAATTACCGCTATTGATTGCCCTTTGGTCGCTTTTTCTACAGGTGCCCCATCTATCATTATTCCTATGACTGTAGATGGAGAGCTTGTTGTATCGTAGCCAAGGAAAGATACTTCTTGTATACCCATATTCTGAAACTGCCGGTGAGCATCGAAATGACCTCCAAACGAGCTACTTGCTGCTTTGCCACGTTCTCTCTGTAGGTTCATTTCCTTTTCAAAGTCAGGCATGTTCACCGTAATCCCATGTTCCTGAGCGATTTCGGAAGTTACCTCGAAAGGAAATCCGTAGGTATCGTAGAGCACGAATGTGTCCTTTCCGCTAATGGAACCACTTGTGCTAGCCTTGAGCATTTCATTTAGAATTGCCATTCCTGTTTCGTATACTTGGCTAAATCTTTCTTCTTCCTGCTGTAGCACTCGCAGTATGAAAGCACGTCCTTCCCCAAGATTTGGATACACTTCTTCGGAGTGATTTATTACTACCTCGGCTATCATGGCTAGAATGGACTTGGTTTTATCACCAAGGTTTTCATTTATCCCAGTTTCAAGGCCTAACTTACGGGCGAATCGGATAGCGCGTCGTATGAGCCTACGAAGAACATATCCACGGCCTTGGTTATCTGGAACTACGCTGTCGGCAATAAGAAAAGAAGCGCTCCTTGCGTGCTCAGCGAGGACCCTTATGGCTACGTCGGTTTCTTCATTTTCCCCATAAGATTTGCCAGATATGTGACAAACTTTGTCAACTATGGGCTTGAATAGGTCAGTGTCATAGATTGAGTCAACTCCTTGGAGAATTAGACACGCTCTCTCTAAGCCCATTCCTGTATCTATGTTTGGATTCGGTAGAGGAGAGCGTTTTCCATCTTTATCTTGGTATAGTTGCATGAAGACGAGATTCCATAGCTCCAAGAATCTTCCGCATTCGCAGTTTGGGCCACATTTCTCCTCGGATAAACCTATCCGGCAGCTTCCACCGAAGTCATAATGGATTTCACTAGACGGCCCGCATGGACCTTCGTCGCCTGCAGGTCCCCAGAAGTTCTCTTTTTCATCAAATCTGCGTATACGTTCTTCAGGTAATCCCGTACGTAGCCATAAATTCCTTGCTTCGTCGTCATCCTTATAAATACTTGCCCAAAGCCTTTCTTCTGGCAAGCCCATTCTTTCGGTCACAAACTCCCATGCCCACTGGACCGCTTTTTCCTTAAAATATGCCCCTACGCTGAAGTTTCCAAGCATTTCGAAGAACGTAAGATGACTTGCGTCTCCGACCTCGTCTACGTCAGTCACACGGAAGCATTTTTGGGCACTCGTCATGGTGGGATTAGGCGGAACCTGTTCTCCGAGAAAATAAGGTTTGAATTGGACCATCCCCGCACTCGTTAACAATAGTGTTGGGTCATCAGGCGGAGGTATTAATGACGAACTGGGCATGACTAAATGACCCTTCTCTCGAAAGAACTCTAGAAAGCCAGATCTTATATCAGTTGAACTCTTCAATGTTTTGGCTGTGATAGGTATAGATGTTGAAAGTCAAATTTTAGGTGCCGGAGTTAGGGGTGTCAACGCAAGCATTGCTGGATCAAAAAGTACTTAGCGGAAATTATAACGATCGCATTAATTTGTGACGAGCGTGATCGTCACAAATTAATGTCACAATTCGAATCTAGTTTCTCGCTTAGCCAAGTAAGAAATGCTTCCACCTCATCAACGCCGTCCAGCTTATAGTTGACCTTATCAATAACCTCATTTGGGGTTTCTTCCTCTATTACCCCGATATTGAACGCATGTGTTCCTAAGGTGGTCTGAAAATGATGAGCAGCTTCGAACATGCTTATATCTGATAAGTCATCTCCTATAACTATTAACCCGGTAAGATTTTGTTCGTCCACTAACCAGTTTATACACGTGCCTTTATCAATCTCTACCGGCAACGACAGTTCTACAACCATGCGACCCTCGGATATTTTCATCCAGTCTGATGCTCCTGTGGATTCGATTACTGTCAGTATTTGGTTTCTGATGTGAATCGGCTTCTTGGCTTGGCGATAATGGAGGGAGAGCCCTAATGGTTTTTCTTGGATGATGACCTCCGGAGTTGAAAGATTCGTAGCAATAGCACTGGATGTCATTCTTAGTCTTTCTGTATATTGAGAAGCCTCCTCTGACACGGTTAGCAACCCCTTGTCCCACTTCTCGAGCCCGTAAGTTCCAAAATAGGTTACATCTTCTAATTCTACCATTTCCATAGCCTCGGAAATTTGACGCCCAGTGACAATAGCTGTCACTGCCAGATGAGGTCGAATGGCTGCCAAAGCCTTTCTGATCGAAGGGCGTATCTTTGCAACGTCCGGCGTTCGATAAATGTCTGAAATGGTGCCGTCTATGTCACAAAACAGACCCCAGTGATTTTGTTTCATGTGATCCGCCAATTTATCTATAGACTGCTTCAATTCGTTTAAAGACATGGTACGATTTGCTCGATGTGATTTTGCCTTATTTATCGTTAGTCTTGCCAATGTGGCAAATAAAGAACGATCTAGTCAATGGCGAATAAACCCGCGAAGGATTTTTGACATGAAAGCAGTATACATTCAACAACAAGGCGGCGTTGAGGAGTTGGTTGTGGGGGAACTTCCTGAGCCCGAAGTAGGGAAAGGAGAGGTGTTAGTTAGAATTCATGCGGCTGCGCTCAATCATCTCGATTTGTATGCGCGAGCTGGAGAAAACGGGGTGAAAGTCCCGTCTTTTCCTCATGTCCTCGGAGAGGATATGGCCGGGGAAGTGGCTTCAGTAGGTTCAGGGGTCCCAGATATTCAAGTAGGACAGCGGGTGTTGGTCGACTATGTGATCAAATGTGACAGTTGCGAATACTGCATTATCGGATATGACGAACTGTGTCGAAGACCGAAAAACATGGGGGTTGATCTCTGGGGGGGTTATGCTCAATATGTCAAAGCACCATATCAAAATATTCATTCGGTTCCGGATTGGATGTCGTACGAAGAAGCTGCGTCCATACCTTTGGTTTTTCACACCGCCTGGCACTGTTTAGTTACTAGGGCTGGATTGCGACCGGGTGAGACCGTTTTAATTAATGCGGCTGGGAGTGGGGTGGGAACAGCGGGGATCCAGGTTGCCCGGGCTATGAATGCGAGAGTACTAGTTACGGCCGGTAGTGACTTCAAGATAGATAAGTCGAAGGAATTGGGAGCCGAGGCTGGCTTCAACTACAATGCTAATCCCGCATTCAGAAGTTTTGTGAGAGACCTTACTGATGGTGATGGAGTCGACGTAATCTTCGACAGCGTTGGTGCTTCTTTATGGGAAGAAAGTTATGCTAGTTTGAGGAGGGGTGGTAGGTTCGTTACGTGTGGAGTGACTTCTGGCCATTGGGTAGACTTGCACCTTGGGCAACTGTTTGCAAAGGGGCTTAACATAATGGGTTCTGGGACTCGTAGTAGAAGAGAATTCAAGGATTTCATGAATCTTGTAAATTTAGGTTCGTTGCGCGGCGTAGTGTATCGTGTGTTTCCGCTGGACGAAGCTAGGGAGGCGCATAGGCTTATGGAGTCCAGGGATGTGTTCGGCAAAATAGTTTTGCGCATTTCATAATCCAAGTTTTGATATAATTAGATTTCATGGCTGTCACAGTAAAAAGATTGGATTCTGAAGATGAATTCGAGGCCATCAAGGTTATTAGGTCACGCGTATTTATAGAAGAGCAGGGTATTCCCCCGGATCTGGAAATTGATGAATTTGATGGTGCCGCCTTGCATGCAGTGGCTTATTTTTCAGGTGACATCGTTGGTACCGGTAGGCTAATCATTGATAATGATACGGAGGCTCGAATTGGGAGAATGGCGGTTGAGTCTTCGCTGAGAGGCCACGGTATTGGGTCTGCTATATTGGGGTTCTTGGAAAATGAGGCTTTGAAGTTGGGAATCAAGACTGTGATTCTACACGCTCAAAACTACGTTAAAGAATTCTATGTTAATAGTGGGTATCATGAACACGGAGACACTTTTATGGAGGCGGGGATACTCCATATTGAGATGAGAAAGGCCATCTAAATCTGTGAAGGATTTTAGCCAGCCAAACGTATAGGCTGAGCTCACCAAGGAAGTCTGATTTGCAAAATATTATTATTACAGGATACGCAGGCACTGGTAAGTCTACCGTAGGAAAGGTGGTGGCCCATATCTTGGGTTGGGAATTTATAGATACTGATCAACATATTGTCGAGAGAGAGGGCAAACTCATCTCAGCAATATTTAATGATCACGGAGAGGAGTACTTCCGTACTAAAGAAGGGGAGGCTGTCCAGATTGCTTGCGAGGGAGAGAATAGGGTTGTTGCAGTTGGTGGCGGGGCTATCACAGTTCAGGAGAACTTGAAAGTTATGAGAGCTACTGGCTTGATAGTTAGCTTGGACGCCAAACCGGAAACAATTCGCGACCGTTTGGAAAAACAAGAAGAGGTTTATGGGGAAGAGGCAATCCGCCCGTTACTCAATAGTGAGGATCCATTGAAGAGCATCCGTTCCCAAAAAGCTGAACGCCAACCTGCATATGCTACTGCTGATTGGACTGTTCATACAGACCGTCTTTCCGTTCAGGAGGTCGCCGAGGAAATTGTTCGTATTTGGACAAGATTTTCCGGAAAAGTGGTTAATGCTAGTGATTCAATAAAGAAGAGCCCAGAATTTGTTTCAATAGTAAATTCGAGAACTGGTGAGTGCCCTCTTTTGGTTGGTTGGAGCCTTCTTGGGCAGTTGGGTGAGCTGTTGAATGATATAGGACGACCTAACCCTGCCTACGTCATATCAGATAATATTGTCGCTGGCTTTTACGGTGATGGACTACTGAAGGCGTTAGAGCTTTCCGGCATAGAGGCGAAGCTTTTCTGTTTTGAAGCGGGCGAGGTTAATAAGACTCTGGATACCGCAGGAAGAATTTATGATTGGTTAGCTGTTAACAGGGCAAAACGTGATGAAACAGTAATTGCGCTTGGGGGAGGGGTAGTGGGGGATCTTGCTGGATTTGTTGCATCTACCTATAACCGAGGGATGAACTTTGTCCAGGCACCTACTAGCGTAGCAGCAATGATGGATGCTTCCATAGGTGGCAAAACTGCTATCGATTTAAAACAGGGGAAGAACCTAGTAGGTGCTTTTCATCAACCGTTAATGGTAGTCGCAGATGTATCAACGCTAGTTACACTGCCGAGAAGAGAAGCTGTGGAAGGTTGGGCGGAAGGGATCAAACATGGGCTTATATTGGATCCTGGGTTATTTGAAATTTTTGAAAGTGAGAAGGAACGGTTGCTTGATTTGGACCACTTAATTGCTACTGATGTGATAAAGCGCTCGATGACCATAAAGGCTGGGATTGTTTCATTGGATGAACGGGAAACTTTGGGTTATAGGACTTTGCTTAACTATGGACACACTTTAGGGCATGCCTTGGAGGCTGCAACTGAATATGGCGTTTTGCTTCACGGTGAAGCCGTAGCTATTGGAATGATGGCAGCGGCTAAGATTGGAAACGGACTTGGCATCACTGCTAATACGCTAGTGGATAGACAGGAAAGAGTTCTCCGCTCATTTGGCTTGCCTGTAAACATTCCTCAGGTTGATATGGAAATGGTGAACGCTGCGATGGCTTTGGACAAGAAAGCTGAGGGTTCTCGGTTGCGTTGGGTGCTCTTGAAGGATTTAGGAGAAGCTGTAGTAAAAGATGATGTCCCGGATACTCTGATAAGAGATGTACTCAGTAGTATGGTTCACTAAATATCGAAAGTTAATGCGGTTTCTACAATCACAAATGTGGCTGTGATCATGACTAGGGCGGTGGCTATTCTGATAAATGTGCTTTGTGGAATTCGAGACAGAATTTTAACTGCTATAAGGTTTCCCGCTATGACACTTGGCCAGAGGGCGATTGAAACTGTAAGGGTCTTTGGTGTGATATTCCCCAAGAATGTGAGATATAAGATGCCGGTTATTTGGATCACCAGAAAGAACATCGCAAGGCAGGCACGAAAGGTCTCTTTATCCCATCGTTGATTGATCATAAGTAGCGCGACTGGTGGTCCAGACATAGTTGTGCTGGTTGATAACACCCCACTTACAAAACCCGTAATTGCTGAAGCTAACTTTTCTCGAGAGATCGCTATTGTTATGCCCGAAAGCATAAGAGTGGCCATGGACAAAGCTATACCCGACACCATTAATTTCAACAAGTCTGCAGACACTGTCGTGAGCAAATATGCGCCTAGCGGTACGCCTGCTATTCCAGAGGCTACGAGAGGCAGTACTTTCATCCATTCGACCCTTCGCCATGTTTGGGCCACTATAAGAATATCAGCAATGATGCTCAAAGGCAGAAATATCGGGACTAACACTTTTGGCTCCCAAAAAAGGAGCAGCAGCGGTGTGGAAACAAGTGCAAACCCGAAGCCAGTAGTACCCTTGACCACCGCAGCAGCGAGAACAATCGCAATCGCGATAACGACTGTGTTCGGCTCAACACCTGGAGGCATTTGTTTTGCGTCCCGATAAGTACATGTCTGCACTTATCTTGGCATAAGTCATCCGAAATTTACAACGCGAATGTGAACTTTCTAAGCTTTCGATCCGTCAAATTCTGTCACCTGATTTCGTTCTCGCTGGAATTTGAGGTATTGGTCTTTTGTCATTGGGGCTTTATCCGTAGTCTTTACTTCTACCGCCTTTACTGCCTGTTCTGAAAGTAAGTCAATTACAGTCATAGCCATAGCTTTTGCTGGTTGAATTACAGCTATTTCATAATCCTGTATGACGTAGTCTTTGCCGTGTCCTGTGCCAGTGGCACCACCACAATATGGATGGATTAATGGCATAATTTGGGCTAAGTCACCCATATCGGTGGATCCTCCCCCGTTATGGGTGTCAGGTCTAACCAACACGTTTTCTTTACCCACGACATCGGTGGCGTTCACGGTGAACATATTCTGCAGCGTTTTGTTATTGCGCATTGGCATGTACCCGGCTATGTTAGTAATACTTACCTTTGCTCCAACGGCAAGTGCTCCAGCTCTGAAACTTCTGTCTACCTTCGAACTGTTATTTACAATTGCATCAAGATTACCGCCTCTTACTCTCCACTCAAGTGTTACGTTGGAAGGTACGGCGCTCACCGCATCCCCTCCGCGAGTCATTATCCCGTGTACTCGGACAGTATCCTGTTCTCTAAAGGTCTCTCTATTTGCGTTTACTGCTGAAAGGCCGATCATCGCAGCGTTAAGCGCGTTGATTCCCATGTGAGGGGCACCTCCCGCGTGGGCTCCTCGACCTGTGTATTGCACAAATTTCACTACGTGCCCGTTGCTAGTACCTCCGATGCCTAGTTTGAACTTGTCGCTTGTTGTGTGGCATATCATTGCCATGTCCACATCGTCAAAAACACCTAATTTAATGAACTCTTGTTTGCCTCCCATAAATTCAACCTTGCCTTCTTCCCTTAAGTTCATGCGGCGTTCAACTTCAATGAACTCTTCGGCTGGGACGGCTATAGGTACGATGCTTCCAGATAGGTTTTGTATAACATTTGGTGTTAAAAGTCCTATCATAGCTCCGATCATGCTACCTATTTGACAATGATGTCCACACGCATGTGCGGCGCCAGTCACCTCGTCATGATAGGGGTGTTCTAATACCCTTAACGAATCAAGTTCTCCGATTACAGCGACTGCTGGCCCGGGTCCGGCTCCGCCCGCTACTTTCCCTTTTATACCAGTTATTGCTAGGCTGTCTTGATAAGAAATGCCTAGAGCATCGAAATGCTTCTTTACTAGGCTGGCTGTCTTTTGTTCTGTGAAACCGGTTTCTGGGTTATTGAGGACTTGTTGGGCTATATCCTTTATCTCATCTTTTCTTGTTTCTATAGCGGTTATTGCCGCCTGTTTTAGTTCAGCAACGGTTGTCATGGTTCCCCTCAAATGGTCAAGTTTGGCTAAGTATATACAGAAGGCATCTCGATTTAAACATTATCGGCACCCTTGACAGTGGCTTTGGGCATACCTAAACTCGACCTGAACTTAGTTATTGAATGACATGGAGGGATTTCATGACCAAACCATTAGAAGGCATTCGCGTTCTAGATTTGACCCAGGTACTCGCCGGCCCTTTTTGCTGTCGCCTTATGGGAGATATGGGCGCTGACGTTATCAAAGTGGAACAACCTGGTACAGGTGATCCGTCGCGTAACTTTCCGCCAAAATATAAGGATCTCGAGAGCTATTACTACTTGGGCCTCAATGGTAACAAACGTAGTCTCACTTTAAATTTCAGAGAGGATTCAGCTAAGGAAACTTTCTACGATCTCGTCAAAACTGCGGATGTGATGGTGGAAAACTATCGCCCTTCAGTCCCCCCTCGTCTTGGCATTGATTACGATACTATTCACAAAATTAACCCGAAAATGGTCTACTGTTCTATTTCCGGCTTTGGCCATGAAGGTGCACCTGATCCGAACCGCCCTGCCTTTGATACTACGATTCAGGCCTCAGGTGGAGTGATGAGTGTAATCGGTCAACCTGGTCAACCACCGTCAACCATGGGGTCACCCGTAGGGGATTTGGCTGGTGCCTACGCTGCTCTTTCGGGTATTCTGGCTGCGTTGATTGATCGAGACCGTAATGGCGAAGGGCGACATGTAGACATAGCACTACTGGATACTATGCTTACTCTTCAAGCTTACATTGGGCAATATTACCTACTGTTCGGATCGGAACCTGGGCCTTTGGGATCAACTCATCCGACCAACGTACCGGTAGCGGCTTTACAGTGTAAAGATGGTAGGTGGGTTCAAATACAGTTTGCGAATCAACCGTTGTATATGCAGTTAGCGAACAAACTCGCAGAGATGTACCCTGATGAGTATCAGGACTTACCGAATGATCCTAGGTTCGCAACTCCTGGTGATCGCTTAAAGCATAAGGCGGAGATCATCGAGTTTCTTGGAGGAGTATTCTCGAAGAAAACTGCTGATGAATGGGATTCCGAGTTAGGAAATCAGATGCCGGTTGCAAGAATTAATACGATAGCGGAATCTTTTGCTGAGCAATCAGTGATTAATCGCAATATGACTCCTACTGTCCAGCATCCTACTTTGGGTGAATATCGGATAATTGGAAATCCGTTGAAGATGGGGCAAGAGGAAGAATATAAAGCTGCCCCTGGCCTGGGTCAACATACCGATGAACTGCTATCTGAACTAGGGTATGATGGAGCGAAGGTCCAAGCCTTGAAAGATTCCGGCGCCGTTTAAGAATTTCAGACCAACAAAAAGAGAGGGGTCTATCATGGCCCCTCTCTTTTTGTTGGAACCAGGAGGAAATTGTGGATAAGCCTAGAGTTTTTGTAACTAGGAAGGTAGATGAAGCGGCCATAGCTTTACTTGAAACTGTTGCAGATGTAGAAGTTTGGCCAGATTACAAGGCTCCATCTAAAGGGGCATTATTGTCCAACACAAAGGATGTAGACGGAATACTGGCTAACACAGAGGACAGAATTGACGAAGATGTACTCGCAGTCAGTAATGGAAGGCTTAAAGTTGTGGCAAACATGGCCGTTGGATTTGATAATTTAGATGTGAATACCGCAACCGGCCTTGGTATTGCCATGTCGAATACCCCTGGGGTGCTTACAAAGACTACCGCTGAACTGGGATTCGCCTTAATGATGGCTGTTTCAAGGAAAATTGTGGCGGGTGACAGGGATGTCAGAGATGGTAAATGGCAAAATTGGCATCCGTCAGCATATCTTGGAGTAGATTTAGCGGGGTCAACCTTGAGTGTTATCGGAATGGGTAAGATAGGATTTGAATTCGCGAAGCGTGCAAAGGCATTTGAGATGAGAGTGTTGTATCACAACAGATCTCCCAGAAAGGACATTGGAGAAGGGTTCGAGTATTGTGGGAAGCTTGAGACAGCTCTCGAACAGGCAGATTTCTTGTGCATTACAACTCCTTTGACAAAAGAAACACATCATTTTATTGGGAAAGCTCAGTTAAGCTTGATGAAGCCTGCCTCAATTCTTATCAATATAGCGCGCGGTGCTGTGGTTGATAACATCGCTTTATTTGAGGCTTTAAAGGAAGGCAGGATTGCAGGAGCTGGGTTAGACGTTACCGAACCTGAGCCTATTCCTGCAGATCATCCGTTGCTTACACTGGCAAATGTCGTCATAACCCCACATATAGGTAGTGCTAGTCAGAGAACCAGAAGAGACATGGCTGTGCTGGCCGCGCAAAACATAAAAGCTCGCCTTAGTGGCGAACCGATGCCCTCGTGCGTGAATCCTGAAGCTATGACTCGTAAGACTCAACGAGAGAAGGAAGAAGAGTATGCATTGGAAGTATTGCGAGAAGAAGAAGACGAAGAGGAAGTATAATGGCAGCTAATAATTTTGATTATTCTTTCGACAACAACCGGACTGCGTATGAAGGGATAGTTACGTAGACTTTTGCATCGATCATTTCAGGATTACTCAGTTCCTGCGGTGTGGCTAGGCAGCTTAACGTTGCTTTTCCACAGCGGACGATAATTTCAGTGTACGGTCCTTGAAATCTAAGCATTTCAACAACACCTTCGAGTGTATTACCTTGGTACGTGTTTTTACCCTTTTGAAGAGATATTGATATTGCTTTTTGATCTATTATTGCAAGAACTTCGCTGCCGTCCTTGTAGGCGTAGTCCTTATTAGGATCTATTTTAAGGGTCCCGATAGGGGAGATAAGGGTCACCGCTTTGGAAATTTTCTCAAAGCGGGCCGAGAAGACATTTCTTAATCCTAAAGACTTGGCGACTATTTCACTCTTAGGATTAGTAAAGAGTTCGTGGGGGCTTCCAGCTTGCACGTTTGTGCCGTTTTCCATCACTACGATAGAATCCGCCATTCCAAACGCTTCGTTTCTGTCGTGTGTTACGTAAATAGCAGTAACGCCTACCGTTTTTATTATGTTGCGTACATCTACCTGAAGGGCTTCACTCAGCTCTCTATCAAGAGAGCCAAATGGCTCATCGAACATCAGCAACCTGGGTTGAGGCGCTAGTGACCTAGCTAAAGCTACTCTTTGACGTTCACCACCTGAAAGTTGGTATATTTTTCTGTCCTCGTATCCAACAAGACTTACCAGTTCCAAAAGTTGTTCGACGCGGCTCCTGATTTCTTGCTTGGGTAACCGTTTCATGTGGAGACCGAAGGCCACATTACGGAATACGTTCATGTGTGGAAATAGAGCTAAGTCTTGGAACATCAATCCGAATCCGCGGTCTTGCGCAGGTTGATTTTTGAATGGTTCCCCATCGAATTTAATATAGCCCTGATCGGGCTCTTCAAGGCCCGCTATGAGTCGTAGCAGAGTGGTCTTACCGCAGCCGCTAGGTCCTAGGAGGCAAACTATGTCTCCCTGTTCTGCTGCCAATGACATATTATGTACCGCATATTTGTTGCCAAATGATTTAGAAACTGCCCCGACTTCTAATATTGCCATTTAGAATCCACCCGAATTTCTATAACGTAATCTTTCTATCGCTATAAACCCTGCTGCCACTATCATCATCAGAAGGCTACTCATGGCAAGTGCTTGGCCAAAGTTGGAAGCTCCGGGTTGCCCGAGTAGCCGAAATATTGCGACTGGCATAGTGGTGAACTGAGGCCTAACTAACAGGAGTGAAGCCCCGAATTCTCCCATGGACACCGCGAAAGCGAATGTTGCGCCGACAATAAGCCCAGGAGTCAAGATTGGTAAATAGATGTGTATGAATGTCTTCGTAGGAGACGCACCTAATACCGCTGCGGATTCCTGAAGTTGAGTTGGCACTGCGCGTAATGCTGGAAGTACGCTTCTTATTACGAAAGGGTAGGCAATAAGAGAGTGAGCTATTATTAATATCAACCAAGAACCTCGGAGGTCCACTGGGGGTCGATTGAAAGCCAGCAGATACCCAAGTCCCATCACGACGGCAGAAACTCCAAGAGGCATCATGTAGAAGGCGTCTTGAAACCAGGAGCTGCGGTTAGAAGACTTCGCAAGGAGATATGCTGCGCTAGTCCCTACTAATAAAGCGATGCCAGTGGTCATGGCAGCAAATCTTACTGAGTTGGTGATGATTGCAATTGGCGTCAGGTAAAAATATGAGTCGTCGGCATTCACGAACAAACTCCTGAAGTGATGTAGAGAATAGCCATTTACACTTGTCAGTGACCTTTCGATCAATATCAGGAGTGGTGACAGAATAGTTATCAACATAAGAATTGTAAGTATCAAACCTACCCTTTGCCTAGCACTCCTCTTACTTATTCTTGTGAACTCACGCGGTACCAAGTCAGATCTAACAGCTATGTTATCTTGGGCCCGTGCGTATAGCAGCAGGAACACGTAAGTAAAAAATAGTTGAATGATAGCAAGAGCACCTGCTAGTTCAAGTCGGAATAGCTTTGCTGTCAGTTCGTAAGTTGCTACTTCCATGGTGGCAAACTGAGGTCCTCCGAGAACCAGTACCACACCGAAGGATGTGAACGAGAATGTGAAGGCTAAGATGGCTGAGGAAATTATCGATGGGAAAAGAAGCGGCAAAGTAATAGTGATGAATGTGTTTAGTTTGCTCGCACCAAGTACAGCGGCTGTTTCCTCGAGTCTAGGGTTTAAGTTTGCCCAAAAAGCTGATACTACCCTAACTACTATTGCGTAATTATAGAATGCATGTGCCATGAATATTATTGTCAGAGTGTTGGAAATTCGGATTGGAGGATTTTCGAAGCCAAATAGATCCATTAGTAAGGAATTCAACGCTCCTTGAGGACCAAGCAAAGAAATGAATCCCATTGCCACTACTATCGTTGGCATTATGAATGGTACGGTACTAGCGGCCCTGAGTATTGTCTTGCCACGAAATTCATGCCGTGCAAAAATGTAAGCAATAGGTAGCCCAAGCAGTAAAGTTACAACTGTGGACACTGTTGCTTGCCAGATAGTAAACCAAACACGACCTAAATAGTAAGAATCCCCCAAAATGCTTATAAAAGGAGTTATGTCTAGACTATCGCCTGTGTTAAGGCTGCGAGCTAAGATTGTCAGTAACGGATAGAAAAAGAAGGCTGAAAGATACAATATCGGACCTAACATGAGAAGGCGGCGTGCCGTCATTCCAGTAGACTCTGGTAGATGTGATATGTACTATCCATCTCAACTTCGAAACCCCGTGATCTTATTCGATTGAGTTTTGCCGCTTCGAAGATCAAGGTCATCTGATCACCGTATTTGTCCATGATTCGATCCATTTATCGCGGTGGGTGTTTATTCGCTCCGGGGTAATATAAGCAGGTTGAGTTGGTACCTCTGCAAACTTGAAGAAGTCAGGAACTTTAGCATCTTTGTTCACTGGATAGACAAACATTTTGGCAGGAAAGTCTTCTTGGAATCTAACTCCTAATGCGAAGTCGATGAATTTTTTTGCGAGAGTTGTACTGTTGGCACCTTTTAATATGCCGATGCCTTCAATCTGCAGAAAAGACCCCTTATCTATTAGGACATTACCGGTTGGGGGTTCAATCAACTTTACTTCAGAAAAAAAGACTTCTGCAGCTGGACTAGTGGCATAGCTTACAACTAGAGGGCGGTCTCCTCCGTATAATGAAAAATCAGTGTAATAGGCGTCACTCCAACCGTCCTTTACTAGTACATTATTAGATCTCATTTCGCGCCAGAAATCTAAATAGTCATAATCATCATCTTCACCAAAATATGCAATTGTTGCTAGCAAAAAAGCTAGACCAGGTGAAGATACAGCTGGGTTTTCTACCACAACGCTACCCTTCCACACATCTTCGGTAAGCTCCTCCAACGTAGTAGGAGGTAGTAATCCATTCTTTAATAGGAACTCTTTATCGTAATTTAATGTGACGTAGCTGTAATCTATCGATGTGACGTGGTTAGTTGGATCCAATATAAGGCTTTCAGGTATCTTGGAGAGCAATTGGGGTTTGTATGGGTCAAATATGTTCTCAGCAAGAGCCCGGCCTAAATACGTATTATCAACGCCATATAGCAAATCGGCTGATGGATTGCCTTTCTCAAGAATTGCTCGAATTAGTGCCTGCCCGGCGTCGCCGGCTTTTTGTATGACCACCTTAGCGTCGTTTGTTGATTCGAATTCGGCTATAATTTCTTGGCTGATATCGAAACTGTCGTGAGTCATGATAACGAGCTCTGTGTCTTCTGCTTGTCTACTACAGCCTAAAGATGTCCACAAGATTATTAGTAACGTCGCAGTTACGGCGAGAGCATTTTGTTGGTTCACTATTTTTCTCCTAATGCAATTCTAAAAAAATAAAGGTCACAACAACCAAGAAAGCCACCCAGTCCTGGTGGCTTTCTGTCTACGGAAGGATTGCGTCCCTACGCTGGCATTATCCAGATCAGGTTTGCGGGGTCGTCCCATTGCTATGGAACCTCTCAGCCTTACGGTAGGCTCCCCATTGGTAAGATATTTTTAAGGGCTAAATGTTTGTTTTAGAAGTATCTCCCAATATTCAGTGACCACTGTCCGCGACATGCTGAATAGCCCTAACTATTTTGTCATAACCGGTGCATCTGCATAGATTGCCAGCTATTGCAAAGCGTATGTCCTGTTCTGAAGGATTAGGATTCTCATTGAGAAACGCTCTTGCAGATACGAGGAAACCCGGAGTGCAAAAACCACATTGGAGAGCTCCGAAATCAATGAAGGCTTGTTGTAACGGGTCTAGTTGTTCCCCATTCGCTAGGCCTTCGACAGTGGTTACATTTTGTCCCTCAGCCTCTGCTGCTAGCATGCAGCAGGAGTCAATCGCTTTGCCGTTAAGCATAACGGTACAGGCACCGCAATTTCCGTTACCACAACCTTCCTTGGTGCCAGTAAGCCTTAGATTCTCTCTGAGTGCATCCATCAGCGTTTGCCAGGGTTCTGCCAGTATTTCGACTGGCTCCTGATTTACAATAAAAGAGACACGGATTTTGGGCAAATGACTCTCCTTGATATATGGTTAACCTATAAATTCTGGTTTAATGAATTCAGACACATACGCAGAGTATTTTCTGTTAGAACTTTGACCAGATTCTTGCGGTATTCAATGCTGCCTCTTACGTCAGTTATAGGGCTTGCTGATTCTACAGCTGTCTCCGCTGCTTTCTCGATAATGTCGTTAGTCAGGTCCTTACCTTCAAGGAAAGTCTCTGCCGCTTTGGCTCGAACTGGGATAGGCCCCACTGAAGCGAGAGCTATTCTTGCTTTAGTACAAGTGCGAGAACCTGGGGCAAGAGACAGTAAGGTCGCTACACCAGCTACTGCGATATCCATCTCATTTCTTGGTATGAACCTCAAGTAATGGCTACTGCTGTTATTTGGCGGAGGAGGTAATATGATCTCTAATACCACCTCATTTGGCTTCGATACATTTCTTCCAGGACCTGTAAAGAAGTCCTCCAAAGGGATCGTACGAGTGCCTGAAGGACCGATAAGCACAACACTGGCTTCATGGACTAGGCCGCTTGGCACAGAATCGGCTGAGGGGGCAGAATTCGCGATATTTCCAACTATACTTGCTCGGTTTTGGATTTGCACCGAGCCTATAAGCCCGCAGGATTCTTTGATTGACTCGTAGCTTTCTTGTACGAGCGGAAAGGCAGCAGTGTCAGTACATGAAACAGCGGCACCTAAATGCAGGCCCTCTCCGGAAACCCATTCCAGTCGGTTCATTTCTGGAATCTGTTTGATGTCCATTACGATGGATGGTGAACGCCTGCCAGTTTTAACCTGTTCTATGAGGTCAGTGCCACCTACAATCGGGTGGATTTCCCCGGGTGTTGTCACATTAGCGAGTATCTCGTTCATTTCTTTTATAGTTGTTGGTGCGGTGAAAGAGAATGCCTTCATGTATTTACCCTTTGCTCAGTTCGGCGTGATTATACGAAAACCATACAAAAAATGCCAATAGGTATCATTATTAAGTTAGCGTGATTTATCGTATGGAATATTAGACTTGAGATGGAAGTTGTTGTTTTTCACTTGCGTCCAGTAGCATAAAAGCTCTGCTAATTTGCATGAAGATCTACTCTTTGTCATGGGTTGAGATATCTAACGGATGTTGTGGACTTTTTCCTATCTGTTATGTTTACTAGTAGAATTTATGGTAAGACGATAATATTATATTGGAAAGAAGTATCCAGAAACATATGATGAGCATAATACATGACTAATCGTTATCCAGCGGTTGCCTACAGTGTCACACTACGCGTAGCCTATAAAAACATCCCTGGCCATTTGGGTGTTATCACTACTGCTATTGGTATGGTTGGTGGTGACATAGGTGCTATAGATATCGTATCTATTAACTCTGGCACCATGATTAGGGACATCACAGTCAATGCACGTGATGTCGATCATGGTGCTGAGATAGTAAGTACGGTAGGTGTTCTTAATGGTGTGTCCGTCAGAAGCGTATCTGATCCAACTTTCCTGTTGCATCTTGGTGGCAAGATCAACATGGTTTCGAAAATTCCGATTAGAACGCGAAACGATCTCTCGTTGGCATATACACCTGGAGTGGCTAGAGTAAGTATGGCTATACATGAAGACCCGTCGGCAGTGTGGTCGCTTACTTCTAAATCCAACACTGTGGCGGTTGTAACCGACGGCACAGCAGTTTTGGGATTAGGAAACATAGGTCCTGCAGCAGCCTTGCCTGTTATGGAGGGTAAGGCGCTGTTATTCAAAGAACTGGCAGGCGTTAACTCATGGCCAATCTGTTTGAATACCAGTGATCCCGAGAAAATAATCCAAATAGTTAAGCATATTTCCCCTGGGTTTGGCGGAATTAATCTTGAAGATATCGCTGCGCCAAACTGTTTTTACATTGAGGAAAGACTTAGAGAAGAATTGGACATACCGGTATTTCATGATGATCAACATGGAACGGCAATAGTTGTCTTGGGAGCCTTATATAACGCTTTAGAAGTTGTTGGAAAAAAGATAGATCAGATTAATGTAGTGATATCTGGTGCGGGTGCCGCAGGTTTAGCAACGGCCAAACTGATTAAGCAGGCAGGCGTATCTAGCATCATTGGGTACGACAGAGAGGGCATTTTGCACTCTGGAATTGATTTGGCGGGACATTCTGGCAAAACATGGTTTGCAGAACAGGGGAACATTGATAACTTCCGTGGTGACCTAAAGGGTGCTATGAACAATGCCGATGTTTTTATAGGGCTTTCTGGTCCCAATGTACTTAGTATTGATCATCTAAAGGTTATGGCGAAGAATTCGATAGTTTTTGCGATGGCTAATCCTGATCCCGAAATAAATCCCGAAAGCGCTGTGCCGTATGTGAAGGTGATCGCTACTGGCAGATCGGATTATCCTAATCAGATAAATAATGTTTTGGCTTTTCCAGGTGTATTCCGTGGAATCCTTGATTCTAGGTCTAAAGGCGTCAATGATGAGATGAAAATGGCGGCGGCTTGGGCTATAGCTAGCGCTGTGCCACGCAGGCATCTCAATGAGGAATACATTGTCCCAAGCGTTTTCGACAGGTCTGTTGTTAGGGGCGTTGCAAATGCGGTGGCAAAAGCTGCTCGCGCGACTGGAATGGCGCCTATAAAGAGGAGCAAGACCACTGAATTTGCAGGATTGCCTGCATGATTGACGACTAGAATCTTTGAAGCTGTATCCCTTTAGCTGGCTGTGGTGTATCATTGATCTTCGCTAATAAGGAGTCATTTTAATGTCTGTAAGATACCCTGCTATCGCATATGGAGTTACTATTAGGGCGGAATATCCCAATCAGCCGGGCCAACTCGGGTCTATTACTACAGCTATCGGTGAAATGGGCGGAGACATATCGGCCCTTGATTTGGTCCAATCTTCGCAGGATAAGGTAATTCGAGATCTCACTATTAACGCTAGTGATGTCGCTCACGGCCAGGACATGGTTGCCAAGCTCAAGAAGCTTCCGGGCGTAAATGTCGTTAGCGTTTCTGATCCCACTTTTCTTTTGCACCTTAACGGAAAGATAGAGATGCGATCCAAGAGTCCAGTAAGAACGCGGAATGACCTGTCTATGGCTTATACGCCTGGAGTCGCACGAGTTTGTATGGCGATTCATGACGATCCGGAATCGAGTTGGAATTTAACAGCCAAAGGAAATACTGTCGCTGTTGTCTCAGATGGCACTGCTGTTTTGGGTCTAGGTGATATTGGCCCAGCTGCTGCAATGCCTGTAATGGAAGGCAAGGCCATGCTATTTAAGGAATTGGGGGGTGTTGACGCTTGGCCGATTTGCCTGGCTACCAAGGATCAAGATGAAATTGTCGAGGCTATTGAAAACTTCGCTGTGGGATTTGGCGGAATAAATCTTGAGGATATTTCCGCACCACGCTGTTTCTACATAGAAGAGAGGTTGCAAGAAAAATTGGACATACCGGTATTCCATGACGATCAGCATGGCACAGCGGTGACTAGCACTGCTGCTTTCCTCAATGCTGTAAAGGTTACTGGAAAAAAAATCGAGAATATGAAGGCCGTGGTTGTTGGCGTTGGAGCGGGTGGGATGGCCACTACTCGAATGCTCATGGACGCTGGGTTGCTAGATGTTGTTGGTGCCGATAGGCAAGGAGTTCTTCACAGGGATCGAGATTACGGTGACAACGAATCTAAGAAGTGGTTTGCGGAGAATACCAACCCTGATAACTTCAAAGGCACATTGATGGATGCGATGACGGGTGCGGATTTATTTATAGGATTGTCGGGACCTGGCGTTATTACGGTTGACCACGTCAAGGCCATGAATAAAGATGCAATAGTTTTTGCAATGGCAAACCCAGATCCGGAGATTTACCCTGAAGAGGCTGCTGAGTATGTCAAAGTGATGGCAACCGGGCGCTCTGATTATCCAAACCAGGTTAATAATGCGCTATGTTTCCCGGGATTTTTTAGAGGAATGCTAGATGTCAGGGCCACTAGAGTTAATGCCGAAATGAAGTTGGCTGCTGCTAAAGCTATTGCTAATAGCGTTCCAGATAGCCAACTCAACGAAGAATATATAATTCCCAACGTATTTGATCGAAACGTGGCCGTTTCGGTGGCAAAGGCTGTGGCTGAGGCAGCGGTTAAGACGGGTGTTGCACGCAGGAGTACCCCGAAAGCGTATGGCGTGGAATCATTGATTAAATAACAGAAGTTACAATCTATGGAATTAGATAGGTCCTCTTGGCGTTATGAGAGGACCTATTTTATTGTCACTGGAAGTGCGTTTAAGGTCGATTTATTTGATTGCTACTAGGTCCGATTGAATGCTATACTCTAGTCGTACTCGATGAATGATTAGTTGTCGAGTACGTAACCTTGAAATCAGTCCTGTGAGGCTGGTAAGGGTCTAAGTTGTGAATTTTCTTAGTTCGCACAAGTTGCAACATCCTTACCGGTTTCTAGGTAAGGATTTTTTTATGCGGGAAACCCCAGTTTTTTCGGATAAGGATATGGATAGAGCGGTGTCGCGTATAGCTCACGAAATAGTTGAGCGCAACCATGGTGTCGAGGGATTGATGCTGGCAGGAATATGGACTCGTGGAGCTCCTCTTGCTCACAGATTGGCTGGCCGTATTCTGAGCATCGAAGGGAAAGAAGTCCCGGTTGGAGTTCTAGACATAGGTTTATACAGAGATGACATTGGTAGAAGTAGCCGCCCCATGGTTCACTCTACTGAAATGCCAGAGGTTGTGGATGGGCAAAAATTGGTATTGGTAGATGACGTATTGTTTACGGGACGTACCATTAGAGCGGCGCTTGATGCCCTGATCGACTTTGGTAGACCACGCCAGGTCCAGTTGGCCGTTTTGGTTGATAGAGGACACAGAGAGTTGCCGATTCGAGCTGACTATGTAGGTAAGAATATGCCTACTTCCACAAAAGAGGAAGTCCAAGTCAGGCTACTCGAGGTCGATGGAATAGACGAAGTAGTGCTCCTACGAGAGGGAGCGTGAGGCTGATGCCTTCAATTGTGAAAGAAGAAAACAAGCGACTAAAGACCAGTTTGGTCGATGGTACTCGACGCCACTTACTGGATGTTGACGACTTTACTCGTGACGAAATAGACCTAGTAAGCAAGACCTCCGATGCTATGCTTGAAGTGTTAGCGCGAGATATAAAGAAGGTGCCAACTTTGAGAGGGAAAGTTATAGTCACTCTTTTTTATGAGGCTAGTACTCGCACTAGGGTGTCCTTTGAGGAAGCGGGTAAATTATTGAGTGCAGATGTGATCAATGTGTCGTCCTCTGGCAGCAGTGTGGAGAAAGGTGAGTCTCTGTTGAACACCGTGAGGACCCTGCAAGCCACTGGCGCAGATTTGGTTGTAGTAAGGCATCAGCATTCGGGCGCACCATATTTCATGGCTAGAAATCTGGAAAGTATGGGTGTGATAAATGGAGGAGATGGGTGGCATGCTCATCCCACTCAAGCGCTTTTGGACGTCTATACTATGAGGCGACACTTGGGTCCCATTGGCGGAAGAAAGATTGTTATTGTGGGGGACATTTTGCACAGCAGGGTTGCAAGGTCCAACCTCTGGGCGCTTACTACGGAGGGAGCCAATGTGGTTTTGTGCGCGCCGCCGACACTGATTCCGCAGGAATTTCTTTCTGGCCAACATCGTGTTGACGAACATCCACTATCAACTGTGGAAATAGAAACTAATGTTGAAATGGCCTTGGATGGTGCTGATGTAGTTATGCCTCTGAGACTACAGTTGGAACGACAAGAATCAGGTCTTCTGCCAACACTTCGCGAATACTCCAAAATGTATGGCATCACGAGGGAGCGACTTGATCTGGCTAGCAAGGATGCTTTGCTTTTGCATCCAGGCCCAATGAATGAAGGGGTGGAAATAAGTCCCGACGTCGCACATGGAAGTCAGTCGTTAATTGAGGAACAAGTTCGTAACGGCGTAGCAGTCAGAATGGCCTTACTATATCTTTTGGTCGGGGCAACGAAAAGGGAAGAAACAAAGGCAGAGATTCAATGACTAAGTTGGGTCATTTTCTTATAAAGAACGCTCGCCTGTTAGATGTGATCACCGGGATGGATGAGTTTGGCGACATCTTGGTAGATGAAGGCTTAATAAAGCATGTGGGTGCACCGTTGAGGGACGGGGATATTCCTGAGAGATGCAGACTATTGAATGGGGATGGCTTAGTAGTGTGCCCAGGATTTATTGATTTGCACACACATTTGCGAGAGCCTGGATATGAAGATAAGGAGACTATAAGTACCGGGGTTGCTGCTGCGGTCAACGGTGGGTTCACTACGATATGCGCTATGCCTAATACTAATCCGCCGATGGATAACGCTGTCACGATTGAATATGTGATTCAGAAAGCGGCCTTGGCCGGAAAAGCAAGGGTACTACCTATAGGATGTGTTACCAAAGGTAGCGAAGGGAAACAACTGGCCGAGCTTTGGGAAATGGCGCAATCGGGCGCCGTCGGATTCAGTGACGACGGGAAGCCGGTGGCAGATTCACATTTGATGCGACAGGCCCTAGCGTATTCCAGTGGCCTTGCCTTGCCTGTCATACAACATTCTGAAGATTTAGAGTTGTCGCAAGGTTCTCCTGTGAACGAAGGATGGATTTCTAATCGCACAGGGTTGAGAGGTTGGCCGTCCGTTGCGGAGGAGTCAGTAATTGCTCGAGATATAGCACTCGCCGAATTGACTGGCGGTCGGTTACACGTGGCGCATATTACTACCTCTGGTTCTGTCGATCTAATTCGATTGGCGAAACAAAGAGGGGCTAACGTTACGGCAGAGGTTACTCCGCACCATTTAACGCTAGATGAGAGGTGGGTTTTGGGGCATGACCAAGATGGACCTATAAACGGGCCATTGGGTTTAGAGGCGTACGACACATTCACTAAAGTAAACCCTCCTTTGAGATCCCGTGAAGATGTGGAAGCACTCATAGCCGGACTAAACGAAGGGGTTATAGATGTGATTGCTACAGATCATGCACCGCAAACGGTTATAGATAAGTTGGTCACTTATGATGATGCTGCGTATGGATTCAGTGGGTTAGAAACGGCTTTTGGATTGCTGATGACCTTGGTTCACGATGACCGAATTGACCTAATGACGCTTGTTTCAAAGTTGACAGTCGGACCCCTTGTAGTACTTGGAGATGCATATTCGGATTTAGCTACATTGAGAAAAGGGACAACGGCAGATATTGTCGTTTTCGATCCTAACAAAGATTGGATAGTCTCAAGTGAGGAGTTCAATTCCAAGGGAAAGAACACTCCAATTGAAGGAGTTCGATTGAAGGGTAAGGTTGTTATGGCTTTTGTGGGAGGGAACTTAGTATACGAACAGGAGAAACTGGATGAGTAGTGCTTCCATTCTAGTTCTAGAAGACGGGTCAGTTTACCAAGGTGAATCAATGGGAACTGAGGGAACCGCTGTCGGAGAGGTTGTGTTTAATACATCAATGACGGGCTATCAGGAAATTCTTACTGACCCTTCGTATGCGGGTCAAATCGTTGTGGCAACCTATCCGTTGATTGGGAATTACGGTTGTAATGAAATCAACGTTGAATCCGAACGTATTCAGGTTGCCGGATATGTAGTTCGGCAGAGCTGTCAATACCCGAGTCATCATTTGAGTGACGTTGGATTGAATGAATATTTAGGGAAACAGGGCGTTAAAGGCATCAGTGAAGTGGACACAAGATCAGTCACCCGGCGTATAAGGTCACAGGGCGCAATGATGGGGTGCATAACCTCGGAACTAAGCGGAGATCAGGCACTGGAGCACTTACGGAGTGCAAAGCGCTACGTGGATTTGGATCACGTGGCTTCTGTAACTACTCAACAAACTTACGACTGGGGATTAAATCCCGAAGATACAAATGGGGGCTTGCATATTGTAGTTGCCGATTGTGGTGTGAAATACAACATTTTGCGAAGCCTCGAAATAAGAGGTTGTCGCGTTACTGTAGTGCCGGCCACGAGCAGTTTTCAGACTATCATGGACTTGGATCCGTCAGGGGTAGTATTTTCACCTGGGCCTGGAGACCCTGCTCTTTTGGGTTATGCTATTGATGCTTTGAAAGAAATGATCGGTAAGGTTCCTTTGATGGGGATATGTTTGGGGCATCAACTTATTGCAAGAGCGTTGGGTGCTAATACATATAAATTGAAGTTTGGGCATCACGGAGGTAATCATCCAGTTAAGGACTTTTCTACAGGCCGTACTTATATTACGTCCCAAAATCACGGATTTGCTGTAGATGGGGACACATTGCCATCTGGATTGGAGGTTAGCCATGTAAATCTTAATGACGGAACGGTTGAAGGTATTAGGCATAACGATTTCCCGTTAATGGGAATACAATTTCATTCTGAGGCTGCCCCTGGGCCTTGGGATAATGACTATCTTTTCGACAGTTTTTTGTCGTTGGTTAAAGGAGTGAATAAGTGATGAGAGAACCACGTCAGTTGGGAGATGATCCGATGCCGGCGGAACAAGTTGCTATGAAAGTACCGCCGCGAAATCGTTGGCAAGTGTTGCTAGTAGAGTATGAGCTTCTCGATGCATATTGGGCAGCGTTGCATGCGCGAACTTGGGTAAGTGGGATGGTAGTAGTTGGACTGAGCATGATAGGTATAACCTTTCAGGCCACTATGATGCAATCAGGAATTGAAGAAACTTCGAGAATGCTGGCACTCATAGGTGGAATTTGCTCGCTGATAACGTTTGGTTGGTGGCTGCTGATCAGGCGAATGTTTGCGGCGCAGAGAGTTGCTGAGTATCGACGCAACGAAATAGAGCGTGAACTGGGTATGAGATCTAGTCTCTATCTCACTTTTCTCAGGCAGAGCCGTAAATTTGAAAATCGAGGTACTACGGTCGCGAGACAGCTCGCTGAGGGTGACAATGAATTGGAACAGGGTCTCAGGGATTTCGGATTGAGTTCGGAAGGTAAACCTTGGATGCCCAGGTTAATGTCTGAGCGACTTGTTTGGAGTGTGATGCCTTGGTTGCTTATCGCAGCTTGGGGCAGTCTCTTCCTTATGAAGGCTTAGTAGTATTTGGTCTACTGTTTTTAGGCTTAAGAATGACTGAAAGTTAAGATAGTTCGTGCCGAACTAAATTTTTTCTTGGATGTTGAATTGGTGATCGTCATCTTTCTTTGGTCATGATAGGAATTAAATTGGTTAAAATTTCTGACGAAATCAAAAAGGTGCTAATAATTGGATCGGGCCCAATTGTCATTGGTCAGGCTGCTGAGTTTGACTATGCTGGGTCGCAAGCGTGCAGGTCTTTAAGGGAAGAAGGCATTACTACGATATTAGTAAATTCGAATCCTGCGACGATAATGACCGACCAAGGAATAGCTGATGTTGTGTATATTGAACCGCTAACTGTAGAGGTCATCGAGAGAATCATTCGGGCAGAAAGACCACAGGGATTACTGCCTACTTTGGGTGGACAGACCGGATTAAATCTGGCCGTGGAAGTTGCCGACGCAGGTATTTTGGAAAAATACGGAGTCAGATTACTTGGGACGCAACTAGACACTATCAAGAAAGCTGAAGACAGGTCGATGTTTAGGCAATTGCTTATAGATCTAGGTGAGCCTGTGCCAGAGAGCGAGACTGTGACCTCTCTAGAGGAAGCGAGAGCGTGTGCTCAGAGGATGGGATTTCCATTGGTGGTACGACCCGCTTACACATTGGGAGGTACTGGTGGAGGAGTGGTGTCTAGCCCTGAATACCTCGATGGAGTTGTGAGCACTGGGTTGCAGGCAAGCCCTATTCAACAGATATTGCTGGAAAAGTATTTACTGGGATGGAAAGAAGTCGAATACGAGATAATGAGAGATGGTGGAGATAACTGCGTCATGGTTTGTGCGATGGAAAACCTTGATCCAATGGGTGTTCATACTGGAGACAGCATAGTTACTGCTCCGACTCAAACTCTATCTGATAAAGATTATCAAATGCTTCGTAGTGCCTCATTTCGAATAATCAGGGAGCTGGGTGTTGAAGGTGGCTGCAACGTCCAGTTTGCACTTGCACCTCACCCAATGGCTGCCCCGCACGAATATTCGGGTGGGAGGAAACCCTCTTCAGCCTACTATGTAATAGAAGTTAATCCTAGGGTTAGTAGGAGCTCGGCCCTTGCGAGTAAGGCCACAGGTTATCCTATAGCTCGTGTTGCTGCCAAAATTGCTTTGGGTAAACGATTGGACGAGATATCCAACAAGGTCACAGGTAAGACTGGGGCTGCTTTTGAACCCACAATCGATTACTGTGTTGTGAAAATTCCCAGGTGGCCTTTTGATAAGTTTCCTGCTGGTGAACGCAATTTAGGAGTTCAAATGAAAGCCACAGGGGAAGTCATGGGGATAGATAGAACTTTTGAAGCTGCGCTTCAAAAGGCCGTACGATCCTTGGAGCAGCCTGCAAAAAATTTGCTTTGGGAGGATAAGTCTTGGCGAGATGGTAATAGTAAGTCAATTGATGATTTGCCCTTGGAGCCTAGGGATACACGGCTTTGGGTTCTCATGACTGCACTCCGGCGATCCGTTTCACTGCAAGATCTCAGTGCCACTACGGGGATAGATCCGTGGTTTCTTGCAGGATTACAGAGGATTGTAGAGATGGAGCGTAGATTGCTTGCTGAATCACTGACCCCCAAATTAATGAATACTGCGAAGCGGCTGGGTTTTTCCGATGAATATATCGGAACATTGGCTGATCGATTACCTGATCAGGTAAGGGCATTGAGGCGAGAGTGGGCTATTGGCCCGGTTTACAAGATGGTTGATACTTGTGCGGCCGAATTTGAAGCAAAGACACCATATTTTTATAGTACTTACGAAGTGGAGAATGAAGCATTGCCGTTAAGCGGTCGTAAGGCGTTAGTTATTGGCAGTGGGCCGATTCGTATAGGACAAGGAATTGAATTTGACTACTGTAGCGTGCATGCTGCTTGGGCTTTGCAGGAGGAGAACACCGCCAGCATTATAGTCAATTCAAACCCGGAAACTGTTTCCACCGATTTTGATACGAGTGACAGGCTTTATTTTGAGCCCTTAGATGAAGAAAGCATTTTGGATATTCTAGATAATGAATGTACAGAAGATTCGTCCGGCACTATTGAATTCACTCCTTCGGTAGTCCAATTTGGTGGGCAAACGGCTATCAATTTATCCCAGATCCTTGCACGCGCTGGAATGCCGATTTTGGGATCCTCCGCACAGGCCATAGATATAGCAGCGGACAGACGCAAATTCGAGAATTTCTTATCAAGGCAGGGGATTCCTCAACCTCCTGGGGCGGCGGTTACAAATGTCGAGGAAGGACTGAACGTCGCACAACGCATTGGTTATCCGGTTTTGGTGAGGCCGAGTTATGTCCTGGGCGGTCGAGCGATGGAAATTGTCCAGAATGCCTCGGAGTTGGTTGGTTATCTCGCTAATGCAGTGGAGATAGTGGAGGGCAAGTCGATTTTAATAGACAAGTATCTCGAAGGTCGAGAAGTGGAGGTCGATGCGATATGTGATGGGACGGAGGTATTGATTCCTGGGATCATGGAGCATGTTGAACGTTCGGGTGTTCATAGTGGTGACTCCATGGCTATATATCCTGGTCTTACCCTGACAACGGCAGAAGTCCAGACACTTGAGGACTATACAAAAAGAATAGCTTTGGGACTAGAAATCAAAGGTTTGATTAATATTCAATATGTCATTACTGGGTCTAGTCCATATAGGGATCCTGAAAACTTCCAGGATCATGTTTATGATGGCTCGACAGTTTACGTTATTGAGGCAAACCCTAGGTCCAGTCGTACGGTGCCATTTCTTTCAAAAGTTACCGGGGTCCCAATGGTAAATATCGCTACTAAGATAGTGCTTGGCAAGACCTTGAAAGAACAGGGGTATAGCGGTGGCTTGTGGAAGCGATCAGATTTGGTTGGAGTGAAAGCACCAGTGTTCTCAATGTCTAAATTGGCTGGCGTCGATACATATCTGGGCCCTGAAATGAAGTCGACAGGCGAAGTTATGGGACTAGATCGTGAATTTACCCCTGCATTAGCTAAGGCTCTTTTGGCCAGTGGGCTTCATCTAAGTCGTGGGTATCCTATTCTACTCAGTATTTCTGATAAGGATAAACCGGAAGCGGTTGATTTACTTCATGCGCTTGCCAAATCTGGATGCGATTTGTACGCTACTGAAGGTACCGCAGCAATGATTATAGCCCTAGGACTAGAAGTGCCTCTTGTAGCTAAAAAGCTTGGACTAGGTCATCCTAACGTGCTTGATGTCATTGAAGATGGGAAAGTTCAGGCAGTGATTAATACAGTGACTGGGTCTGCTTCGATACTTAGAGATGGGTACGAAATACGCCGGTCTGCTGTTGAGAATCGAATACCATGTTTTACTTCATTAGACACTGCTAGAGCTGCTGTTGATAGTTTGATTAGGGAAGACTCTTATAATGTGCTTCCTGTTAGTAAATATTTACATGGCACTTAGCAGTACAATATGAATTAGTTGTGGGGTTGAGTGGTTTTGAATAGAGATAATCGAGAAGATAGGTTCGAACCTTCGTTAGAAGACACTAATAGCGAAGGGACCAAACGAGGTTTTGATACGAGTAGTTCGACTAGACGCAACCGCAGGCGTGTTAAAAGAGCTACTGCCATATCCGTTGCTACTCCGATGGCGCACTACAATGTCCCTAGTACTCATCGGCCGTTTGCTCATCCAAGCGAGGATGAATTCACGAATCTGTTGGATTTTTACGGAGTTAAATGGCTTTATGAGCCGAGATCGTTCCCTTTGAAATGGGAGGGGGATCGGGTGTTACAAATGTTCACTCCCGATTTCTATTTACCTGAGTTCGACTTGTATGTTGAATTGACCACTCTCAAACAAAATTTGGTTACAGTAAAAAATAGGAAGATGCGCCAAATTCAGGAGTTGTATCCCGACGTCAATATCAAACTTCTTTACCGACGTGATATATACAGGTTGTTGGCAAAATATGGCTTTGGTCCATTAGTGCAAGAAACTATTCCTGCAATAGATAAAGTGCTTTTTACTAAACCTGAAATAGATCGTCGAGTAAAGCACCTGGGCAAGATAATTACCAAAGATTACAAAAACGATGAACCTATATTCTTGGGCGTTCTTAGTGGTGTTTTTTGTTTCATGGCCGACTTGATTAGGGAAGTTGATCTTCCAATCATAATGGACTTTATGTCTGTATCCTATTACGGAGAAAGTGCTGAAGGTTTAAGAACGCGGGACGGCACAGTTGAGATCACTAAAGGACCAGACGTTGCTATAGAGGGAAGGCGAGTACTATTGATTGAAGACATAGTAGATACTGGTATGACTTTGAATTACCTGTTGCGCTATTTAGAATCTTTCAAGCCTGCGGATATTAAGGTCTGTACCTTACTTGACAAAAAGGTTAGGCGATTGGTGGATGTCCAAGTAGAGTATACAGGGTTTGAAGTACCAGATGAATTCGTGGTTGGGTACGGTTTGGACTATCTGCAAAAATACCGTAATTTACCTTTTATTGGTATTTTAAAACCAGAGGAACAACCACAGGTGCGTGAAGAAAACTTGAAAGGAATTACAAAATCTAGGAAACGTTAAGCGATGAAGTTGTTATGGGCTGGGTGGGGAAAACCTATTTTCATTCTAATAACTGGACAATTACGGTAGCTTGTGGGGGCTGGGATAGTACTACAGATCCTCTTCTGTTCCTATGACCGAACTGGTAGTTATTGCTACTCCAGCTGCGACGGCTAAGCCGGTGTTGATACCTAGATCTGAGTTAATGTCGACAGCAACTCCCACTCCTAAGTCTGTGTCGTCTGTTACTCCAACGCCAATACCTACTGCTAGGCCTACCCCGATCCTTCTTCCCGACATTGACCTTTTTACTAGTTTCTAAGCATGTGCTTTGGAGTCAAGTTATGTGATTGAGGGGGCTCGTTGTTTCATTGCCTTAAGATTGCTTTCTAATTATTTTATCAATTAGATCAGCAAATGTACCCGTATTCCTGAATTTGATTCATGGCGTTTTGTTCTTTGTTGTGTTGCCCTGTTGGGCACAAAGTTATCAGTGTGCATTCCAAGCATGACGGTCGATTCTTTTTGCAGGTTGTCTTTCCATGATTGTTTATAAGGGCATGGAATTCATTTAACAAGGTTGTGTTTTGGGGAGATTTGTGTGGAAGACAGATTGAATATCCGAATAATCTGTGTAATTTGTGACAATGCCAATTCGAATTAGAAGGCGTGTTGTGTAGGTATCTACTACAAATACAGGTTTCTCTTTTGCGTAAAGCATTATTGCGCTTGCCGTCTCTGTTCCTATCTTATGGATGGAGAGAAGGTCTTTTCGGAGCGTTGAGGTATCTTGTGGCAACATAAGCGCCATTTCACCTTGATGGTTGTTTACGATATGAGAGGCGAACGTTTTTGTTTTTTGCCTTAGCGATGAAATAATCAGATGACCTGATTAGCCTCCCATGTCATCAGGGGTGCGCAGTAATGCGCAGGCGCTTAGGAGCTCTTGGTTTTTTAGAATAAATATGGCACGTTCTGCGTTTTGCCAGCAGACATTTTGTGTCAGAATTGCTCCTGCGCTATTTCACATGAATTATCGGCTGCCCACCATCTCTGACATCCGTATGCTTGATACAGTCGATCAAATATTATTCCATGAAAGGTTTTTGAGATATGTTGTTTCCTCTTTGGGTTATTCATTTTGTTTGAGTCCGCACAGAAGATATAACATATTCCTGTCTAGATGGAACGAATGACTTATTTTGTTTAATAGTTAACAAAAGTTGTGCTTGCAGGGATGATCCGGCACGTTTAGACTGATGCTATAAGGCGGCGACATGAACGCATTTTTAGAGAACTTAGATTGGAGTTGTCAAGCTAATGAGAGCTTAGTCTGTCTTGGATTGGATCCTGAGCTTGCGAGAATCCCGACGAAAGATATTGTCACCTTCAATAAAGGAATTGTGGAGGCGACTTGTGGTTTAGTGGGAGCCTATAAGCCTAATTTGGCGTTCTATGAAGCACTAGGATTGGCTGGGTTTAGGGCATTGGAAGAGACGATACGGTTCATACGGGAAGTTTCCGATACTATGATTGTAATCGGGGACGGGAAGAGAGGAGATATTGGGCATACAGCCGCTGCATACGCTAAAGGTATGTTTGATAATTGGGGCTTCGACGCTGTAACTGTTAATGTCTACGGAGGAGAAGACTCGGTGGTTCCGTTTCTAAATTACAGTGACAAGGGTGTTTTTGTGTGGTGTAGATCTTCAAATCCTGGCGCAAGTGATTTTCAGGATTTGGAAATTAAAAGCCAGGCCAATGGCCAAATTCCCTTTTATAAGCACGTTGCGTACGAAATTCAAGATTGGAACAAAAATGGCAATGCTGGTTTGGTCATGGGAGCGACTTATCCCGACCAAATCAGGGAAACTAGGGAAATATGCCCAGACATGCCTTTTCTCATTCCTGGTATAGGTTCTCAGGACGGAGCTTTGGACCATTCCGTGAGAAATGGTATTTCAAGCGCGGGTCGAAGAATATTGATTAACTCGTCACGGGGTTTGATATATGCTGACGAAACCAAGAATTTTGCAAAAGGGGCTCGTGAAGCGACCCGAGAGTTGCGGGACAATATTAACGCCATTTTGGACTCCCTAGGTTTGCCATGGTAAGAGAATATAACTTGGGAGATATTCTTAAGCTTAGGAAACGCCACCCTTGCGGTGCTTTCGAATGGCGCGTTGTAAGACTTGGGGCTGATATTGGCTTACGCTGTATAAGTTGTCAAAGACGAATTTTGTTGAGTAGAAGTGTTTTAGAACGGAGAATAGCGGATCATAACAGGTTAGCTAAAATTTGATTGACAAGGCTAATTGGCCATCGGTAATATGAGCGAGTCTTTGTAATTGGGGGAGTTGTCGATGCCTGAAGTGGTTATAGATAGTATCCGGGTAAGCTTGGTAAACCACCAGAGAGTGGTGGTTTTGAAGGATGTTAAATCTGGCTTATACCTCCCTATTTGGATTGGTGCATCGGAAGCCGATTCTATAGCTGTGAAGATGCAAGGCGTTTTTTTGCCCCGCCCGCTAACCCACGATTTGTTAGCATCAGTTATTGATAGACTTGGGGGAAGCCTTACTCATATTACGATAAACGATTTGAAGGACGACACTTTTTTTGCACAAATAACCATTGATCTTAATGGATTAGTTGTCGATGTTGATTCCAGACCTAGTGATGCGATAGCGATAGCGGTAAGAGCTGATGTGCCTATATATGTTGCAGATCATGTATTAAATAAAGCCGGCATAAGCCTGGATGATTCTGGCAGCCCTGTTATTCCTAATGATGAAAATGATGAACCAAGAGGGATCAAAGAGGAAGATCTCCGTAGGATGTCGGCTTTTACGGATTTCATAGATACCCTAGACATTGAAGACATAGGAAACGAGGGGCAGGAAAGCTCTGAGCAGGCATCCTAACTCTTGCAAACGAGCATTGCTAGCAATCTTGTATTTCGAAACACGTTTTTCTACGCGAATTTTGCGTTGACACTACATATATATGTGATATATGTGATAAACTTCGCAAAGTTTGGGGGGCGAGCTTATGAATAAGCGTGGGCTTATCATTTCCATTAGGCTCTTGGGTTTGGGTTGGTATGTGGCAGCGAGTATTCTTCTTGGAGTGGGTGGAGGGTTGTGGATAGACGACCAACTTAATGCCTCTCCTGTGTTTACTCTGTTGGGAGTTTTGTTGGGTTCTGGATTGGCTTTTTACGGTCTCTACCGTATAGTCGAATTTCTTTTCAAAGGCAATGACTAGAATAAGAAAAATGATGGTATCGAAACAGGGTAATTCATGAGCGCGAAGAATGTTTTTAGGGCTCTAGGTTTGTCGCTTATAGCCCTCTTTGTTTTTGGTTTCGTTATAGGAGCTATAGGGAGCGCGTTGTTTGGTGGAAGTCCATTCCTCCCAACTCCCGAAGTTCACCTTCCTCCACAACCTGTTTTCGAATCAGATGCACATGAAGCTCATGAATTGCATAAGCTCCCAAGTCGCTTCATGTTGACCAATACAATCCTCTCTTCATTAATCGCCAGTGTTATATTGGTTGGCCTGTTTTTCTTCGGTACTCGCAACATAAATGCAGATGCAAGGCCAAAAGGGCTACACAACTTCTTGGAATTCATTGTGGTCTCGATGTACAGCTTTGTTGAGGGCGTCGCCGGCCGCGGCAATACCAGGCGGTTCTTCCCATTGTTTGCTACCATGTTCCTATTCGTATTAATGAATGCTTGGATTGGCCTTATACCTCTTTACCAAAGCCTTGGCTTTATGAATGATGGACATTTCGAACGGCACTTGTTGCGCCCTGCAGGGACGGATCTTAATATGCCACTTGCGCTAGCGATCATTTCTTTTATTTTTGTAGAGTTCTGGGGAATTAAGACTCTAGGGCTATCTTACTTTGGCAAATTCTTCCGATTTGGGGCCCTATTAAAGGGACGGATTTTTGAAGGACTGATCGATATATTCGTTGGTGTTTTAGAATTACTGAGCGAATTTATAAGGCTAATAAGTTTTACTTTCCGACTTTTCGGCAACATGACCGCGGGAGAGATATTGCTCCTAATGACCGCATTTCTCGTTCCGTTTGTGTTTTCTCTGCCGTTCTACGGGTTGGAGCTCTTGGTGGGCTTTATACAGGCACTAATTTTTGCCGGTCTCACCCTCGTGTTCGTTACTATAGCGATTACTCCTCATCATGATGGTGAAGAGGGACACTAGTGGTTATTAGGAAGAAGAAGCGATGGAGATAATTATGTTAACGTTAGTGATTATCGCCTTGGCAATGACTGCAACCACGACAAGGTTGGCAGTTTATGGATTCGTATCTGAAAAGGGATCAATAAAAATCTAATTGTTGATTTTAAATTCAAGGAGGAAGTATGCCTGAAGTAGATGCATTGAAACTATTGGCAGCGGGATTAGCGGTGGGTCTCGGAATGTTGGGCCCTGGTATTGGGATTGGAATCTTGGGGTTTGGTGCCCTTACCGCAATAGGTCGTAACCCGGAAGCCGCCGGAGCAATTCAAACCAATATGATCCTGGCGATCGCCTTTGCCGAGGCTCTTGGCATTTATGCTCTGGTTGTAGCCGTTATTTTGGTCTTCGCCGCTTAGGCTGGATCTACTGGTCAGACAAAAGGGGAAAGTAGCATGGCAGAGTTAGGCTTTCATTGGCCCAGCTTGGTAGTTTATTTGGTTAATTTTACTGCATTACTTATCATTCTTTATATGGTTGGTTTCAAGCCTATATTGCGTGTTCTTGATGAACGGTCTCGCCGCATTCAGGAGAGCAGGGATCAGGCTCAGGTTTTGCAAGAAGAGTCGGTCATGAGGCAAGGAGAGATGGATCAGCAGATTAAGGATGCCCGAAAGGAAGGTCAGGCGGTGATAGAGCAAGCTAGGCAGGCGGCGCAGCGTGTTCGTGATGGGGAGCGAGAGAAGGCCCGCCAAGAAGCTGACTCTTTTATATCGAAGGCTCAGGCTGAGATTCAGAGAGAAAGGGATATTGCGGTGGACGAACTGAGGAGAGAGTTTGGTGATCTAGCTATTTCAGCTGCAGAGCGGGTAGTGAGGCGGTCATTAGATAAGGACTTGCACAAAGACTTAATAGAACAAACTTTGACTGAGAGTGATTTATTGGAAAAGGATGGTAAGTAATGGCCCGCACCCCACTGGCTAAACGTTACGCACAAGCGGTTTTTGCGATCGCCTTGGAGGATGGAGCTTTAGAAGAATGGCGGGTTGAGTTGGTACGATCAGCTGAGTGCCTAGCCGATGATCAAACTAAAGTGTTCTTACAATCGCCGAAGGTTAATTTCCAGCGGAAACTGGAGTTACTCCATGCCGCCCTCAGTGACGTTCGGGAAAATGTTTCTAACCTTGTTGGCTTGATAGTCAAGAACGGAGCCCTGCAGATTCTGGATGGGGTAGTCTTAGAGTATCAGAAACTTCTTGATGATCTCCAGGGTAGAGAGCAAGTAGAGATTACTACCGCAATTGAGTTGGAAGAGGAGCAGAAAAGCAGATTGCAAAAGCAATTGAAGGATTTGTTTGGAAAGGAGATAGTGCTTAACACTAATGTTAGCCAAGATATACTTGGTGGCATTCTTATCAGAGTCGGGGACATGATAATAGATGGTACGGTTAGAGAAAGATTGACAATTTTAAAACAGAGAGTACTGGCTACGCCAAGTTAGAAGCAATAGAGAGGTAGATTGATGACAACGCGAGGGCAAGATATCGCAGCGGTGATAAAACGCCAAATTGAGGAATTTGGCGGTGACTTGACTATGGTTGACGTTGGTACCGTTACTGAGGTGGGTGATGGTATTGCACGGATACATGGCTTGAGAGGAGTTAAATACACAGAACTGTTGTCTTTCCCTGGCGATGTGATTGGAATGGCAATGAACTTGGAAGAAGATGCAGTTGGAGCTGTTATTCTCGGTGACGACTCTCGGATCAAAGAGGGTGATGAGGTTCGGTCGACTGGTAGTGTTGCGGAAGTGCCGGTCGGCGATGAACTGATTGGCAGGACTGTTGATGCTTTGGGAAGACCAATAGATGGGAAAGGTCCGATTTCTACAAAAAATAGACGGGCAGTAGAACGAGTAGCTCCCGATGTAGCAAGTCGTCAAGCGGTTAATGTCCCAGTGCAAACCGGAATAAAGGCGGTTGATGCCATGATTCCGATTGGGCGTGGCCAAAGAGAACTGATCATAGGAGATCGTTCTACTGGTAAGAGTGCGGTGGCTCTCGATACCATAATCAACCAAAAGGGTGGAGATCTAATTTGTATTTATGTAGCTATTGGACAAAGGGTAGGTAAAGTGGCTCAGACTGTCGCAACCCTGGAGCGATATGGCGCTATGGAACACACTGTTGTGGTAGCTGCAAATGCTTCTGACCCGGCTCCGCTCCAATATTTGGCTCCTTACGCTGGATGTGCGATTGGTGAAGAATGGATGGAGAATGGTAAGGATGTTTTGATTATTTTTGATGATCTTTCGAAGCATGCATGGGCCTACAGGCAGATGTCTCTCTTGTTGAGACGGCCTCCGGGTCGCGAGGCGTATCCGGGGGATGTTTTCTATCTTCACAGCAGACTTTTGGAGAGATCAGCCCGCTTGGATGAGGTTGGCGGAGGGGGTTCATTGACTGCATTGCCGATAATTGAAACTCAAGCTGGTGATGTGTCTGCTTATATCCCCACGAACGTAATATCTATAACAGATGGGCAAATTTACCTAGAGGCGGACCTGTTTAACGGCGGTACGAGGCCGGCTGTTAACGTTGGGCTTTCAGTTTCTCGTGTTGGGGGGTCCGCCCAACGCCGGGCAATGAGAAGTGTGGCTGGTAGATTGAGGTTGGATTTGGCTCAATATCGTGAGTTGGTTACATTCGCGCAATTTGGTACAAGCGACCTGGATCGTTCTACTAGGGAGCAACTTGAACGAGGGCAGAGGATAACTGAGGTTCTCAAGCAACCTCAGTATCAGCCGTTGCCGTTGTCTAAGCAAGTCATGATCATGTTCGCCGTAACAAATGGCTATCTGGATGATGTTTCTGTGGAAAAAATATCAGAATGGGAAGAAGGATTTCATATGTTCATAGAATCTAACTACCCCAAGATAGCTGAGAGGATAATCGAAACTAATGAAATAGATGATGAAACTCAGAAGTCATTGATTGGCGCGATTGATTCGTACAAACAGACCGTAAGTTTTAATTAGGAGAGAAATGAGTTTAATAGAAGAATCTGCAAAGTACTTTAAGGATAAGAACGTGGTAATAGTAACTGACGTAGATACTGAAGGCTCTATAGAAGAAATTGCTGGCGTTTTGTTGGGCGGGTCGGACGATTGTTTACTAGTTAAGGACGAGGGGGACAAGTTACCTACGATCATTAATGTTGCCCATATAGCTTGGATATATGAAGACGAGGGACAAGGGTAGTTATGGCAACCATAACAAATGTAAGAACATTGAGGAGGCGCATTCGAAGCGTTCAGAACACGGCTAAAATTACGAAGGCTATGCAGATGATTGCGGCCTCCAAGATGAGACGGGCTCAACAGCTATCCGTTTCTGGTAGGCCTTACTCTGAGAAAATGCAAGCGGTGTTGGCTAATGTTGCAGCACAATCGACCGATACCGAAGAGACTAATCCTTTACTGACCAAAAGAGAAGTAAAGCGTATTGAGGTAATCCATGTAACCCCTGATAGAGGGCTTTGTGGAGGCTTGCCTTCCAATCTTAATAGATCGTTGGGGCAGTTCATTCTGGACAGCAGTGCCTCGGTGAGTGTGGTTGGGGTAGGGAAGAAAGGTCGTGATTTTGTTGCAAGGACCGGAAATGATCTTCGTGCATTCTTTTCGGACATGGGCGATCGTCCGTCTCTGGAATCGGTCTTGCCAATAAGTCATATAGCAATAGAGGATTATGCCAGCGGTTTTGCGGACGAGGTCCATGTTGCATATGGTTATTTTGTTAGCACTGCTATTCAGCGCCCAGTTATGCATAAGCTTTTGCCAGTAGAGCCGGCAGAACTTGAGCCAGGTCAAAAAGCAGGATACATTTATGAGCCCCGTAGTGCAGATCTGTTGAGTGAACTTTTGCCCAGGTTTGTAGAAATGCAGATTTACCACGCTATTTTGGAGTCTGTGGCCAGTGAGCAGTCCGCTCGGATGGTGGCAATGCAGAATGCTACGGATTCCGCTAACGAAATGATAGACGCGCTCACTTTGATGTTAAACAAGGTGCGGCAAGAATCAATAACTAAGGAACTTCTCGACATTGTCGGCGGTGTTGCCGCATTGGAAGGGTAAGGAACTGTATTAATACAACGGAGTGAGTTATGGCAGAATCAACTAATGGCAAAGTTATTCAAGTAATAGGTACGGTAGTCGATGTGGAGTTCCCTCCAGAATCCATGCCTGGTTTGTTTAATGCTTTGGAATTGGAGCTGAACGACGAGCGCCTTGTTCTAGAAGTGGAGCAACATATAGGGAACAATCGAGTGCGTTGCTTGGCTATGGGAGCAACCGAAGGTCTTACAAGGGGCTCAGAGGTTGTAGATACCGGTCAGGCTATAACAGTGCCCGTCGGCCCAGCATCTCTAGGGCGTCTATTGAATGTGCTTGGGGAACCATTAGACGGATTAGGTGATGTAGACGCGAAAGAAAGGTGGGCCATACATAGAGAGGCTCCCTCGTTTGAAGAGCAAGGAACCGAAACAGAAATGTTGGAGACTGGTGTCAAAGTAATAGATTTAATTAGCCCCTTTACTAAGGGAGGTAAAGTGGCCGCTTTTGGCGGGGCCGGAGTTGGCAAGACCGTAATTATATTGGAACTAATCAGAAACATTGCGAATGTTCATGAAGGGTACTCCGTGTTTGCCGGAGTTGGAGAACGATCTAGGGAAGGCAACGATTTATGGCATGAAATGCAGGAGTCTGGTGTAATAAAGAATACGGTTTTGGTATTCGGGCAGATGAACGAATCGCCTGGGGTTCGCCTTCGGGTAGCCCTTACTGGGCTTACGATGGCAGAGTACTTCCGTGATGAAGAAAATCAGGACGTTCTTTTGTTCGTAGACAATATTTACAGGTATATATTGGCTGGGATGGAAGTCTCAGCTTTATTGGGTCGAATGCCTTCTGCTGTGGGTTATCAGCCGACTCTGTCTACAGAGATGGGAGATTTGCAGGAACGAATTACTTCTACAAAGAAGGGTTCTATCACCTCGGTACAGGCTGTTTACGTGCCTGCTGATGATTATACAGATCCTGGTGTGTCGACGACCTTTGGTCACTTGGATGCTGTTGTATCGCTGGAGAGATCCATTGCAGAGCAGGGGCTATATCCTGCGGTGGATCCATTAATTTCAAACTCGCGAATTTTGGACCCGACCATCGTAGGTGAAGAGCACTATCAAGTGGCACGTGGCGTTCAGCAGGTTTTGCAGAGATATAAGGATCTACAGGATGTCATAGCAATCCTGGGAATGGAAGAATTATCTGAGGAAGACCGTGTGACAGTATCACGGGCACGAAAGATCCAGAGATTTTTCTCGCAACCATTTTTTGTGGGTGAGCAATTTACTGGTAGAGAAGGTCGTTATGTTTCTATCAGTGATACAGTGGTCGGCTTCAAAGAAATTTTGGAAGGTAAACACGATGGCCTACCTGAGCAGGCCTTTTATATGGTGGGTACTATAGATGAGGCGGTGGAAAATGCTACACGTATGGCATCAGAGGGTGATCAGTAGAGGATATAGGTGATATGCAGCTTGATATTGTAACGGCAGAAGGATCGGTGTATTCCGGTGAAGTGAATGCAATTTCCGCTCCTGGGGTTGAAGGAGAATTGGGAGTTCTTTCTCGTCATGCGCCTTTATTGACCGTACTTCAGCCTGGAGAACTACGGCTTCGAATAGCAGATCAGGAAGACCTGTGCCTTGCAGTTAGTGGCGGATTTCTAGAGGTTATGTCTAACGACGTTACAGTCTTGGCAGATACAATTGAACGGTCTGACGAGATTGACGAACAACGTGCGGAGGAAGCTCTCAAGAGGGCTGAAGAGCGAATAAGTGGTACTGACGAAGGTGTAGATCTACAAAGGGCTGTTGCCTCTATGAAACGATCCAAGATCAGGATTGATTTAGTCAGGAAGAGAAGGCATCGTGGCGATCCTTCCTCTTAAACGCAACCCTTTTTTATGTAATAAGTCATAGACTGTAGTGCAATTACTGGGTCGATGTTTCGTAGCTTAATATCGTCTGGAACCTGAATTCCCACTGGGGCGTAGTTGACTATGGATTTTACCCCAGAGCTTATTAGTTCGTCGATCACAGATTGAGCAAAGTCAGCCGGAACGGCTGTAATGCAGATTTGGATTCCTTCAGCAGAGATTATTTCAGCCAGCTTATGCATTGGTTGAATCATTATGCCACCCACCATTTGTCCGACTTGACTTGGTTCGCTGTCAAAGGCCGCGACAATTTTGAATCCCTCAGAGGAAAAACCTGGATAGCTTAGAATGGCTCTACCTAGCCGGCCAATGCCTACTAATCCAACCTTCCACTCCTCGTTAAGAGCCAGAATAGTTCTGAGTTGCTTGATAAGGCCTGATATCGTGTATCCTCGCCCCTGTTTGCCAAATCTACCGAAGTAACTTAAGTCCTTCCGAATTTGGGCAGGTGTCATTTGGATAAGATCACCTAATTGACGAGAGCTGACCACATCTATGCCTTGGTTGCGTAAGCGAGTTAGTGTTCGAAGGTATTGAGGTAGACGTATAATTACTACCTCAGGAACCTCGGTATAGGTGCTGTCTTTAACAGATCCTTTCATGGCGGTCATTAGCCTATCAGGTAAACTTAAAGCTACATTCGCGTGAACTGGCTGGGATCTAAGCCGTTGTGCATTACTTTTTTTAATTTGGGAATTATCTTGATTGTAGTGCCTTACACAAACACCGTCAAGAATTCCAAGATGTGAGCTGAGATATAAAATGTGGCTGATATAATGACTAAACTTATTACTGTGAATGAATTTATATAATGATTTTCGATTCAGCAAAAATATGGACCAGGCTGCCTGATAATAGCAGCCTTAAAGGTAAGCGCAGTGTGGCTTAATCTGTATGTAAGATGGTTAAAGATAGGTTTAACGTTTCGCGGATACGCTTGAGGATCATAAGATAGTGGTATTAGGCCTTGCATCTGTTTCTATAAGTGTTCGATATGCCAACCAAATTCTCGAAAGTACACTGGCATATATAGAAACTACTCGCCGGGATATTCAGATTGTTGATTCGGATGTCGAGATTATATTTGGTGTGTAATGATAATGGTGGGTTATCTTAAAAGTTTTATGGGATCTGGAGGAGTATTTGGCAAGGGCAGCTTTTATATACTCTGAGGAACTTTCTAAGCATGTGCTAAGAGATGGTCATCCCATGCGCCCGATTAGGTTGAAATGGACGCATGATCTATTAGATGCGTTGGGAGCATTTTCAAGCAGATATTCAAATGTGATCAAACCAAGTGGGGCAACTGATGAAGAGATACTTTCTAGTCATACGTGTGATTATCTGAACATGGTAAAGAGCTTAAGTTTAGGGGCTGCTGTGGAAAATGCGACTGTATTCGGGTTTTCAACGGCTGGCGACAATCCGATATATGAGGGAATGTATGAAGCTGCCTTACTCTCGACTGGAGCCTCACTGATGGCTGCAGACTTGGCGTTATCAGGCAATGTAGATGTAGCGTTTAGTATCTCTGGGGGCCTCCATCATGCAATGCCAGCCTCGGCATCCGGCTTCTGTATATTCAATGATCCGGCAATAGTTATAAACACTCTTTTGAATAAAGGATTGCGGGTCGCATACCTTGACATAGATGCCCATCACGGAGATGGAGTACAGCATAGTTTCTACGATAATGATTCCGTATTGACAATCTCATTGCATGAATCTGGCCAAAGTCTTTTTCCAGGCACCGGTTCAGTAGATGAAAAGGGGATAGGTAGCGGGGAAGGTTATTCTGTCAATCTTCCATTAGCACCATATACGGGCGATGAGGTTTACAATTGGGCTTTTGAGAATGTAGTGCCACCTTTGATTAATGCCTTTGCACCCGATTGTGTTGTGACGCAGATGGGAATAGATACGCATCACGGCGATCCGTTGACCCATTTATATCTAACTAGTGAGGGATTTGTGTCGATAATTCAATCAATAAAAACAATTGCACAAGGCTTGCCTTGGATAGCGTTGGGTGGTGGAGGTTACAATTTGTCTGCAGTTGCTAGGTGTTGGTCTTTGGCATATGGTGTAATGTCCGATCAATGCTTATCGGACCATTTGCCGGAATCGCAAAAAGACCATCTCGGCATAGAAAAATTAAGAGACGTGTTCACTCCTGAACTTCCTGTTAAAGTGGTTGAAGCGACCAGGCAATTTGCAGAAATAAGTGTTGAAGCCGTTAAGAAAACAATATTTCCCTATCATATGTAGTTAACTAATTCTTAGCGCCTGTGCTTTAAATTTATAATTGTGTTCGTTATTCTCGGTCAAATGCCAAGAGTCTTTGATATGCTGCATATTTGGGTTGCTGTTGCCGAAAACTAGCTCTCTTGCGCATTCGTGAAAAAGACTTTCATCCAAGATCGACTGTTTAGTTATCATGCCATGTGCAACCATCAGGCTGAGTGCGGCTGCCCCCCATTTGTCTGGTTCCGTATCATAAATCAGTTTTCCGTTCCGTTCAAAAGAATGATATGGGATATCTATAATTTGATTGAGGTAATTTGTTCCACCATGAATTTCAGCTACTATTGTTGAATTTGTCTAAATCTTTAGACTTCCCGAAATTCGCCCTCTACTGTGTCATCAGGTGTATCTGTATCGTCTTTTGTTTCAGATTCTGTTGTTGAATCTGACTCAGGCTCAGGCTCAGGCTCAGGCTGTTGGCTGTACACTGCGGCCCCCATTTTTTGCAGCGATTCTTGGAGATCGTTTAGTGCTAGGCTAATTGAATCAATATCGGAACCTGAAGATAATGCGGTGCGCAGAGTCTCTATCTTGAGGCTGACCTCTTTTTGCAGATCTTCTGGGATTTTATCCTTGTTTTCGCTCAACATTTTGTCTGCATTGTATACGAGGCTGTCGGCTGCATTGCGCGTTCCTATTTCTTCTCTACGTTTTTTATCTTCCTCGGCATTTGCCTCCGCTTCCTGCACGAGTTTTTCTACCTCATCCTTATCCAAACCTGAACTAGCTGCAATCGTGATGCTTTGTTCTTTGCCGGTTCCACGGTCTTTAGCTGAAACGTTCAATATACCGTTCGCATCGATGTCGAATGTGACTTCTACTTGAGGCACTCCACGCGGTGCTGGGAGGATTCCGTCGAGCATGAATCTTCCTATCGACTTGTTTTCTGTAGCCATAGTGCGTTCGCCTTGCAGGACGTGTACTTCGACTGAACTTTGGTTGTCGGCTGCAGTGGTGAAAGTCTCACTCTTTGAAGTGGGTATGGTGGTATTCCTAGGTATGAGTGTAGTGGAAACACCACCGAGTGTTTCTATGCCAAGTGTTAGAGAAGTGACATCCAAGAGGAGAATATCACGTACATCTCCCTTCAGCACTCCCGCTTGTATGGCTGCTCCCAAGGCCACTACCTCGTCTGGATTAACCCCCTTATGTGGGTCCTTTCCAAAAAGTTCCTTAACTTTCTCCTGAACGACCGGCATGCGAGTCATGCCTCCCACCAGTATCACTTCATTTATGTCTTTTGCTGTAAAGCCAGCATCTTTCAGTGCCTGTTTGCATGGTGCTGCAGTGCGCTCAACTAGATCACTAATTTGTTGTTCCAGTTTTGAGCGAGAAAGAGTCATGTTTAAGTGTTTGGGCCCTGAGGCATCCGCTGTAATGAAGGGTAAATTTATTTCAGTTTGCATGACGTTTGACAGCTCAATTTTTGACTTCTCTGCGGCTTCCTTCAGTCTTTGAAGTGCCATCCGATCCTCTGTTAAGTCAATTCCTTGGTCTTTTTTAAATTCACTAACAATCCAGTTCATGATTCTTTGATCAAAATCGTCGCCACCCAGTTGAGTGTCTCCGTTTGTTGATTTAACTTCAAAAACGCCTTCACCTATTTGGAGTATGGACACGTCGAAAGTGCCTCCTCCAAGATCATAAACAGCTATGGTTTGATCGCCTTTTTTGTCCAATCCATAGGCTAATGATGCCGCTGTAGGCTCGTTGATGATTCTCAATACTTCTAAGCCAGCTATTCTCCCAGCATCTTTGGTTGCATTGCGTTGGCTATCGTTGAAATAGGCAGGAACGGTTATCACTGCTTGTGTTACAGGTTCTCCCAGCTTAGTTTCGGCATCCTCTTTAAGCTTTCGAAGTATCATTGCTGAAAGTTCAGGTGGCGACATTGCCTTGTCACCAAATTGCACATGGGCATCGCCTCCCTTTTCTTTGACTACCTTGTATGGGGTGAGCTTTATTTCTTTTGAAACTTCATCGAACTTCCGACCCATGAATCTTTTTATAGAGAAAATGGTATTATCCGGATTGGTTACCGCTTGTCTCTTTGCTGCCTGCCCAACATATCGCTCATCGGTCTTAGTGTTGAGGCCAATGGTAGATGGAGTGGTGCGGGCACCCTCCATGTTTTCAATGACCTCTGGTTCTCCAGCCTCCATTACAGCCATAGCGGAATTGGTTGTTCCAAGATCTATTCCTATTACTTTCGCCATTCTTATCCTCCATTTTAGTGGTGTTTGTAGCGCAACTTATATGGGCTAGTCCTCTTCCGGCACAGGGTCCTTGGCTATGCCTACTTGTGCGGCTCTCAACACCTTGTTGTGCAATTTGTATCCTTTCCTTATTACCTCAACTACAGTTCCTGGCTCGAACTCGTCACTTTCTAATGAGATGACTCCTTCATGTTGCCATGGGTCAAAGGGTAACCCTTTGGGATCGATTAATGTTACTCCCTCCGATTCCATGAGGCTGTAAATATTCCTCTCTATCAGTTGAATGCCATTGATCCATTCGTTTGTTGCTTTATCTTTATTGTCTTGCTCAAATGCTCTTTGTAAGTCGTCCAAAATGGGTAACAATTTGGTCAGAATACGGGATGTAGTCGATTGAGATACAGCCTGCATTTCATCAGCGATTTTCTTTTTGTAATTTTCCAGGTCTGCTTGGGCGCGCTGTGCCATTTCTCGAAACTGACCGCATTCCCTGTCTCTTTCTTCTAATTTGGCGGTTAGCTCTGTGATTTCAGAGAGAGTGAGATCAACGTTTTCCGTGAGTTTCTTCGGTTTTTTTGGCATGTTATTGTCTCCTAAAAGGATTATCACTTGGCTTAAGGATATTCCTGGTTGGAAGTATTGATGTTGAGTATTTGGAGTAACCGGTCAAATTCTCGGGCTATCATAGTCTTTAGGCCTGTTTCTATCTCTACAGTTATAATTTTTTCCCTAGCCTGTATCATATGCCCTAATAATTCAAGTACTAGGTCGACCCCCGCTAGATTCATCCGCAGGTCATCTACAAGGTGCTTTATAAACCTCAGCCTTACAATATCTTGCTTAGAATATAGTCTAAGTTTCCCAATAGTTCTGGGCGGGCTTATGAGTCCAGCCCTTTCGTATTTACGAAGGGTTTGAGGGTGCATTTCGAGCAATCGCGCTGCGACGCTGATTATGTACAAACCTTCATACGACCCTTTATTTTCTTCATCTGAAAATACAGACTGATCATTATTTCTGTCCTGCGGAATTGTCCTTCCGGGAAATTCAGGCGGGATAAAACTATTAACCTGCTCTTGTCCATTCTCTCTAAGGGCCACATGTTTTCTGAATTGGTTTCGCATTGTGTGCTATTGAGGAAAATAAACCTATTGGCTACCTAGCGTATTATAAAAGTTGATACGAGGCATGTCAATGTGTTGCTCCGAAGCATCGCTTGGCCCACTACTATTCGATCGAATCTGTTGAATGGAGTCGAGGTTTCATCTTTAGGGTCGTCTTGATTAGATGAGACTCAAGCATCACAATTGGTAGCGTTGTTCTTTCCAAGGATCTCCGTTGTTGTGATAGCCTAATTTTTCCCAAAATCCAGGTTGGGCGATACACATAAACTCTACTCCACTAACCCACTTAGCGCTTTTCCAGCCGTATCTGGAAGGCACTAGGAGTCTTACCGGACTACCATGTTCTGGGGTGAGTACTTCACCATTGTGCTTGTGAGCAAGCAGCACGTCACTCTCCATAAGCGTGTCGATTGTTAAGTTAGTGCTGTAGCCACCGTAACAGTGCACCATAACGTGTCTGGCTTCTGGCTTGAACTTTATAAGATTCAGGATCTCCCTAAATTGCACACCTTCCCACAGATTGTCGAGATTGCTCCATTGAGTGACACAGTGGAAGTCCCTGGTTAACTGTGTTTGAGTCATTGAAAGCAGGGTCTTGAAATCTATTTCTAGCTCTTCAGTGACCGAACCAAACGCCCTAAAGGCCCATGTATCTTGGCTTACTTCGGGGGTTTGGCCGTAAGTTAATATAGGAAATTTCTGCGTAACGGATTGACCAGGCGGAATATCCGAGTTTAGATTATTTGGCACAACAGTTGATTTACCTAATTTTCTAAGCACAATTGACCTCACATTCTTGTATGTAAAGATACCTTTTATTGTCAACACGTGTAAAGTTTAGTTGTGGCTAATACCCTGAGTAGTTTATATTTTAGTCAACATGACAGAACAAGCGGCACGACTTCAATCAGTTACCAAGTCTTACGATGAGGCTCCAATACTGCGCGACTTAAATCTAAGCGTGAATGTTGGTGAGAGGTTAGTATTGTTTGGTGCCAACGGATCAGGTAAGACCACGTTGGTTAGGATGCTTGCTACTTTAATTAAGCCTACTTCAGGCTTTATAGAGATCGATGGAATGGAACTGCCAAAACATGGAGTTCGGGTAAGACAAAATATTGGTGTATTGACTCATCAATATCTTCTTTACGACGATTTAACTGGCTACGAAAATCTAAGATTCTTTGGAAAGATGTTTAGAGTGGACCATTTGACTGAACGCATCATGTATTTGGCTGAAATGATAGGGATTTCAGATAAGTTGCATGTAAGAACGCGGACCTTATCGCACGGAATGCAGAAACGTTTCTCCTTGGCTCGGGCTCTGATTCATAGCCCGTCAATACTGATTATGGATGAGCCAGAAACTGGCTTGGACCAAGAAGCGATTGAAATTTTAGTTAACATAGTTAAAAGCGTGAAGTCTAGCTTAATAATGACCACCCATAATGTCGAGTTTGGATTTAGGTTGGCTGATCGTGTAGGAATTATTTCAGGAGGAAGCATTGCATATCAAGAGAGGAGAGATGCTTTGGACGTTCAAGAATTTAAGAAGATACTGACTCAGCATAGTGTGTAGTAAATAATGAACTATTTTTTGATTCCAATTCTCCAAATCGCATATAAGGACATAATACTTGAGTTAAGGACTAAGGATATATTCGTTACTATTTTGATATTTGCATTATTGATGGGGGTAATATTCAGTTTCGTTTTCGTGCCAACTAAGCAGAACGTTGTATTGATATTGCCAGGCACGTTGTGGGTTTCCATAACTTTTGCAGGAGTTCTAGGTTTTAACCGGTCATTAGTACTTGAGAAGGATAAAGGTAATTTAGACGGACTACTTCTGTGCCCGGTTACGCGTGATGTGATTTATTTTGGGAAATTCTTGGGATTGTTTCTTTTTATGATTTCGGCTGAGATATTTATCGTTCCTTTGTACGCTGTACTTTATAATGTGTCGATTTTGGATGTTGGTATTCCAGTGATAGTGATCTTGACTACTATAGGGTTCGCAGCTGTAGGCACTCTTTTTTCTGCAATATGTGTTAACACAAGATCTAGAGAAGTTATGTTGCCAATATTATTACTACCAGTGTCCGTTCCAATAATTGTCGCCGCTGTTGAAGGGACAAGATCCATTTTAGAAGGGTCTCCAGTTGGGATTGAGCGGTGGGTACAGTTGCTTGCGGCGTTTGATGTGATATTCTTGGTTCTAGCCGCGTTCACCTTCGGGGCTGTTTTGGAGGAATAAAGATTTTTAAGTTGGATTCTAATAACCCTTATAAGAGTTTTGATGTAAGGGTATTTCTAATCTCTGTTCTGGCTGCAATTATGATCACAAATTTGGCGCTGATCTTTTTTTGGGCACCTACAGAGATGGTAATGGGATTAGTTCAGAAGGTGCTGTATGTACATGTGCCACTTGCCTGGATAGGTTTCCTTGCTTTTTTTGTAGTGTTTATTGGAAGTGTAATGTACCTATGGAAAAAAACTCAACCGTGGGATGGTCTGGCACAGGCTGCAGCGGAAGTAGGAGTACTTTGTACTACTCTCATGCTCGTAACAGGGGCTATATGGGCCAAGCCAGTATGGGGTGTTTGGTGGACATGGGACCCAAGGTTAACCACATCAACTATATTATGGTTGATGTATGTCGGCTACCTGATGTTAAGGGGTTACGCTCCTTCAAGGGAGCAAGGTGCTAGATATGCAGCTGTTATGGGGATAGTTGCCTTCGTTAATGTTCCTATCGTTTATTATTCGACCATATTGTGGAGAACAGTACATCCCGAAATGGTGATAGGGCCGGCTTCAGAAACCGGCAACCTTGATTCTCAGATGAGGACTGTCCTTCTTTTTTCAGCTTTGACCTTTACTTTGCTTTTCGTGTACCTGGTTAAAGAAAGATTAGCGCTTACGTGTGCATATGATCGAATATTATCAATACGACATAAGGAAGGAATTTATTGATATGAAGAAATGGAGTCCTTGGCGTGGGCGGGAGTATGCGAAATTATTTTCACTAACCTTATGCTTAATGGTGTTTGGGCTGATTTCAATGGGTGTTGAGAGTCTTGAAACTGGCAAACTCAGCGATTCTAATGTTCCTTTCCTGTTTGCCGTTTTTTCTATAACTTGGGCGGCGTTTTTTGGATATGCATTTTATATCAGGAGACGTCAGCGTGATTTAGAGCGTGAAATCGCCGAACTTACCGATCGCTACACCAAGACTAAGAATTCGAAATAGAACTTTAGTGACTAGGTAATGGGTAAAAGTGGCCTGATTAGAACCAGTCCGTTCGAAAGGTTTCGAACGGAACGTAAGGAGGCTTTTCTGGGTGAGGAATTGGTAGCTTTACCGCCCCCCCCTCTCTTGAAGGTAGATAAACTGTAGCAGTACCCGGAGATTGCTCTTCGCCTATCTGGTTAAATCCGTGAATCCGTATTCCTACGGCGTAATATTCTTGTTCTCCTGGAATTCCGCCTGACTTGTCAGTCCCTTTTTCTACTACTACAGACTTCTTTACCACTTCCCCGGTATATGTAGTGATATCAGAATAGAAGACTGGTCTCCTCAGGCTGGCTTGTTGTCGTCGAATGAAACCATCATCGCCCATCCAATTTGTCAGAAGTTGCTGAGGAAATTGACAGCGTTGCAGCCCGAAATCGAAAGGCAAAGGTTGCGTTCGATATGGTGAAAGGACAGCATCCTCGTGTTCATTACCCGGAGTCCACGGCCAATAAGTATTTGGATGTATTCGGGCTCTACCAGGCCATCGGCGCATATTGTGATAGGCCGGCTCGAAAGCATAAACGTCTCCTGGCATTTCCTCTCCCGCTGACGCTGCGTATGTGAGGAAGTGGTAAGCTAATTGATCCTGCAAAGTCCAAGGAGGAAGCACCAGGGGACCCAATTCGTCACCAATTTCTACATCTTCCCAGAATAACGTCACCGATCCTCTCCGAGTCTTTTTTTTGATGCCACCTAAGGCATCTTGAATGTTTTGCGTTGTGTAGTTGTGGGCTCCCCTTTCGTATAACATGTGCTCTCCCAGGCGGGCAGGGTCCATGGATCGTGTTGCGCCCATAGTGGCCGTCGGAATTTGAATCTGTGTGGAATAGACCTTAGATAAAAGATCGCCATGATAATCTCAATAGTTAAGCTCTGTAATGAGGAAAAGTAGAGCGCCTTTCGAGCCTTGCTTTTCGACGAGCTCCTTCGGAACCTTTGTGGTGCGAAACTTAGAGCCTACTCTGATTGCATCGAAAAATTCGAAAGCGGTACCTGAGTAAAAGTTTGCAACTGGGTATCCTTCGGGGCGCTGGGCCCCGTGACCTGTGGGATATCTGACAGACGAAACAATCACTCCTGGGGCAATTTGGCAACCGTATCGTGTATTCAATCCGTACTTAGGCTCAGAGTAGAGAGGGTTGTTATCACCGAGGTTCTTAGCGAAAGCACTGATTATTTCAGAGTCTAATCTCAGGGCTGCTTCGAAAGGAGGAGGGCCCTGTTCATATGGAGCCGGTGGCCATGGCGGGATATTCTCCATGATTTCTTGGTCAATTTGGGCTCTTGACTCGTCGATATACTCGGCAACTGCTTCTTCGAAAGATTGGGAAGAGGTGGTGCTCATAATGACGCCTGTCCTTGTTTTTGGGTAGATAGGGGAGGATGCTGCGGATTCTAAAGTTGTGCTCGTGCACTGTCAACAACTATAGAGTTGGTATAAAAGGCGGTGGTATTTATCTGAACCTCAATAACCAAAATGTTAGTGAGCTAAGAGATGTTGTCGTACGACCACCAGTCATTCGAATCACTGTGAGCATGTGGGTACCGAGACTCAAGCAGATTGATATGGTCTTGTTCCAGTAATGGTAGTGGTAATTTTAGTAATCGATTTTTAAGTTGTACGTTATTTCCTGTAAGGCCAGTTATTTTCGGTTTAGTAACATTTTTTGATTGTATTAGTACTTTGAAGTCACCTAACCCATCTGGCCGAGTAAGTGCCAGCATTGCCAATCTGTTAATGTCTCGTTGTTGTTGGCTTAAGTTTTCGTAATTTAGACGTTTGATAAATACTTGTAATCCTAAGTTATCCAGTAAAGTTCGTTGGTTAATCATCTCATAAGACGCCAAACCGAATTGTTTGCCTATTGAGATTACCGCTGAAAAATCTACGTGTGCGGTTATATCTTGGTTGCCTATTTGTTGATATGGGTCAGCGTTTGCGGTGTGTTGTGAATAACACTGGAGAGTGCCATTCATCTTACTACAGTTGTACAGCTGGTCTGATAGGCTGCCGTAGTCGATAGTGATTACGAACCCGCTTTCAAGAACGTTGCTGACATCTTGAACCCAGCTGTCTAAATTCAGGGATATTTCGGCAATCTGTCCTTCCTTTAGATCGACTCGGTCATTTTGCAATCGTAGCTGGAGTGCTATTTGAGAAAGACTGCCTAAAACCTCCACTATGGAACCATTCAAGGTAGTAACGTAAATCTCCTGGAGTTGTCCTTTCTCCATCTTCACTCGGTGAAACGGGAAAGCATCGAGAAGTTCGTTAGAAATAATGCACCCAATTATTTTGTTAGGTGCTACTTCATTCAGATCTAAGCTTGAGGCTCCAAAAGATCGATCTAATTCTATGTAATTAAGCGAGTTGTTGAATGAGGGATCGAGATTGTTGGCGTATTGGCGAATATATTTTCCTAAGTGACCGCTACCTGCACCTTGCTCTATTACTGTGAATTGACTTGGATTACCCAAAGTTGTCCACATTTCTTCTAATTGCACGGCAATTAATGCTGCGAAAGTGGGATGCGCCATCGGGGATGTAAAGTAGTCAGTCGGTGGATAATCCCTTCCGGAATTAAAATAGTATCCATCTAAAGGCGAATACAAGGCAGATTCCATAAATTCAGCGAAGGTAATTTTCCCTTTGTCAGCAATTCTACGAAATACAGTGTGCTGTTCAGGTTTCTCAGTCATATAATGGGAAAATCACCAAGGCGACATTAACCGTTGATCCAATAACAACTCAGGTTGGAGGATTATAACGATTTTAGCTAAGAGCTATTGGACTTATGTCCAAGAGTCTTCTGCTTTGTCTCCACCTTTGTTCCAAGAAGAAGTCTCAACAGAATTACGGAACTCTTGCCTAACCCCGCACTGTCTACAGGAGCCGTAGCTAGTAGGCCCGTTAGGAGGCTCTATAAGCCAGAAATGAACACATTCCTCGGTTATCACATCTGTGGCTTCCACCGTTCCAATAGACAAAGAAACGCCGATTGTATCACTCACGAAACTGCCCTCCCTAAGATCCAACTCCGGAGCAAATGAAACTTGAATAGATTTTACTGAGCTACGTGTGTTGTGTCAATGTATAGAGGCACCTTGAGAATTATGCGAGCGTGTGAATGACGACCGCCAGTGGATCCTTAGTCACCCTGAAAGTTGCTAATTGTGGGCCTCATCCTGTTTCATTCAGGAGTTAATTTCTGGTGTTTTAGGCGAGGCTTCATATTTTGTTGGACACTTGACTATTATCGTTTCACTGTGGAAATGTCCATCTGCTGACATTGAGCCCTCTAGGACGATGTCTGAATGTTCGTTAAAGAATAATTCGGGCAAAATACCATCGTAGCTTGCTTTAAGTACAGATTCATTCCCTATCAATTCGAAATGTGCCAAAGTACCTTGAGTTTCTCTTTCAAAGGAGGCTGGAATTAGTTTTCCGCTTACCCGTATTGTGTCTGTATTAGTATTACCTTCCGCGAGAAGTTCTTCGACGGTTAAGTAATAAACAGTTGCACCCTGGAAGGCGTTAACCGCTAAAAAGCCAACTGCGATCGCGAGTAATGAAACAGCAACATATACTTTTCTAGCACCGGAGAAGAAGCCCTCTGGCTCTCTAGTAGCAGAAACAGTTTCACGATTTGATGTCTTGCCCATTGTCCAATGCTACCATAAACAAATTCTAGCTCTTTAGGAACCCAGTAACAAGAATCATGTAGTGAATTTGTGATCTCTACATATTGGTGAGTCCACCCATGAAGTGATATTGAAAGAAAATGCGATGCACTGTTAACATGGTTAACTTGTTGAGCGTGCCGTAGATTGTTTGTCTCGATAATATCTTTTTTTATGGCTTTAACTAGAGATGTAAAAAGCATTTGTATGGGAACGACAAATTAGGATCGGAGGTTTGAGTAATTTATATGCTTAATAGAACTCCCTTGTATAAGACACATGTTGCTTTACAAGGGAGATTAGTAGACTTTGCGGGTTGGGAGATGCCGATACAATTTGCTGGCATTCTGGCTGAGGTCCGTACCGTTCGGTCACAATTGGGACTGTTTGATGTGTCACACATGGGTCGTATTTGGTTGACTGGCTCAGATGCCATACGAATTCTCAATTGGTTAACTACTGCCGACGTTTCTAGCCTACGAGTTAGCAGGGCCAAATACACATTAATTTGTAATGATAAGGGCGGTATCATAGACGACGGTATTCTTTATCGACTCGGCGAAGAAAAATACTTGTTGATATGCAATGCGTCTAATAGGGCGAAGGTTTGGGCAGTACTAACAGCGGCTAGAGATAAGCAATTCAACAGCGTTGAATTGGACGATCTAACTACGACGATTGGAATGATTGCGTTACAGGGTCCGTTTGCAAATGAAGCGATGAATGATTTTGCACCTGGGATAGTCGAAGCGCTTAGGCCTTTTCAAATCAGGAGAGCAGAAATACTTGGTCAATCAATGCTGGTAGCCAGAACTGGATATACTGGTGAAGATGGTTTTGAGATAATGCCTGAATCAACTGTCTGCCCTGAGGTATGGTATGGCTTGGTAGAAAGAGGGGCGGCTCCGTGTGGCTTGGGATCTAGAGATATTTTAAGACTGGAAGCGGGATTGTTACTTCACGGTTCTGATATGGATGAAACTGTAAATCCTTTTGAAGCTGGTTTGGATAGGTTTGTGTTTACCGAAAAAGAATCGATGTCCTCAGCTTCATTTCATACTGTCCTTAAGCATGGCATAAACAAGAAACTGGTGGGATTCTTGATGGTTGATAGGGGAGTTCCACGTCATGGATTTGACATAATAAAGGGCGAAACTATTGTTGGTGTAGTGACTAGCGGAGGATATTCTCCCTCACTTGACAGCTATATAGGGTTGGGGTATGTTCCAATTGAGGCTGCATCCCCTGGCACTTTAATACATATATCAGTGCGCGGTCGTTTGGTGGAGGCGCAAGTTACTACGCTTCCTTTCTACACACGGAGGAAGAGTTGAACAGTCCAACTGACAGGCGATATTCAAAAGAACATGAGTGGGTGCTGACAGAGCCTCAAGGGGTCGCTTTCGTTGGGATCACTGATTACGCTCAAGATCAGCTCGGGGACGTAGTATATGTTGACTTGCCGAATGTTGGGGATGTGGTTAATCAATTTGATAAGCTCGGAGAAATCGAGTCTGTTAAGGCCGTATCTGATTTTTTCAGTCCGATTTCTGGAGAGATCAGTGAAACCAATGGGGTCCTAATAGAGAAACCCGAGTTGGTCAATTCGGATCCTTACGACTCTGGGTGGATAGTGAAGTTGTCTTCAGTAGATGGATTGCAGTTGAATAATTTACTTAACTCCCAAGAGTATGATTTATACCTTTCTGAAATAGAGCACTAACCCGGATGCAGAGCGGTTCATTCCAACATCCGTATATTCCGAATACTCCTGCCGACCGGGAGGAGATGCTGAAAGTGATAGGCGTTTCTAGCGCCGAAGAACTGTTTCGTGACATTCCACAAGGTTATTCGGCGCCTTCGCTTGATATTCCGCAGGCTTTACCAGAGATGGACCTTTTAAGAGAATTGCAGGCGCTAGGTGATGAGAATCGTCACGCTGATCAGGGTCCATTTTTCTTAGGGGCAGGTGCTTATCGCCACTACATACCGGCGGTTGTTCAAGCGATCGTAAATAGGGGAGAATTCTTGACCGCTTATACCCCTTACCAACCTGAAGTTAGCCAAGGCACTTTGCAAGCCGCTTATGAATTCCAGACGATGGTGGGGCAGATTCTTGATATGGATGTCGCGAATGCGGGAATGTATGACGGTGCTAGTAGTTTCGCAGAGGGTGCATTGATGGCCTGCAGAATAAAAAGACGTTATAAGGTTGCTTATTTAGATACAGTCTCGCCTGATTACATTGATGTATTGAAGACCTATACGCTGCCACAAGGGATCGAAATTTATCCTGTGACGGCTAACTCCACGAATTTGAAAAGGGAAACTGCATGTATTGTCGCACAGAGTCCAAATTTCTATGGATATATTGAGCCACTCGAAAATTTGATTGAGACTGCCCATAGCTTGGATGCCTTGGCCGTCATTGCCACAGACCCGTTTGCGTCTGTTCTGTTCAGACCGCCTGGGAGTTACGGTGCCGACATAGTGACTGCTGAAGGACAGCCGCTCGGCGTACCTGTAAGTTTTGGGGGGCCTTATGTGGGTTTGTTTACTTGTAAGAAGGAATATGTAAGGCAATTACCTGGGCGGATAGTTGGAAAAACTGTTGATAGTAATATCCGTACTGCTTATGTTTTGACACTTCAAACAAGGGAACAACACATACGTCGTGAAAAGGCCACATCTAACATATGCACATCGACTGCGCTGATAGGGCTTATGACAACCGTCTATAGTGCGATACTTGGAAAAGAAGGGATAAAAGAAGTAGCTCAACTGTGTTATCAGAAATCTCACTACGCCGCTTCACTTATACAGCAAATACCTGGTTACTCGCTTCCGTTAGACGGGGTGTTTTTCCAAGAGTTTGTTGTGGAATGTCCCAGGTCACCCTCAGAGATCAACGAGACTTTGGCTTCAAAAGGCATTATCGGAGGACTAGATATTAGTGACCGTATACATAACGGAATGTTAATTTGTGTAACTGAAGTTAATACAAGAGTGGAAATAGAGGCTTTGGTTCAGGCTTTATCGGATATTGGTAAATAATGGCAGCGAAAAACGATAAAGGGAATAACGAATTAAGTCTGCTGATGGATCAGACTGTTGTGGGTAGACGGGGTATAATAATGCCTGCATCTGATGTTCCGGTTCAACCTTTGCCGGATCCAGGATTGTTGAGAGAAAACTTAGATTTGCCTGAGGTATCTCAGCCGCAAGTAGTGCGTTATTTTACCCAATTGAGCCAGCTTAATTATTCTATTGACACGCATTTCTATCCCCTTGGCAGTTGTACTATGAAGTACAACCCAAAAATAAATGATGTCGTTGCCGCTATTCCTGGGATGTCTTATCTTCACCCGAAGACACCAGAGAAGTTTTCCCAAGGTGCATTGAAGGTAATGTACAGATTGCAGTCTTATCTTTCAGAAGTCACTGGTATGAGTGCTACAAGTTTGGCCTCAATGGCTGGTGCACAGGGCGAGCTGGCTGGAGTACTGATGATAAGGGCTTACCATGAGAGAAATGGTGACTCCCATAGGAAGCTCATGTTAATTCCGGATAGCGCTCACGGGACGAATCCGGCATCCGCGGCCATGGGAGGATTTGCTGTTAAGGCTATACCCTCTGATTCGAACGGCAACATGGACCTAGGTGCTCTAAAGGAATTGGTAGGGTCGGATTTGGCAGGGATTATGCTAACGTTGCCCAGTACTCTCGGCCTATTTGAGACTGATATTGTAGAGATTTGTGATGTCGTGCACAAAGCTGGTGGCTTGGTTTACGGGGACGGAGCAAACATGAATGCGATCTTAGGTCAACTTAAACTTGGCGATTTGGGATTCGACGTAGTCCATATCAACTTGCATAAGACTTTCAGTACCCCTCATGGTGGGGGTGGGCCTGGGGCAGGTCCGGTTTCTGTTGCAGAGAGGCTGGTCCCTTTCTTGCCGTTGCCTACAGTCGTTGAAAAAGTGGACCAAGATGTTGCCCAGTATTCTTTGGTGAAATCTGACCATAGTATTGGGAGGCTTGGAGCGTTCCACGGAAATTTCGGGGTGTTGATAAGAGCTTATGCTTATATCCGATCACTGGGGGCAGACGGCTTGAGGCAAATTAGCAGAGATGCGGTTATAAATGCCAATTACCTCTTAGCTAGGTTGAAAGAGTCTTACGACGTGTCTTATGACAGACTCTGTATGCACGAGGTAGTTTTGTCAGCTAGGCGACAAAAGAAAAACGGTGTTAGAGGCCTGGATATTGCTAAGAGATTGTTAGACTATGGATTCCATGCACCAACCATGTATTTTCCACTAATTGTTGATGAAGCTTTAATGGTAGAGCCGACGGAATCAGAGAGTAAAGAGACGTTGGATGCTTTTATAGACGCTATGTTGGCCATAGCGACCGAGTCGGAGAATATTCCTGAAACTGTACGGGGTGCTCCGTATTCTACCCCAGTGTCTCGTTTGGACGAGGCTAAAGCGGCGCGCGAGCCAGATCTTAGATGGCAGTCCAGATAGTTAATGTAGAATTGATTATGTGGCTGGCGCTTCTTATAAATTTCGGTAGTACTTACACCAAGGTTACGGCTATCGACCTTAATAAAGGGTCCTTCTTGGTAAGAGCACAGGTCCCGAGTACTGTCGCAACAAACGTTTTGAATGGGTTTGAGGAAGCACAACGCAGCTTCGCAAGCCAGTTAGGATTTGGGGATAGTGATGTGGGTTTGAAATTGGCACGATCAATTAAACAGCACTTTAGCCCCAACTCCAAAAGTCCAATAATGAACCAGGTACAATCCAGCCGCCGTAAGTGCAACGGATCCTATTAAATTTAAGTGTCTCATCACTGGTCGTAACTTGTTTGCAGTTGCGGTTTTAAAAAACACAGTACTTATGGTTATTCCAGCAAAAATGAAACCCATACCTAGGCCATAGCTTATAAATTGAATCAACCCTGGAATAGCACCTTTTATAGTAATAGCGCTAGCTACTACAACTAGGAAAATTGGCAAAGTGCAGCTTAATGATGCCAATCCATAACTTATACCGAACAAGTAGTATTCTCGTACACTACGAACCTCTCTTGGTCCTTGGAGTCGGCTTGTGCGCATAAAACCGATTTTTTTCTTCGCGAACATTGAATATAACCCTAGAGACGATAAGGCGACCCCAGCTGCTAAACCAAACCATGGAAAAGCACTTATGATGAATGCCCCGCCTATCGAAATTATGAAACCTATGATACCAAACAGAGTAATGAAGCCGGCTGAGACTAAAAGGCTTACAGTTATGCTGTTAACCAATCTTGTCGCTACACCTCGGGAAGTGTCCGCCAGGCCTATTTGGTAGGCAATGAAGGCTGGCAACATTACAAAGCCACAAGGATTAATTGTAGCTAACATGCCAGCCGAGAAAGCATACAATACAGGAATGTCTGTCATGTAAAAAATCCAACACCAAGTTATTGATGAATACAATTCCAAGCTACACACAAGATATAGTTTGGAATTCTCCCCTCGTTCATTATAGCGACTTTGTAGTTACTTGTACCCTTAGAATCGTTTATACTTTGAAGGCGTTCTGAAGTATGATGGCAGTTGTGTGATGACTTGACCCAAATCACTAAGCTGTTAGGTTAACAAGTCAGACATTCTGTACGAATTTCGATATGTGTGGAGTCCACAATGAAGGAAAGATATCGAAGAGAGATTGAGGATATTCTCAGTAACATAGAAGTGGAAAATGACGAAAGTTCCATCCAAACTTCCGAAAAGCCTGAAGTTTCATCGGATACTGAGTCACGTTCCTTAAGTGATGCTATAAAAAACATACGCCCAGGCAAGATAGTTCTATCGAGTTTAATATTGCTATTAGTTGCTTTACTATTGGGCCCCAGTTTCCCTGGCTTTCTTGGCTCTTTGATGGTGTGGGGGGCGGTAGTGATTTTTATAGTAGGTTACTCTCTAATATTTATTAGGCCTGGACAAAAATATGAAAAGCGATGGCGAGGGGAGCCAATTGATAGGCCGGAAATAGGTTTTTTGGAGAGACTACGAAGAAAGTTTACTGGATTCTAGTCCATTCTTATTGGAAAATGTTGGTTTTTTGGTAGATAAACTCACGAAAGTTTCTGTACGGCGTATTCCGGGAGTCAACCCTAGTTTTTCCCGAAGAAATACACCTAGTTCTTTAGCGGTTGGTAGCGCTATCCACACAAAAATGTCGAAAGAGCCAGTAGTCAGAGTGACATACTGTATTTCCGACAATTCACACAAACGATCTGCTACAGATTCTATTTTGTCCGGGTCAGTTTGTATTCCAACTAGAGCTGAAGCGTTATATCCCATTCGTTCCAAGTCTGGAATTGCGGCGATGTTTATTATTTTGTTGTCCAATAAGTGCTTGAGCCTGCGACGGACTGTCCCCTCGCTAATTCCAATGCTGCTCCCAATGCCTAAGTTAGAAACTCGACCGTTTTCTTGAAGAATGGCTATGATTTTCAGATCTATATTATCCATGCGTATGGTATCCAATTAGGCGCTATTTTGTACTTGACTGTGACTGGATATCGTAATGAATGTGACGAAATATGTCAATAAGTACATAAAATATGTCGATAGTGCCTACGTTAATACTGTCGCCTGTTGATCTTGAAACTATGTGATGCTACACTTTGGTTGAACTGTTGAAATGCCTTGGTGAACTCAAGGTTGGATTAATTAGACATAATTAAAGGAGACCCTAAAGTGAATGAATTGGGAACTATCACTATTAGTGAATTGGCGGCGCAAAAACTTAAGGAACTTATTGAAGAGGAAGGGAAAGCTGACGCTGCTTTGAGAATAGGATTTGCGGCTGGTGGTGCCGGATACTCGCTTTCATTGGATGGAGAGACGAATGAGGATGATGTAGTTGTCCACTCTAATGGTGTTCAGATTGTAGTTGATCAGGAGAGTCTCCCTATGTTAGATGGTTCCGAGATAGATTATATGGAAGGTTTGCAGCGCAGTGGTTTCGTCATCAATAATCCCAATACCCAATCGGGTGGTGGTTGTTGTGGTGGTGGTGGATCATGTGGTTGTGGTGCGCAGTAGTAGTTTTGGACTAAATTAAAAAATGGCCGGACTTGTCCGGCCATTTTTTTTGTCTCTTAGTTGCCGTATATCAGATGGAGTCTTCAAGATAATGGAATGCGCTAAGAGCGGCGGTTATACCATCACCCACCGCCGTACCTAGTTGTCTATGGGAGTTTGACCTAACATCCCCGCCTGCAAAAATACCTGGAATGTTTGTTTCCATAGCCATATTGGTAATTATGTGGCCTCCACCGTCAAATTCGATTCCACTCTTGCTTATAAACTGTGTATTAGGATGAAAACCTATGAATATGAATAGACCTGGTATTGTCAGTTTAGAAAGTTCGCCGGTTCGTGTGTCTTTAAGGTCTAGATACTCCATCTCACCATTTCCGTGGGCTTCTACTACTGCTGAGTTCCATCTGAAGTCTATCTTGGGGTTGTTCAACGCTCGTTGTTGTAGGATTCTGCTTGCCCTCAATTGATCTCTTCTATGAATAATGGTGACACTTTCAGTCATTTGGGTTAAGTACAGACTTTCCTGCAATGCAGAGTCCCCTCCACCTACAACGGCTACTGGTACATTCCTAAAAAAGTTGCCGTCACAAGTTGCGCAGTACGAAACACCTTTGCCAGAAAATGTATCTTCTCCTGGCACACCGAGTTTATTGTGATCACCACCAGAAGCAATAATCACAGATTTTGCGTTAAATTCGTAGTCTGATCCCACTACAGTTTTAGATGAGCCAGTTACATCAATACTTGTTATTGTATCGTAGAGTATTTCTGCCCCATACTTAACCGACTGGTCCTCGTAAAGCCGGGCCAATTCTGGCCCGGTCACACCGTCTGGGAAACCAGGATAATTCTCGATGACATCTGTAAGCATTATCTGTCCTCCGGGGGCGAGTTTTTCCACAACTGCTGTTTTTAGCATAGCTCTAGACGCGTATAGAGCGGCACTAAGTCCAGTCGCACCTCCGCCGATAATCAATACGTCGAAATCGAGGGTTTTAGTCATTTATTTTCCTCCCATCACTTTTACTGCTGAATTACTTCAGCGATAAACAAGTTCAAAATGCGTCCTGGATTAAGGTTGTGCCTACTCCCATTTATCCAGTGGCAATTATATATGTTTAGTTTAATAATTCCATGCAGCCTTTAGTCAAAATCGCCATTTAATCATCCCTTATTATACAGATGCATTAATGATTTTGTAGTAATAGATTACGTTTTGTAAGCCGGAGGCTTTACCAAAAGAGTGATTGGTATAGTTGGGATCATGAGTAACCCAACGATGATGAATGCTGGTCTATAACTACCGGTTATATCAAATACTAAGCCCGTAAAGACGGGTCCTATTATGCTGAAACCCGCTGTTAGAGTCATTGTGATTCCTACCAGTGACCCGTACGATTGTCTACCAAAATAGTCAGCCAGAAGGGCAAATCTGACCGGGACGGTCCCCCCGTGGGCCAAAGAATAAAGGGGAATGAATATAGCTAAGTGCCAGAGCTCCGTCATTAAGCCGAATGAAAGTGCTCCTAAAGAAAACATCAAATATGTGAAACACAGGACGTTCCTTTTATTCATTTTGTCAGCTAGGAACCCGAGTAATAAACGGCCTGTCACGTTACCTATTGCTAGAGCCATGACTGCAAAGCCAGCTGTGATGGTAGATAAACCGTAACTTTCCAAACTGGGGATTATCATCACTACTGTTATGGACATTACCATTCCTGATAAGCCCATTCCAATGACTAACATCCAGAGTGCTCGTGTTTTTAAAATTTCTCTGATAGTAAATGTCGGCTCTGTGTATGGGGCGTTTACATGATGATTGATTGGATTGCCTGAAGCATCCTTGTTTATTGGACTCATACCGTCTGGCAAGTAGCCGTATTGTTCCGGTCGATGCCTCATAATTAGCGATATAGGTATACCAACTATAAGCGTGCCTATACCTATCCAGTCTAATACGGATCTCCATCCGTAAGTACTGATCGCCCATACGAGCAACGGTGCCGCCAATCCACCCGAAGCTCCACCAGCAAAAGCAAATGTAAGGGCCCGAGTCCTCATCCGAATGAACCAATTGCTGATTACTGGAGTGGTTGTAATCATTGTTGCCATCGCGATCCCAAGCGCGAGCAAACCGAAAGAAATGTAGAAGGTAATTAATGAACTAATCCTAGCAAGGGCGAAGAAGCCAACGGCTGTTACTGTGGTACCAGTGAGCATCACTCCTCGTGCACCATAGCGATCCACTAAGAATCCAACGAACGGGCCTACTATTCCTGACTCTGTTCTTTGAAGTGACAAGGCTATAGCCGTCGCAGCTTTGCTGAAGCCGAACTCATTCGATATAGGATTAAAAAATGCTGTGAATCCAAAAAAGAATGTTGCCGAAGTAAAGAAGGCTTGAATAGCTGCTCCTGCCACTATATACCAGCCAAAGAATATTCGCTTATCTTTGGGATTGGCTAATGTTTTCATGGTGAAGCTGGGAAGACCTACACAATAATACTCCTAAGGTCAATTAATTGCTTTACCCTTAAAGTAGGCAGTGATATATTTACAAAAATTTTCTGAGGAGTGCACTTATGACGCTCTACCGATCTGAATTTGGCGTGATGGTGATGGAAAATGTCTTGGTTCCCATGCGAGACGGTGTGAGGCTGGCAACGGACATATACTTCCCTGTTGAACAAAGCGGAAAGACAGCCGAATGGCCCCTGTCAGTAATCTTGGAGCGGACACCATACAATAAGCGTGCACCAGACCGCATCGAGAAGAACTGCAGGTATTTTGCGGAGCGTGGATATATATTTGTCATGCAGGATTGCAGAGCGTGTTACCAGTCAGAAGGCGAGTTCGGTTTTTTCTGGCAAGAGGGACCAGACGGATTCGACACAATGACCTGGATTACCGAACAAGCGTGGTGTAATGGAAACATTGGCACTACTGGCACTTCTTACGCTGGATGGACGCAGAACTCTTTGGCAGTATTGAATGCCCCTGGCCTGAAATGTATGTGGGTCAATGAGGGAGCATCTAATGGGTATACTAGTACTTTAAGGCATGGTGGCGCTTTAGAATTGAGGTTCCTCACTTGGCTGTATTGGCACGCTGCTATGAACGACAATGCTTCGTTGAAGGATACGGAAGCGGCTATCAAATCGTTGGCAAAATCGGACACTCGTGAAATCTTGAAGCAATTGCCGATAAAAAAAGGACAAACTCCGTTGGCCCACGCTCCTGCTTACGAGGAACTTGCTATTAAATTACTGACCTCTGGTGATTATAACGAGCTTTGGGAAGATCCGAGTGTCAATTTCCAGGTTCACTGGGATCAGTTTGCTGATGTACCTACAGTTTTTTCCAGCGCTTGGTACGATTCATATACTAGGGCAAACATAGAAAATTATGTAGGTTTGTCTAGTAGGAAGAAAGGGCCGTTTCGTTTGATTATGGGGCCATGGACCCACGGTGATGGGACCATGGGAAACACCTATTCTGGTGGGATAGATTTGGGATCTGAGGCACCCATTGATTACAACCGTGAGCGACTAAGGTGGTTCGATCACTGGCTTAAGGATGTTGATAATGGAGTTGAAAGGGATTCGAAAGTAAGGATATTTATTATGGGTGGTGGTGACGGAAATAAGAATAGGGACGGGCGACTAAACCACGGAGGCTATTGGATAGAAACGGAGAATTGGCCGTTGGATACGAGCAAGGCGTATAAGTTATATCTTAATGCGGACGGTCCATTACATACTAATAAACCTATAGTCGAAGAGTCTTTTTCTACTTACTTATTCGACCCTAAGGATCCTGTGCCATCGATAGGGGGTAACGTATCGTCGTTGGCCACGTTACGTCCTATACCAAGCTTTATTGCGGATGCCAATCAGCTGCCGCAGTCGTATCGGGTCGAGCAGATAGTGCTGGCTGGGGGTTGGGATCAAAGGGAAGCAGAGAATGTTTACGGAGCTAAGCCACCGTACAATGAATCTTTAGGTGCTCGCCAAGATGTTTTGGTGTTTCAAACGGAGCGACTCAAGAGTGATTTGAAATTGGTTGGGTCAATTGAAGCAACCTTGTGGGTTTCTTCTGATGCTCCGGACACCGATTTCACAGCGAAGCTTATAGATTTATATCCTCCTAATCCTGACTATCCGGATGGATTTGCTCTCAACATAAGTGACAGTATATTTAGGATGCGTTACAGGGATTCTTGGGAAAGACCCTCTTCTATGACAGTTGGGTCGATATATCCGATAACTATAGTTATGTATCCTAGTGCGAATATTTTTGGCAAAGGTCACTCTATAAGAGTAGACATATCTAGCTCCAATTTCCCGAGGTTCGATGTTAATCCAAATACCGGGGAGCCTTTAGGGCGCAATACTCATACGAGAATCGCTACTAATAGTATTTATCATGATTCAAGGTATCCGTCACACTTAAAAATAGAAATCTCTGATATTTGAAAATATTACACAACAAAAAGCAGGTTGTCTTTAGTGATAATTCTATCTTCTTTTGCTATAGCTTCGCGCAGGTATTTCGGCAGAGAAAAGATGTTTGAGTGTGTTGTGCCGTCGTAGAACTGTAGATTGCCGGAAATCCTATCTTGGACTCGTGAGTCTATTTCACCCATTGTTATTGCCGGCAAGGTCTCACCCGCTATAACGAATCCCCACACCAACCCAAAAGAAGGCATGTATACGTGGTAGGGCATAGTTGACCGAAATACAGATTGTAAAGTTTTGTTTATGGCGGTGAAAATCTCTGAATAATCTAGCGGACCAGCTGATCCCGACTGAACCATAAGTATTCCACCGGGCTTCAGTCTGTTTTTCACCATAGCGTAAAACTCTTGTGTATACAAAAGGTAGGCAGGGCCTCCTTCTAGAGGATCTGGTATGTCAATAATTATGACATCGTACCGATTTTTGTCCTGGAAAAGATACTTATAAGCATCCTCGAAAATTAGTGTGAGACGGGAGTCTCCAAAGCTGCCGCGATGATGGTTTGGGAGGTATTTCTTGCACAAATCCACCACTTCTTGATCCAGGTCTAGCATCGTGACATTTTCTACAGATGTATGTGCCAAGACTTCACGTAACGTAGAGCCCTCCCCCCCCCCAGCGATGAAGACCGACTTAGGATTTTTGTGGAGAATCATTCCAGGATGTACAAGAGTTTCATGGTAGATGAAGTCATCGGCTTCGGAAGATTGAGTTCGACCGTCAAGGACAAGCGTCCGTCCAAATGGTACTGTATCTATGATTTCAATCTGTTGATACTTTGTTTGCCCGGAGAACACTATTTTCGATAAATGTGAAGACAGGAATAGATCTGGAGTAATGTATTCGTAATACCATCTTGTAGGAGTCTCAGCCATATTTATAATGCTGATTCTGAAGGCAAGCTTGCTAATTCACTTAAGATGCCGCGTGCTATTTCAGTCGTAGAAGATTCGATCGCTCCGAATCTGTCTTTGAGGAATGCCGCTGCCTTTTGAGGCTTAAATGTGTCGCTGCATGAGAATATATCAACTGCTGCATAGGCATACTCGGGCCAAGTATGAATCGTGAGATGAGATTCTGCAATTGCTACAACTCCTGTAACACCTAGGGGGCTGAATTTGTGAAAGGTTTCGTCCAGTATTGTTGCGCCGATTGTTCTTGCAGCTTCCATCATAGAGTCCTTCACGTAATCAAGATCATTTAGCAAAGTTTTGTCACACTGCTTAAGTTCTAATATGAGATGCTTGCCTAAAGCGTCCAAATTCATCCAACCTCCGGGCCAAAGTAAAGTATCGTATCTTGGCCAGTTATGCTAACAACTCTCAACCTATGAGGTCCAACCGATTATTGGGCTCAATGCTTCAATATCAAAATGTTTTTCAATTAAACTGGCAAAAGTTTCCGCTTTTTCATTATGGTGAACAGTAGAGGATTGAAACAAAGTATCCAATTCTCTTGATGATTCCAATGTGCCTTGCTTAACCATTATGACTGGAACTGACTCTTCTCTAGCCTCATGTTCAATGTACTGTACCGGTTTATGTCCACCAGTAAGTACGAGGCATTTTGTAGGTGTTTTAAGGGCAGCCATTTGAATGTCTGGGCGATCCGCTCTGACTAATACTGCTTTGGTTTCATTAAGGTTGAAATACTCAACGCCATTGTCTAGGACGATTCCACCGATAAGTACATTGTCAAACAGCTGATTTTTTTTGTCTTCTCCAAGCAAGTATTCTCCACCCAAGTGTTCTGCTATTTGCCCTACCGTTACGCCTTGTAACGACCGTTCCTCGGGAATAAAGCCGAGCACATTAATGCCGACAGATGTAAGATCGTGTTGTAAAGCAGATTCAGTCTCTTTGTAACGATATCTCGGAACTTGGTTTACTATTACTCCTGCTAATTTCTTACCAATTCTATTAGCCGATCCAATTATTAACTTTGAAGTAAGTTTTCGAGAGTAGGAGGCTATTAAAATCACTTCTCCTTCTAGGCCTTCAATTAATTCTATTGGAATGGATGACCTGTCTTTGCCTCCGTCCGATAATGAAGGGAGCTCCACAATAACATCGTTCTTGATACTAAGGATCCTTTTAATGATCTTCGGGACTTCACTTAATAGTTGAGCATTATTACTATGAGATTTGGCCAAATCGGGCCAACCAGGCTGATTTTCTGTGCCGCTTATACTTGCCAAGAACGTCGCGTCGTTATCCGGTTCCGTCAATTCAGAGATGTTAAGTGGCTTTACGGCATCAATTTGTTTACCCAACTTTTTTGATAGTAGAGTAACCCCAGCGCAAAAAGCTGTTTTGCCATCACCAGAGTTTATTGATGTTACACAAAGGACCGACATTCGTGCCTCCATGGCGTATATAAATCAGCAGCTGTTCCGAAAGAGTCACATTTTGGTAGAGACTTTAGAGCGTGAAAGTGGAGCGGAAGACGGGATTCGAACCCGCGACCCTCACCTTGGCAAGGTGATGCTCTACCACTGAGCCACTTCCGCACTTTTCTCCGCGACTGATAGCTCTTGCAAGTGCCGAGGGGCGGAGTCGAACCACCGACACGAGGATTTTCAGTCCACTGCTCTACCACTGAGCTACCTCGGCGCGGCTTCATAGTATGACAGCCCTAAATATAGTGTCAAGGTAAAATAACTAAAGGGGAAGAAAAATATCAGGATAGATTGCGGGGAAGACAAAGGGTGACTAGAATGGCATTGTGCCGAAGTGGCGGAATGGTAGACGCGATGGTCTCAAAAACCATTGGGGGCGACCCCATCCCGGTTCGAGTCCGGGCTTCGGCACCACTATTTTAGATACGAAATAGGGCATAGAAAAGCCCTTCGATCCTTTGCCAGAGGGCTGATTTGTGCCTAAAAACTGGTGTGGGCGATAATGGGCTCGAAGCAGTGGCCTCCTGCGTGTAAATTAAGTACGCTAGGTTGTATCTACTCGTAAGTCCACGTTAACCCGTGATGGTATTTATACCTACCAATGTAAGCCTGTGTAAAATGTTGTCATTTGCCGGTACTGTAAATTTTGCTGTAAAAACCGACTGGCGGATTTTGAATTATCTGGTAACTCGAAAATCTAGTATGGCATCAAGAGCAGGAGGGTTAGGATACACAGCTAGAAGAGGAAGCTTTAAAGAGAACAATCTCTTTGGTTTCTTCCAGGGATCGGATTCTTGCGCCGTATTCTTGGCAGAAAGGCCTGGATGGAACGGTGAGCTCGGCACCGCAGTCTGTACATTGCCTCATTTTAGTAATAGGACGTTACTGATACTGTATCAAACGCAGCTGGCACTCCAGGTAACGCCTTGTTACTAGAATGGGGCATCATCTGGGATGACCTATATTGCTAAGTATTTGATGCATTCAAGTCCCATATGCGTGGTTGATCGTCGACGCCCTGCAGAATTACATAGGAGATCATTATGAAAATAACCAATGTCAGCACTGCAATTGGTCGACCAAACCCTAGAGTATCAGCAACCACAACCCATACAAGTGGGCCTATTATGCTTGCGAATCTGCCTACCATACTGTAAACACCAAAGAATTCCCCTACATGTTGAGGTGGCACTAGACGCAATAAGTAAGGACGATCCGCACACCACGTGCCACCTATAGCAATGCCAGCTAAAGACGCACTGATCCACATGACTATTATTGGGAGATTCAGTAGCGGAATAGCAGCAACTCCTCCAAGAACTATTATCCACAGGTAAAGAACTAAGTTTAGAGATCGCTTAGGACCTATCGAATCAACTACAATTCCCCAAAAAAAAGCACCTATGATCGACGAAATAATAGCTACCATCAAAATGAGCTGAAATTCCGAATCTGTGAGACCGAGTTCGTTGGTCACATATATTCCCATGAAAATCATCAAGGTATTCACTGCATCGGCATAAAATATTCGGCCAAACAAAAAACGGGATAGCCCTGGATATATACGTGTTCTTCCTAGGGTTTTGATTAGCTGGTTGACGGAACCACGTAGTGCTTTCAATCTTGACCCCAAATACTTGGAGGAGCCATTTTCGTTTACGAAAACAAAACATGGTATGGAGAAGACTAGGAATAACAGAGCCGATACTTTAAACATCCCAATGTGGCCTATGCTATCAAGTAATAAAATGCCGCTGGTAGCTCCTAGCAAGGATCCCAAGTATCCTACGCCTACTCCGAAGCTCCCAATTTTTCCGCGATTCCGTTCAGTAGATACTGTTGGGAGTAGAGCATCGTAGAATATGAGACCCGACTGAAACATATAATTTGCTCCTATGAAAATAACTAAGGAAGGGAGAAGCCCTCCGACTCCCAAAAAGACGGTCAAAAATACACAGCAGCAAGTAGTGGTGGCCAAAAATGGGATACGCCGGCCAGATTGATCAGACATGGCACCGAGCATTGGTGCGGTGATCAGGACAAGCAACATCGAGGCTATGTTAGCGTACCCATAAATGGAGTCATTCCCACCCATTTCATTGACCACCCATAATCCGAAATGGATGGATACTATATTCAGTGAAAAAATGGTATTCGCTAAATCGTATATGGCCCAAGAAACGACAGCTTTCCGACCGTTGGAGGACTTACTGTTAGTCATTAGGTACATCCATATCTAAATTTTGTGGTGGAGCTTAGGGGACTCGAATCCCTGACTCCTGCTTGCAAAGCCCAGACTAGAGTAAGGTTGCATACTTAAGTTTCATACTTAAACCTGTAGCTGCTGTTCCCCGAATATTGTTATATTGAGCACTTGCGGTGAGGAGAAGATGCGGTGAGGAGAAGTAGTGGTATAAGCTTAGATAGCAGTTCCTTCTGAGTCATATCTCCTATGTTGGGAGTCATGCGCTTTCCCTAAGCTTTTGGAACTGTTTTGACCAAGATTTTGGGGGTTTATGACAAATACCGTCCTCCCTCACAAAGGCACACACGCCCACGAGGGAGTGATTAGCACAGTGGTCTGGATTCGTGTGCCTACATCCTTCTGTTTGCAATTCACTGTCAAGCAATTTTAACTTGGCGTGGAAAACACTTTTACTCAAAAGCCGTTCCTGTGTTCAGGAGTTTCGTAGCATCACCATTCATCCGTTCGTGCCCTCATCAAGCATTCTTGTCTGTTCAAGGATTTGTTGTTTTATCCCACTGATTTCTCGTAAGAGTAGTTTCATGAATTAATTCCTTTCCCGCATTATAACCTGTCAGAGGTATTACTAGTAAAATCACTGTCCGTTAGGAGTCACATGGCTGAATAGTAGCAACTTCTCAGCCAACAAACTGCTGTAAATTATAGTGAGCTCCTTCCGCGCATTATGAACTGGCAAGGATATGTAGATAACGGTGACGAATCGCTATTCTGTTTCTTGGGGAGGGATCAACAGATCTGGACCTTGTAGCGTGAACTGGCGGGCGTAGAAACCGCCGCCGTCGGCCTCAAGGAATACGTTGATCCAAACAGTGTCCGTCAAGCCTGGGAAAACCCCTGTACGACCATGGACATCGATATTGGGAAACGTCGTTCTCAAAGCAAGAGGTGCATAGACAACCTTAGCCCAACCATTGATCAAATCGACGGTTCCACTGTCCAACTGGTGGCCAGGTATCCCGATGGTTAAATGAACTGCTCCCTGTTGCTCCTTGGGTGAAGCTAGCAAGAGAGTGACGTCTTGGATCTCATCCAATACACTCCATTGCGGGTGCGCTGTCTTCAGAGGTGGGCTATCCTTCGGTACGACGTATATGTCAAAACCTCCTTCAGTGGCGCCAAGGACTGTGCCGGTGGGAAAAGGTGGACTTATTGGCCCAGCCGAGGCGGCTCCTTCCCAGAAAGTTCTTACGCTCAGAACCTCTTCAAGCCACTGAACCAACCTCTACTTTGAGATGTTATTCACCCTTAGGCATTCTAAATGCCGGGAGTAATGAACAGGAGTATTGCGTAGGGAATGAAGCCTAACAAGACTACCCCAATCGCGCGCGCCGTTGATGTGTAGTCCAATGCCTGGCGTACGGCTATTACCATTGCCACGAACATCCAGAGAGACACGACCAAGAAGATAATGTCACCTGCGACAGGTACTGCCCCCAACACTCTCAAGATGCCAGGAGACTGAGCAAAGCCGAGCGTACGTGCCAGCTGCCCCCAGTCTGCATGAGTCTCATGTGCTGGAAGTATCTTCGTGCCGATGAGATACACTACCCAAGCCCAAATCGCCCACCCAGCGATAGCGACGATAATTCCTGCGACGATGCCGCCAACTCCACCGGTGCCCGCGGATGCTATCCCGGTCGACAAGGCAACAAGGGCAACCACCAAAAGGGCCTGCCTTGTCGCCGATTTGTCAGCCTCTACCTCTTCGAATATGTGGGCGTCAAGACGAGCAGCCCCGATGATCCTACCTAATATGCTATGAGCGCCTTCAGAAGCCATGCTTTAGATCCTCCTTACAAATAGACCTAGTGTCGAACTTAAGTTAAATGGGCGGGGTGGGTCGAGTCGATTAGAACTGCCGACTCTCTCCACTCCATAAGTATGGGATGCTGGTTTCAAGTATAAACCAAGTCCCCCCTCAAGAGATTTATACCTGATCTGTCTCCTCATGTAAATCAATGTCAGGGAGCGTTGCCGTAAATATTGCTGTAAGTGGCTAAAGCGATAGCTTTCCGATTTTGTGCCAGAGGGCAAATCCGTGGCTAAAAAGTTGGTGGGCGATAATAGGCTCGAACCAGTGATCCATAGCTACAGAGTATCATTAAATCCTTATGAACATTATAAATCGGCAGTGGTAAACAGATACCAGCGACAAATCGGAAGCCATACCGGTCACCCACTAATTTAACCATTATGTCAAAACAGGCCCTCTAGATATTAACCTTACTGCATGTAGATTTCGGCAGACTAGTTCAACTTTTACCTGACTCCTACTACTTCCCTCATTGACAGGATTAGGGTTCCCACATAGGATGCTGGCATTCTGCCTAGCTTGGTTTCTGTTGCTGCTAAAGACTGAAAAAGGAATCGTTGTAAATTGGCTGGTTCCACGGCATACCAAGGAGGTTTTACCTGAATAGTGGCGATACTGCGTGGGTGTTGGCATCCTCGGCATTGGTGTTCATTATGCTACCCGGTCTAGCCTTGTTTTACGCAGGGTTGGTTCGATCTAAAAATGCATTGTCCACTATCATGCATAGTTTCATTGCTATTGCGCTGGGTTGTGTTGTTTGGGTCCTGTGGGGATATACGTTGGCCTTTGGTCCATCCATCGGTGGCTTCATCGGTAATTTGGACTACATTGGACTCCGGGGAGTTTCTGCCATTGAAGCCGGTCCATATGCTGATGGCATACCCCACCAAACTTTCATGATATTCCAAGCGATGTTTGCCATCATCACGCCAGCTCTCATTACTGGGGCCTTCGCCGAACGAGTAAAGTTCACAACTTTGATGATTTTCATTGTCGTCTGGTCCACCGTAGTGTATGCACCGCTTGCTCACTGGGTTTGGGGGGCTGGTGGCTGGCTTGGGTTGTCAGGATGGGGAGCTTTAGATTTCGCCGGTGGCTCGGTTGTCCACATCAGTTCTGGGGTCGCTGCTTTAGCCGCAGCCCTAGTCTTTGGTAAGCGCCGAAATCTAGGATCTGAGCCTATGCAGCCTCATAACATACCTTTCGTCATCATTGGAGCTGCTCTGCTCTGGTTTGGATGGTTTGGATTCAACGCAGGAAGCGCGCTGACGGCTGGGGGTAGTGCAACGTCCGCCTTCGTGGTAACCAACATTGCAGCTGCCACCGCGGCTCTTACATGGATTGGCATCGACTATGCTCGTAAAGGGAAGATCGGCGGTGTTGGTGCGGCTACTGGAGCTGTCGCAGGGCTGGCTACTATTACACCGGCTTCTGGGTTCGTCGGGCCAATGCCTGCGCTTCTAATCGGATTGGCAGCAGGAAGTGTGTGTTACTTGATGGTTGAACTTAAGAATAGAACTCAACTGGACGATTCACTGGACGTCTTTGCCATTCACGGCGTTGGCGGGATCATAGGCATGATAGCAGCCGGCCTGTTCGCAGGGGTCGGCTTCTTGGAGTTTTCCGCCCATGTTCTACCAGGAATTGATCGTGTGGGACAAATCATTCGGCAGTTGGGAGCCATAGGAGTAGCAGCGGGCTGGTCCTTTGTCTGGACACTAGTGATCTTGTATGTCCTGAAGTGTACAGTGGGTATCCGGGTCAGCCCGGAAGATGAAGATTCAGGATTAGACATAACGCAGCATGGTGAGGAGGCTTATTCAAGCCTGAATTAGGACTTGGGTTGAATACATTTTGTTATCGAGGAGAACCTCGATACTAGTTCGTGGCTTCCTTTTGCTATTTCCTTACGAACTGTGCCACAACGTAGTAATAAGAAAGGTAGATTGCCCAATATGGCAGGCACAGAACGCGCCAATATAAGACGAGGTTTGCGCGTCTCAATAGTTATGAAAGAAGACCAGCGAACCGGAAAACTAACCGAAGGGATAGTTGAAGCCATTTTGACAAACTCACCAATTCACACTCACGGCATAAAGGTCCGGTTGGAAAGCGGTCAAGTGGGTCGGGTCAAGAAAATAACGGCAGCGAGGTAGTTTCCACTCATGGTCTTCATAAGTATGCATGGCATATCACTTTCCTTTGGCGGTGGCCCACTCTTCGACGGAATTGATTTGACAGTTGAACGGAGAGAAAGAATTGGCTTAGTAGGCAGGAACGGGTCCGGTAAATCAACTCTTCTGCGATTGATAGAGGGAAGCCTCAAACCGGACTCCGGCACTGTTTCAGCCCTGAAAGGCGCCCATATAGCCTATCTTTCACAACAAGTGCCCGATGATATGCCAGGGAGTGCGTTCGATGTAGTCGCTAGCGGAATCAGACAATACACTGACTTGGTCGCAAAGCAAAGATTTGCCGGATTGCTGGACGAAGACACGATGCCTATGGCTGACAAATCGGACCGCACTCACGGTACCCTTGAGATGGAGGGTGAATGGTATCTCAGCAAAATGCTCTCGCAACTTGGGGTGGATGCTGGCCGTGCTTTCAATTCCCTTTCCGCCGGGCTTAAGCGCCAAGTGCTCTTGAAAAGGGCGCTTGCTGGAGAGCCGGAAATCCTCCTACTTGATGAACCGACCAACCACATGGATATTGATTCCATCAAAGAGTTGGAAAAGATGATGGTTCGGTTTGCAGGCGCCTTGATCTTTGTTACCCACGACCGGATGTTCCTGCAGAGAATCGCCACCCGCATCGTGGAAATCGATCGAGGCAGACTGTTTGATCAGGTCGGCGATTATGAGACATTTCTGGTACGGCGCAGCGTGGAACGCAAGACAGAAGAGACGCAAAACGCGCTATTCGACAAGAAGCTTCAACAGGAAGAGCATTGGGTTCGTGGAGGCATCAAAGCGAGACGGACGCGCAACGAGGGCAGGGTGAGAGAACTGGAAAGAATGCGCGAGATTCGCCGGTCCAGACGGGAACGGCCAGGGACGGTTAAGATGGAAGTCCACGAGGCCGAACGTTCTGGAGCGTTGGTAGCAAAGGCAGACAACATTAGTTTCAATTATGGCGACACTCAGATAATCTCAAAGTTTTCTACCACGATTCTGAAAGGCGACAGGATTGGCATTTTGGGCCCCAACGGCAGCGGCAAGACAACCCTCTTGCGCATTCTTCTTGGAATGCTCAGTCCGGAAACTGGAACAATCCGCCTTGGCGCCAGTTTGCAAATCAGCTACTTCGACCAACTCCTTGAGCAATTGGACGAGAACAAGACCGCCATAGAAAACGTCGGCCATGGCACGGATACAGTTACAGTTAATGGGAAGACTCGTCACATTGTAGGCTATTTGCAAGATTTTCTTTTTTCCCCAGAACAAACTCGCTCTCTTGTCTCTGTTCTTTCCGGCGGGGAGCGTAACCGCCTCATGCTCGCCCGTCTTTTCACGCTGCCATCCAATCTCCTTGTCCTGGATGAACCCACCAACGACCTTGACGTGGAGACACTTGACCTTCTTGAAGACCTCTTGATGAGTTACGCAGGAACGATTCTCCTCGTCAGTCATGATAGGACGCTCATCAACAACATCGTGACGAGCACGCTCGTCTTTGAAGGCGAATCCGTCGTGAAAGAATACGTGGGCGGGTATGATGACTGGCTGCGGCAGCGTCCACAGGATGCAAAGCCGAGGAAGGCATCTTTCAGGAAACAAGACGTCCTACTGGCTCAGACACCCATTGCAAGACTTAAACTTGGGTTCAAGCAGAAACAGGAACTGGCTGCACTGCCGGATATCATTGAGCGCCTTGAAAGAGAACAGGATGACTTGTTCCAAGCTATGGGAGACCCAGGATTCTACAAGAAGGACAAGGCTGACATTGTTGCTGCCAACGATAGGCTGGAGGCAGTGAAGAAGCTGCTGGAGGATTCCTACGCCCATTGGGAAAAACTGGAACAAATTCGGCTAGATGGCGAGAACAATTGAACCCCAATGTCTGACTGGTACTTATATCTCATAAGATGTCGTGATGACACCCTCTACACCGGCATCTCTACCGATGTCGATCGCAGATTTGCCCAGCACCAGAGTGAAGGGTATGCAGGATCAAGATACCTCAAAGGCAGGGGGCCTTTAAGTTTGGTATTCAAAGAGAAACTTGGATCTAGGAGCCTGGCGTTGAAGGTGGAATACAGAGTAAAAAGAATGGCAAAGGCAAGGAAAGAGAAGCTGATCAAGGTCTGTGGATATGCCGTTCAAATCGTGAACCGGGCAAACACGCAACATCTTTGAACACCTTCGTCGCAGGAGATTCCCCGCTGTAGTGTTCTTGCTCCTATTCTGATCAGTACCATCTTGTCTACCAGTCTAATATGAATGTCAGATAGTAGTTAACTGTATATATAATGATCCGTCACTTGGCTTTAATGTCAGTTGGCATCCCCGTGTTTGCAACCTCTTTAGCGTGGACAATATCAGGGTACTCTGCCTTTCGGCCAGTAATTTTCTATCTATATCCCATAATGCCACTTCTTTTAAGGACTCTTTCCCTGCGCGATAGAAAATCGGCTGTGATTGGATGCCGTTTACAATTCTCTGATCTTTCTTAGCTATTTTGGCCTTTTCGGCGTACTCTTCTCTCGTGGTTGCATAATTTTCTAGCGAATCAGGCACTCGATTGTAAGGGTTGATTCGCGGTTCCAGTAGGCTCGCTTCTTGGCTCATTCGGAAATGTTCTGCTCGACCTGATCGGGGTTCCTTATTACGGAGTCCACCTGCCTTGACGCAATACTTGCGCTTCACTTAGGCCATTTGGGTCTGGATTGCGAAGTCGGACTCGCTCTCCTTACTCTTATTACCTTTCTTGGGCTTCGGCACCAATTCGAGCTAACATACATAGCTGATTAGATCCGTTTATCTGATTAGCATCCATTGATACTGTGGAGAGTCCTATTTATATGATCCGGATGACTTGGTTTCGTCACGGATGCCACGTTTCCTAGCGGTTGCGCCCAAAAGCCTTTTTCTCATCCTGACATTGAGTGGTGTAATTTCAACAAGCTCGTCTGAGGCTATAAAGTCTAAAGATTCCTCCAAGGTCAGCAAAGTAGGAGGTGCCAGTCGAACTGCGATGTCTGAGGTTGATGATCGAACATTGGTTTTCTTCTTCTCTTTACAAACGTTAATGACTATGTCTTTGTCTCTTTGGTGAGATCCGATTATCATCCCCTCATAAACGGCTGTACCTGGATCTATAAAAGTGTTTCCTCTACCTTGAGCATTACTTAGTCCATTGGTTACAGCTATCCCATCTTCGGATGCGACAAGAGCGCCAGTCCTAATAGACGGAAAGTCACCAGTGAATGGCTCATATCCGATGAATTCTGTATTCATTACGCCATCGCCATGAATGGTGCGAATAAAGTAACTGTGGAAACCTATTAGTCCGCGAGTGGATATTGCGAATTCTAAGTGGACAGATCCATGTTGATCTGAGAGCATGCTTTCCAGTCTAGCCGCACGCTTAGCTAGATTCTCAGTGAGTGGGCCGATGTATTTCTTATCTGTGTCGATAAAAAGGCGTTCGTACGGTTCCATAATTTTGTTGTCTATTGTTTTTATTACTGCCTGTGGCCGTGACGCTTCGATTTCGTAACCTTCACGCCTTAAAGTTTCCAGCAACACGCCTAAATGAAGTTCACCTCGACCAATGACAGTGAATTCACTTGCATTTGTAGTGGTTTCTATCTTAAGGCTAACGTTTGTCTGGAGTTCTCTTTTCAACCTGGCATGGAGTTGACGAGCAGTAATAGAATTCCCTTCACGACCAGCGAAAGGCGAAGTATTTACACCAATGGTAATAGTTAAAGTTGGTTCGTCTAAGGTAATCGGTGGCAATGGTTCTGGAGAAGATGGATCTGCGATCGTATCACCAATGGCGGCATTATGAACTCCACTTATTGCGACAATGTCTCCGACGCCAGCAGATGAGACTTCAGTTCGTTCCAAGTTCTGAAAAACGAACAAATGATCTATCCTGTTAGGAGTTTGTTGGTTGTTATTATCAATTTGGATTATAGGTTGGCCCTGATTTATGCGACCTTGGTGTATTCTTCCGATAGCAATTTGCCCAATATGATTATCGTAGTCTAACGCCGCCACTTGAAGTTGAAGAGGTCCATTGGCTTGCCCAGTAAATGGCGGCACTTCATCAATGATCGCCTTAAATAATGGATCCATATCAACACCGCGTTCTTCTGGATTAAATGTTGCATAGCCGTCACGCCCTGATGTGTATATAACGGGATAATCTAACTGTTCGGCTTCTGTGGCTACTTCTAAAAACAGGTCTTGGACCATTCCTACGACTTCAGAAACTCGCGCAGATTGGCGGTCGATCTTGTTAATTACAACCAAAGGTCTCAAGTTTTTCTTCAGAGCCTTTTTTAACACATATCTAGTTTGGGGCATTGGACCTTCTACTGCGTCTACAACGAGTAGGCAGGCGTCAGCCATGTTTATGACTCTCTCCACTTCTCCACCAAAGTCGGCATGTCCTGGAGTATCTATAATATTAATTTTCACATCTCGATATGTGACGGCGGTATTCTTTGCTAATATCGTAATTCCTCTTTCACGTTCGAGAGGGTGTGAATCCATTATGAGATCGCCAAGTGGCTGGTTGTCTCGGAATACGTTGCTTTGTTTCAACAAGGCGTCAACAAGAGTAGTTTTGCCATGGTCTACATGTGCAATGATAGCTATGTTGCGGATTTCCTGATTATGGTGTGGTTTGGCGGCTGGATTATTCAAGTGATATCGCTACTTGGGTAAGACACATGTTAGTCAAACAATCATAGCACATTCGGAAAGCTGTCAAATGTCTGTGGGAAGTGTATGGGATAAGGTCAGTACCTATGAAAGTCTTACAGCTGTGCTAAAAGCGAGTATTTCTTCCGAGCCTTGGACAATCATTGATGTGGTGAATCTTAAGCCTACTGCGGCATCGGCGTCTAGTGCTTCTGTCTGGTAGTCAACCTTGAAAGGGCTTGCTCGCGTGCCTCAGCCATTAGTTTCGCGTACTCGGTCACTTCACCACCAACTATGCTTCGGAAACGGCCATGATATCTTTTCCCAGATGTTTGGTTCTTACAGTGTTTGCGCTCACGAGACCCAATATTCCTTTAATTTCGGATCCTTCAATTGTGTCAGTGGTAATTACGTTTAATGATACGTGTTTGATTTTCTCAATTTATCACGAATCACGGATGCGAAAAGCATGGTCGGTCCAACTATTGTTGCCAATATTGCTAGCCGTATAATTAAGGGAGGATTTAAACCAAAGAGGAGGGATTTTAAAATATGAAAAGAGGCGTACAAGACTAGGACTCCTAACCCCGTCAGAGCAAATATAGTGCCTAATCTATTCATGGCGGATTAAAAATACGGATTTGAATCTATGTCGAAATAACGGAGGTGATTTTTAACCACCTCCGTTATTTCGTTTTTAATACCAATCTCTGTAGAAGGTTTCGTATGGTACTGCGGGTGGATTAGCTACGTGTGGTATTGGCAGGACTACCTTACCGCCTTCACGTGAAGGGAGGTATACGGTAGAAGTGCCCTGTAC